>JABRVU010000032.1:0-4309 GCA_039961895.1 Phycisphaerae bacterium | reverse complement strand
GGTTGGGGGCGCGGCCGGGGTCGCCGGCTTTCCGCTGCCCGTCGACTCGGCCCGGCCGAGCGCGGAGCACCTCGCTCCTTCGAACCTTTACCGCCCCTATCTCATGAAGATCGCCGCCCTGCGCGATGAGACCCCCGACGTGCGCACGCTGCGCCTCGAGTTCCTCGATCCGCGCGAAGGGGAGGCCTTCAGCTTCCGCGTCGGGCAGTTCGGGCTGTACAGCGCCTTGGGCGAGGGCGAATCCACGTTCTGCATCGCCAGCGCCGCCACGCGCAAAGGCTACATCGAGTGCACCTTCCGCCAGGCCGGGCGGGTGACCAAGGCCCTTCGCCGGCTGGGGGTCGGCGACGTGATGGGCTTCCGCGGGCCCTACGGCAATTCCTTCCCCGTCGAAGCCTGGAAGGGCAGAGACCTGCTCTTCATCGCCGGCGGGATCGCCCTGCCGCCCATGCGCAGCGTGATCCAATACTGTCTCGATCAGCGCGGTGATTACGGCCAGGTGACCATCATCTACGGCGCCCGGACCTGGACCGACCACGTCTACAAGGACGAGTTGGCTGAATGGGAAGCGCGGCCGGACGTGAACCTGTGGCTGTGCGTGGATTGGAAGGCCGGCCCCGGTGGGCTTTCCGACCAGCCGGCCGAAGAAGGCTGGTGGCCGCTGAACTTCAAGGACCCCGCCGCCACCACGCTCGACCCCAACCACCGCCGCTACACCGGCTTCGTGCCCCAGCTCGTCGAGGCCGTCAGGCCGCGGCCTGACAACACCATCGCCGTGCTCTGCGGACCTCCGGTCATGATCCGGTTCACGCTGGCCAGCCTCAAGAAGCTCGGCTTCCGCTCCGAGGGCGTCTACACCACGCTCGAAAACCGCATGAAATGCGGCCTGGGCAAGTGCGGGCGCTGCAACGTCGGCCCGGTCTACGTCTGCAAGGAAGGCCCGGTCTTCACCGCCGCCCAGATCGAACGACTGCCGCCGGAGATGTGAGCCGCCGCGCCCGCCGGGCGGACTCAATCGTCACAGGTCTTATCCGCCGGGATGTCCGGCCCGCTCTGGCAGGCCGTGAAGGTGTTGTGCGGGCCGAAGAGGTCGTCTGAGTCGATGAGCAGGTCGCCGTCGCGGTCGAAGCACTTGCAGGCTTCGCTCCGCGGCCCGGCGGCGCCGGTGAAACAGGCCTGAAGCGCCCCGAAATCCTTCTGATCCACGTCGCCGTCGCCGTCCTCGTCCGCGAACGGGTCGGGGCACGGCTTGGGGCAGGACACCTGTTCGCAGGCCAGGCCGTCGTTGAAGACGCCCGAACGGCTCGAACATTCCAGCTTGGTCAGCACTTCGCAGGCCCCGTCGGGCAGGCAGCAGGCCGCCGGGGTCTGCGGCCCCTGGAACACGTACAGGCGCCGGTTGGAGAAATCGAGGATCAGCAGCAGGTCGTTGAGTTCGTCGTAATGGAAGTCATAGATGGTCGTGAGGCTGTCGGGCGTGTCGTCGGCGTTGATCGGCGTGGCGTCCGGCCGCAGAAACTTCGGCGGGTTCGGCGGCAGGCTGCCGTCCTTGCGCATGATCTTGATCCGCTCGGCGAACGAGCCGGACGAGGGCGGGTTGATCCGGTCGTTGAAGATGATCAGGTCGTCAGGCCCGGCGCCGCCACCGGCCTTGAGCAGGGCCAGGTTCTGGCCGACGGCCACCCCCGCCCTCCACAGGGCGATGGGTTTGCCGTCGCCCGGGTCGGCCAGAGGAGCGCCGGTTTCGGTCAGCGCATCGGTCAAAGCCTCGACGCTCGAGATCGTGTTGCCGCCGCTGCGGATGGCCCGCTGAACCTGATTGCTGCGGCGCTGATACACGTCGCCGTTGGCGTCGAAGACCACGTCGCGCCAGGTGGTGCCGTCGGGGAACCCCGCCCCGAAGACGATCATGCCCGTGGCGGTGTTGTAGAGCGTCGCGCCGGTGACGGCGTCCACCATCAACCGCCGGCCGGAACCCAGCACGAAAAAGGCCAGACCCTTGTCCGAGCCGTTCCAACCGGGGTCGTAGGCCAGCCCGCCGGTCGGGTGTTGCGTGCCGCTGATGCCGGCCGGCTGCTTCACGACGCCGTTGCCGGGGTTGAGCGTGTCGTCGCCGTCGAAGCTCTCCAGCAGCCCGCCGGTGGCCACGTCGATGGCCCGCAGGTTGGTGGTGGCGATCGTTCCCTGAGGCCGGTCCAGCATCGCGTAGAGGATGCCGTTGTGATAGACGATGCCGTGGTAAAACCGGTTGTTGTCCACGGTCTGATGCGCCGCCGTCAGGACGGTGTTGTCCGCCGGGTTGCTGATGTTGATCTTCAGGATTCCGATCTGGCGGACGGCGTTGCTGTTGTTGTAGCCGCCAATGAAGGCGTAGGCCGCCCCGTCGAACGTGACCGAGAACGGGTTGTTGCCCGCGTCGGCCAGGTAGGGGCCCAGGTCGATGTTGTGGATCAGCGTGAAGTCGGCCCGGACGGCTTGAACGGCCGACAACAGGACAAGTGAAAAGCCGACCCCCACGGACGGCAACCGGCGGGACGAACGGAGTACGCTCGGCATGGCTTCTGACCTCCTCGGGAAGAGTTTCACTCCGGCATGGCCACGTTGAAACGCGCGTCCTGCGGGGCCCACAGCACGGTCAGCGCCGAGAGGCGCCGGCTCGGGTCGGTCGGGTCTCGCCGGACCACGCCGTCCTTGCGCAGCGACGCGACGTTCAGATCGGCCAGCAGGAAATGGACGCGGCCCTTGTGCTTCTCGAAATCGATGTCCTTGAACCGGGCGTAAGTCGGTCCATTGAGCCCGATCACGTAATCGGTGGCCCAGACTCCGCGATGACGACTGTCCTCATGGTCGGCCTGCGACTCACCCAGCAGCATGAAGCGATACCCGGCCTTGAGCTTGAAGGGGTTGAAGGGGGTCATCTCCGCCGGTCCATAGGGCGTGGCGGTGTTGGCGGGGGGGTCGAGCGGATAGTTGCTCGCGAAGACGTTCATCGAGTAGCTGCGCCCGGCGGTCTTGGGGTCCGAGGGGCAGCCGAACACCCCGAACAGGGCCGAGTTGGTGGCGGTCAGCTTGTCGGGCGGGATGTACCGCGCCACCATGTGCCGATAATACCACCAGTCGCTGTCTTTATAGTCCGGCGGCGTGCCGTACACCGGCGCCCCGGGGTAGGCCCGCAAACGGTTGGGCGGCGGGTTCTGGCGGTGGTCCTGGCCGTAGAAAACGAACGCCGCCGCGAACTGCTTCAGGTTGCTCATGCAGACCGTGGCGCGGGCCTGCTGGCGGGCCCGTTCCATCGACGGCAGCAGAATCGCAATCAGCAGGGCGATGATGGCCACCACCACCAGGACCTCGATGAGCGTAAAGCCGCTCATCGCCGGCGGGGGCTGCGCCCGGACGGGGCGGGTCCAGCGTCTGCTCGGGGAACCATCCCCCTGGCGCGATGGCATGCTCCCTCCCGGCGGCGGACGCGAAGTCGCGGGGATTGCGGAGACATCAAGGGCGTCGCCCCGCCGTCCGCGGCTTGAAAACACGGGACCGGTGACGTGTACCGCAACAACTTCGCTCACGGGTACGGTTTCTATCGTACCGCCCAGTGGACGGCCGTGTCAATCCGCTTGCATCCGGCCGGGCGATCGGTTATAGTTGCGGTCTGACCCGCGGGCTCAGGGCTTGCATTCTGAGCCTCATGTCTGTCCATTTCAGACGCTTTCTGTGCTCCTGGAGGAGGGTGCGATGAAGAAGTCAATCCTGCTTACCGTGATCGCGACGGCCTGGGTTTCTTCCCCGGCATGGGCCGTGACCACCATGGTGCCGTTGGCCACGTTCGGCGGCGGAGACGGGTGGCTGGCGCCCGGCGAGGGCGGCTACACGTTCCTGGGAACCGCCAATAATGAGCGCGGCCTGGCCTTCGGCAACAACCATCTCTACCTGGTCAGCCGCAGCGGCGGGAACAACGTCCGCATCCTCGACAAGGCCACCGGGGCCGACCTCGGCTCGCTGAACACCACCGGCATTTCCGGCGGGACGTTCGCGGTGAACATGGCCGCCGTCGGCGGCGACGGGGCCATCTACGTAGCCAACCTGACCATCAACATGGCCACCACCCCGTACAAGGTCTATCGCTGGGCCGATGAATCCTCCGCGCCGGTCGAGGTCTTGAACACCACGACGCTGCTGTCGGGCGCGCGCCTGGGCGACACGCTGGCCGCCGTCGGCAGCGGCGCTTCGACCCGGCTGGTGGCCGGCTTCGGCAGCACGCCGTCCGTCGCCGGTAACAACGGTTACGGCATCATCGACCCCACCGCCGGCA
>JABRVU010000031.1:0-11452 GCA_039961895.1 Phycisphaerae bacterium | reverse complement strand
TCGTCGGTTTCCGGGGTCAGGCCGGATGATCCGCCGACCGTGTCGGCCAAGGCGCCCGAGGCCTCGGCCGCACTCGCCGCCGGGCCGAAGGGCGGCCAGGTTTCGGCCGCGTCATCGCCGGCCTGCCGCGCCTGCGGCTGCACGGTCGTGGCTCCGTTTTCCGCGGCGCCCGAGGCAGTGCCGGCCGCGTTGGACGACGCGTCCACCTTGCCGGCAGGGGCGGTATCACCGACTGCGCCGGCATCCTTGACGGCGGCCAGTTGCGGCAAACGACGGGCCGGCTCATCGACGAGCGCTGAAAACAGCATCAGGTGCGTGCGGTCTTCCAATTCGACGACGGCCGCGGCCGGAACCGCGCCGGCCATGCGGAGGCCCGCCTCGGCCCGCCAGCGCAGGGCGTCGCGCGAGATCAGCGAGCGCAGGCCCGCCGGCGAGGGCACAAACGCGCGCAGGCCGTCATGGGTCGATTCGAGGTCGAGCAGTTCGTGGAAGGCCGGTCGGGGCGCGTCCGGGGCCGGCTCGAACCGCCGGCCGTCGGTCGAGAGGAAGTGCGCCGCCTCCGCGTCGCGCCCACCGGGCCGGGCCGGCGGATTCACGATGAGCAGATGGATGCGCCCCGCCGCCGGCGCCGCCACCAGCCGGCTCTGCGGCGTCAGCCGGCCTTCGAGCCTGAAATCCCCGTCCAGCTCGTAGTCGAGCCCGTTGCGCGTGACCGCTCGCAGGACCGCGCCGGTCGCCGCCGCGGGCTCGCGATCGACCGGCGGGCGCGGCGCGGACCGGACCATATAATATAAAATCACCGCTTTATCAGATATGGAGACGAGCGCGCCACCCCCGGTCGGCGCCGCGTCCTTTCGGCCCTGGAGTCGGATCGGCCGGATCGCCGTCCAGGTCCGCCCGCCGTCCGCCGACCGGCTGACGCACAAGCGGCACGCCGGCGCCGTACCGGGCGGCGCGGCGGTCGCCGGCGTCTCCTCGACCTCAACCATCGCAAGCAGATCGCCGCCGGGCAGGCGGATCAGCTCCGGCGAGCCCGCGCCCAGCATCAGGGCTTCGCCGGTGGCTCGAAACGTCCGGCCATCCTCGCTGCGGGCCAGAAATACGCCCATGCCCGGCTCGGTCGGCCCGGATCCGGGCCGGGTCTGGGGCGCGGACGCCGGCTGACCGCGAGCCAGCGAAACCAAACACCCCGCGGCCAACGCCAGAAGTGATCGGCTGATCATGGGACTGCCTCGCCAGGGCCGGATCGCCCGCGGCGCGCGCGGTGCCGCGGGCCTTCAGCGATATTCGCGGAAGACGACGGGGTTCTTACACGGCCGACGGGTTCACTTGCCGCCTTTTCGTACCGTGGTCTGGCGGGTGGGCTTGAGCTTGTCGTTGCGCACGTCGGGCACGTCCACGCCCCGGCAGCGCAGCGAGACGGCGATGGCCGGCTGATACTCGGGCGGCGCTGAAGTCAGCGCCGCCTCGAGCACGCCCAGCGACTTGGCCCCGGGAATGCGCTGCAACGCGGCCCGGGCGTGCTCGCGGAGCTCGGTGGACTTGAGCAGCCTGCCGAGCGGGGCGGTGGCCTCGTCGCCGGCGATCTCCGAGAGCATCCAGGCGATCTCGCGGGCCACGCCGGCGGGCGGACCGGCCTCGAGCACGGCGATGAGCTTGGCGCTGACCGCGGCGGCCTCTTGCTCGGCGCCCGGACGGCCCGCGTGGCGGACGATCTTCCACAAGGCCCGCGTGGCCGCCCGGCGCGTCTCCGTGTCGGTGCTGGCCATGACCTCGGTCAGAGGCGCCACCGCTTCCACGCCGACCGGTCCGGCGTTCATCCAGGCCTGGGCCCGGGCCGCCTCGTCTTTGCCCTTGATCGCCGATATGAGTTGTTCGGTATTCATGGCATGTTTCCGCTTCGACAGGTGTCCGGCGCGGTCCGCCGGCCAGTCATGATTCTGCGCGGCCGGCGCTGCCGGCCAGCCGCCCAATACGGCGTACCTACAGCACGTACGGATATCGCTGCGGGCGGCTCATCATCCGCCGGGCCTCCTCGTCGCCCTCGATCTCCTGCTTGGCCTGGTTCCACTTCAGCTTCCGGCCGAGAATGAACGAGAGGTTGCCCAGGATGGTCAGGTTGGCCACGCCCACGGCGGCCTCGATGTTCATGATGGTCTTCTTGCCGGTCTTGATGCCCTCGAACCAGTCCTCGTAGTGGCCGGGGCTCTTGTAGACGTCCTTGGCGCCGGCCGGCGGCACCCACTCGCGGACCTTGCGCTCCACCCATGTCCCCCCGTCGCCGCCCCAGTGGGTCATGGTGCCCTTGTCGCCGTGGTAGATGGCCCCGTACCCGTCGCGGGTGATCTTGTCCTCGCCGGCTTTGCGCGGCTCGCCGCGCGGGCCGGCATCGGGGGCCTGGGTCCAGGTCATGACCCAGTCGGGGTTCTTGAACGTGTAGGTGACGTGCATGTTGACGGCCGCGTCCCACAAACCCTTGGGCGGCGACGTGCCGGTGGCCTCGACCGTCACCGGGCCGGTGCCGTCGGCGCCCATCCACCACATGGCACAGCTCATCACGTGGGCGCCGCGGTCGCGGATCTGCCCTCCGCCCGACTCGAGCAGCCAGCGGAACGTGCCCGGCAGGTAGCGGGCGTTGTAAGGCCGCCACGGCAGCGGGCCAAGCCAGAAATCCCAGTCCAGGTCCGGCGGCGGGTCGCTGTCGGGCACGGGCTTGTCATCAATCGGGCTGGGGTAATGGAAGCACTCGACGTGATTGACCCGCCCGATCATGCCATTGACCAGATAGCGGTGGGCCAGATAGGCCTCCGGCTGCGACCGGCCCTGCGAACCGACCTGGATGGATACCTTGTTGTCGCGTCCGGCGGCGACCATGGCCTTGCCTTCCTCGATCGTGCAGCAGGCCGGCTTCTCGACGTAGACGTGCTTGCCGGTCTGGGCGGCGTGCACGGTCTGGACGGCGTGCCAGTGGTCGGGCGTGCCGTTGACCACCGCGACGATGTCCTTGCGCTCCAGGAGGTAGCGGTAGTCGCGATAGGCGTCGGTTTCGGGGCCGGCCTCCCGTGCGGCGGTGGCCAGGCGCTTTTCGTCCACGTCGCAGACCGCGACCACGCGGGCCTGCCCTTTCTTGCACAGCCCGCCGAGCATCTCGTGCATGAGCCCGCGTCCGCGCCCGCCCACGCCGATGAAGCCGACGGTGATGCACTCATTGGCGCCGGGCCGGCCGGGCTGGGCCAGCACCCCCGAAGGCACGTAATACGGAAAGCCGACGGCGGCGCCCGCGGCGACGGTACCCTTCAGAAAGTCGCGACGCCGAAAGGAACGCTTCTGTTGACCCATTTGGGCTTCTCCTGTAGACACGGGACACGCTGGAGCACGATAAGCTATCCCGCGTCGGCGCGTCAAGCGCTTGCGGTGCCCTTTTTCTCTCTATTCGGCGGGATGGACTCCCGTGGCGCTGTGGCGAACGGGCCGGCTGTGGCATGGGCACGAGCGGGTCCATAGAATCCGTGGCCATGTGCGGCATCGCCGGGATCATCGACTTTCAGGGCCGGGCCATCGACCGGGCGGCCCTGGAGCGGGCCTGCACGTCGCTGGCCCATCGCGGACCCGATGACCGCGGCACCTGGGTTCACGAATCGCCGGGTTTTTCGGTGGGTTTCGCGCACACCCGGCTGGCGATCATCGACCCCACGCCGGAAGCCCGCCAGCCGATGGTGGATGCCGCCGGCCGATTCGCCCTGACCTACAACGGCGAGCTGTACAACTACCGGGCCCTGCGCGAGCGGCTCGGGGGACCTTTCCACACTGCGTCCGACACCGAGGTCGTTCTGCGGGCCTGTGCCAGACTGGGGCCTCGGGCCTTGGACGAGTTCGACGCCATGTGGGCGCTGGGCTTCGTCGACGTGGCCGAGCGCACCGGCCATCTCTCGCGCGACCCGTTCGGGATCAAGCCGCTGTACTACGTACACCACGACCGCCGGCTGCTGTTCGCCAGCGAACTGGCCGCGCTGCGGACGCTGGGCGACTGGCCGACCCGGATCGACCCGGCGGCGGTTGATCTCTACCTGCACCTGGGCTTCATCCCGCATCCCCTGACCATCTACCAATGCGCCCGCAAGCTCGCCCCCGGCCATCTGCTGGCGTTCGACGCCCAGGGGCCCCGTGAACCGATGCGCTATTACCGGCTGCCCGCGCCGCCCGGGGCGCCGCCGCCGTACGAGCAGGCCCGGGACGAAGTCCGCCGGCGGATCGAGCGGGCCGTCGCCGACCAGCGCGTCGCCGACGTGCCGCTGGGCGCGTTCCTGTCCGGCGGGGTCGATTCCTCGATCGTCGTCGCGTGCCTGGCCCGCTCAGGCGGCCCGCCGGTCAAGACCTTCAGCATCGGATACGCCGATCATCCGGCTTACGATGAGACCCGCTACGCCCGGCTGGCGGCGGGGCATTTCGGCACCGGGCATCACGCCTTTCAACTGACCTTCGCGGACGTCCTGGCCGCGGTCGAACCGATGCTCGATCACCTGGGCGAGCCGTTCGCGGACAGCTCGCTGTTGCCCACCTCGCTGGTCAGCCGCCACACCCGCGGGCACGTGACCGTGGCCTTGAGCGGCGACGGGGGCGATGAACTCTTCGGCGGATACTGGCGCTATCTGGCCCAGCATTTCGTCGAGCGCTATCGCCGCGTCCCTCGCATCCTTCGCCGCCGGCTGATCGCGCCGCTGGTCCGACGGCTGCCGGCGGCCAGGTCCAGCCGCTGGCTCAACCGGCTTCGGCAGGCCCGCAAACTGCTCCGCGGCGACGCCCCCGAGGCCCTGGGTCGGCACCTGGCCTGGGCCCGCCAGCTCGAGGAGGCCCCGGCCGCCGCCCTGCTGGGAACGCAGAGAAGCGTCGAGGTCTCATCGCGTCTGTTGAGCATGTGGCGCGAAGCCGCGCGCGAGCTGCGGCCCGGCACGGCGCCGCGGGCGCCGATGGAGGAGGTCCTGCTGGCCGACCTTGGCGTGGGGTTACCGGCCGACATGCTCTTCAAGGTGGACGCCGCCAGCATGTTTCACGGCCTGGAGGTCCGCGTGCCGCTGCTGGGCAGAGAGGTGGTCGAGTACGTGACCGGCCTGCCCGTCGAGTATCGCCTCGCCGGCCGGTGCGGGAAACGCATCCTCAAGGACGCCTTCCGCGGCATCGTGCCCGAAGCGATCCTCGACCGGCGGAAGATGGGTTTTGAGGTGCCCGTCGGCGAGTTCCTCCGCCGCGAGCTGCGCGGCATGTTTCACGACCTGGTTTCGCCGGGCGCGCTGCGCGACTTCGGCGTCAATCCCGCGGTCGTCGAGCGGCTCTACCGCCTGCACGCCGCGCGCCGCGAGGACTGCGCCGACCTGCTCTGGGCCCTGCTGGTCTTGTGCGGGTGGAAACGCCGCGCCGGCTAATCCTTCACTTCGCACTCCGCGAGAAGCTGCCGGTACGCCTTGCGGGCGTGGTCGTACGCGGCGGCGCAGGCTTCGCGTTCCTCCGGCCTGAGCCGGCCCTTGGCTCCCGACTTCGACTTCCAGCATCGCTCGACGCTGTCGAGGCACCACTGGATGCTCCGGCGCGAGGCGCGGATGGGCTTGCCGCCGACCAGTACGTAGACCGGGTTGGTGTGGGCCGAGGCGAAGATGCGGGCGGCGATCCAGCCGCTGTGCCGGATCGGGACCTCGAACGAGAGCTCCCGCGGCTTGCCGTCGGCCTCGATCTCCTGCCGGGCGACGCTTTGCCCGTTGACCACGATCTCGACCGGCACCCGCCGCGAGCCGGGGATCCGGGCCCGCTCGATCTCCCAGTAGGGCTTCTGGTCGATGGGCCGCTGGCGCAGCCGGGGCCGATCCTGTTCGGGCAGGTATGCCGCCGCGGTCAGGGCCACCGTCACCTTGCCCGGGGCGGCGAGTTTCAGCTCGCTTCCGCCCTCGCCCAGGGGCTGGTCGTCGACCTTGAAGTCCAGCAGGTGGGCGTGGCCCTCGGAGACGTAGGAGCGCCCGGCTTTCATCGACGCCAGCCACTTCTCGAAGGTCAGTTCGCCGTCCACTCTGGCATAGACCCGCCCCAGCCCGACGCGCTCGCCGTAGATGCAGGGAAAGTCGGTCTCGCCGCTGAGCTTCACGCGGTAGCCGGCGTTGTTGGTGTGGTACCAGATGTTCATCTCGTTGGGCCAGGGCGTGTCCACCGCGGAGATGAAGTCCACCGCCCCGTGGGTCACGTCCATGATGTACTCGTTGGCCCCGATGCCGTCGAACGGCGGAATCTCGTAGCTGGGGACGCTCTTGTCCTGCGTGTCCAGCCCCCAGCCGCTGTGGCTGAAGCCCACCACCGCCCCCTGGCTCTTTCCCCACTTGAGGATGGGCAGGTCCCACGAGGGCCACTGCTCGACCCGCTCGGTGCCGGGGTAGTCGTCCTCCTTGAGGCCGATCAGGCACAGGTGTCCGGTGTAATCCGACGGGAAGCCCGAGACCTCCACGTCGTAACGCATGATGTAATCCGGGCGCGAGAGCTTGTGCACCCGGCCCTCGAAGAACGTCTTCTGGTAGTACCAGCAGGGGCCCCAGCTCAGCACGCAGCCGACGTTGAGATCTTCGCCCAGGATGTGCCGCATCATGTCCTCGGGCGTGACGCCCCGGCTCGGATCGGTATAGTGGGCGCAGCCGGCCGCGTGAACGTGGTGATCGCCCGAGAAATAGCCCCGCTTCTTCAGGTGAATCCAGCGGTGAAGCTGGAAGGTCTCGACCGGGTCGGCGGCGTCCGGCGAGAGGGTGATCTCCTTGCGCTCGATGAGATACTCGGGGCCACGGGTGTACTCGACGCGGTAGGTGCCGGGCGGGAGCGTGATGGTCTCGCCGTCGGCCCGGTAGATCTGGGCGTGGAAGAAGAAGTCCGGGGCCAGCCGCTTGGCCTGCGACGGATAGACGTTGCCGCGGGCGTCGCGGAAGATGAAGCTGGCCGTCGTGGGCCGGCCGTCGTCGTCGAGCACCCGCAGTTTCAGCTTCGTGCTGGCGGCGGCGGTGAACAGGATGGCCACCTCGTTGCGGAAGCCGATGTCCTGCGTCCCCTGCCCGACGTTGAAGGATATCGACGCCTCGCGCATGCCCGCGTCGCGGCTGAACACCTGCAGGATGCGATACTCCACCGGCAGGCCGGAGAGGTTCCGGGTCATGGGCTGCTCGGTGACCTGATGCAGATCGACCCACCGGTCGCGCACGTCGGCGGGCGTGATGCGCACCTCCGGGTCGTGCCCGCCGACCGTGCGATAGGGGGCCTGGGCGTTGGGGCTCTCGACCTTGAGCGGGGCGGTCACGCCGGCCTGGTTGTGGACTTTCACCAGGAACGTCCGCCAGCCTTGTTCGACCAGGGCGGCCTCGGCCGGACCGCGGGCCAGCTTGACGCGGCTCTCCGGGTTGATCTGCACGCCGATCAGGCAGTGGCGGTCGAGCAGCTCCTGGATGGTCTTCGCGGCCGGCTCCGGCTCGGCCGCGTCGCTGGCGGCCAGCAGCTTGCGGCGTTCGTCGCCGGACAACACCGGCTGGCCGATGGACTCGAGCGCCTCGACCAGGCGTTTGACGTGGGCGGCCAGGGGCTGCAACTCGATGTCAGCCACGATGGCCAGCTCCGGGCCGCCGGCCGCCTGAGGCCCGTCCGCCGCCTGGGCCGACCCGGCTCCGGCCGGCGACAGCGCCAGACACAGGCCCACCGCCCAACAGGGATGAATCCTCAGCGGGTTCATAGGCGACCTCCGAAGAATGGAACGACCCACGTGGAACCGGCCCGATCCCTCACGCTCTCCGGCCGAGCGCTCCCATCGGGCGGACGCTGCAATCAGACCCATCGTAAAGATGCCTCCCCGATCCATCAACCCGGCTTCATAACTCTTGCGGGAGAGGACAACACGCCGGCCGGCGTCCCCGACGCTCGTCGGCCGCCAATGAATGGCCACGACCGGCGGGGTCGTCGCCCGCCACGTCAGCGGCCAACCCGCCGATCGTGTCACGGCGCGATCCGCGCCGCCGTCGCGTTCTCAACTTGCCTCACGCCCCTTCATCCGCTAAATTCCTCACATGGAATCAACGGCCCGTCTGCAACCGACGGCCGGTCGCCGTTTGAGAGTGCGAGCCTTGATGCGCAAGACGTGAAGGCAAGGGCACTCTGCGACTCTTGCGCCGGGCTTATGCGCGCTCCGGATGCCTCTGCGGTGCCGGGCTTCCAGCCGGCCGGTCTGCGGTTTCTGGAGACGCACTGTCAGACGGCATGGATTGGGGGCGTAGCTCAGTTGGGAGAGCGTCGCGTTCGCAATGCGAAGGTCGAGGGTTCGAATCCCTTCGCCTCCAGTCACGTAGGTCACGCCAAATCAGTGAGTGAAAAACACGCCCGCGTCGGGCAGAGCCGGTGAAGCGGTCCGATCGCCGCGCCGCCGCCGCACAAGCGTCCCCGCCCCCGCCGCCAGCAGTATCAGTCCGGCCGGTTCAGGCACCGCCGCATAACCCAGCCAGACGTTGGAGACCGCCAGCGACGAGTTGAGGCTGTAAAGGGGATCGTCGGAGAAGGCATCGAGCCGGAAGGCCAACCGGTGGCTGCCCGGCGGCAGCAGCTCGCCCAACAGGCGGTATTCGCCGTCCGGTCCAGGCAGGTCGTTGCGGGCGTAGCGCTCGTCCATGCTGAAGAGCCACAGGTCGTCGAGGTACACGCTGAGCAGGCCCTGGCCGGAGCCCTCGAAGTCATAATCGAAGTGCAGCAGGTTGGCGGGCTCATCGACCATCAGGTGCTGGACCAGCCAGGCGTCGCCGTCGGGCACGCCGGCCTGCGCGCTCAGCGAGAACGAGAGGCCCGTGGCCGGCTCCACGTTCACGCCGCCGGGGCTTTGCTCCGCGCCGCGGAAGTCGATGGGCGGCTTGGCCTTGGGCGGAGCCATGGCCGGGGGCTTGGGCGGGGCGGTCAGGCCGTGCCGCACACCGGCCTCGACCTTCCGGCCGTCGATCACCTCGCCATAGGCCGGCATCATCTTGTTCTCCATCGAGCGGTTGTAGCCCCACCCGGCGGCCAGCATGGCACCGGGCTGGTCGGTGGTCTTGCGATACCACTCGTGCGGCCAGGCGTGGGCGGAGGTGTCGGGATCGTCGCTGAAGGGCGCCACGAACGGCTTGTTCTGCCTGGGGTCCAGTGCGGTGACGTCCAGGTTGTAGGCGTGCTTGAGCGTGGCGTTGGTGAAGGGCTTATCCTTGACGTACTCGCGGGCGTCCACGTACTGGACCGCGAACCGGGCCGAGTCGCCCAGGTCGTCGTTGGCGTCCTTGAGCGGCATGAAGGCGTCCAGGAAGGTCTGCTGCACCTGGGCCGCGGACTTGAGGGCCTTGAGCCGGTCGGCGGCCCGGTCGGTCAGCCACCCGCCGGCGCTGTGCGCGATAAAGTGGATTTTCTCGTAGCCTTGTGCGTGAATCTTCCCGCCCAGAAAAGTCCCGATGGCCATGCCGTTGGCCCGGGCCTGGTCGGCCAGGGCGAGGTTCTTCTCCAGGCTCAGCCCGGCGCTGCCGGTCCTGGCCCCGTATTGTTTGCCGTCGGCCTTGATGTCCGCCCAGTCGTAGGCCACGATGTCCCACTTCTGGTCCTCGCCGGCCGCTTTGAGTTGGGCGGTGATCTTGCTCTTGAGCCCCTTCTCCGGGTCGGTGCCCTTGCCGTTTTCGCCGTCCGGCCACCAGTGAGGGCTGCTGTTCCAGCCGTGGACGATCACGATCAGGCCGGTGGCGTCCCGGCTCCTGGCCGGCAGGTCGTTGTACACGGGCTTGGCCGTCGCCTTGGGCGGGGCTGCGTCCTTGGCCGCCAGCTCCCGGGCCGCGAAGCCGCCGAACAGCACGGCCGCAAGGGCGATGTCTGAGATCCCGCCGTGATACGATCGCAGACGGAATGAACGATTCGTTATCATGATCCTCGCCTTCCCTTCTCTTTTCTGCACGCTCTTTCTTATCCAGGTAGCCACTTCTGCCTTCTCGCCTTTTCGCGTTCCCGGTCTTTGCGTTCACGCTCGCACGTTCCTTCGCCGTCCTGCGCCGGCCAGACCCAGGGTGCCGACGGCCAGGAAGATCAGCGTGGCCGGTTCGGGCACGATCTCCAGCTGCTGGCGGGCGGAGGCGAAGCCCTGGAGCGAAAAGCTCCTGGAAAAAAGGGAGATCGGGTCGCTCTCGGCCAGCGTGAACGGCTTCTGATAGACGGGCCCGAAGTTGGCCAGCGTGTATCCGAACGCCGAGGCCTCGCCTTGCAGAACGCTGAGCGTGAAATCGGCGCCAATGGCCAGCCCGGTGTTGTTGATGAAGGACTGGTCGATGTCCACCACCGCGTCGATCACCAGCTTGCCTCTGTCGGGAGCGGTGAACTCGAAGGTGTCGCCGATCTTGCCCCGCCTGACCTCGCCGGTGTTGGCGGTCAGCACGACCGGCAGCCCGTTGAGCCTGAACTCGAAGTCCTGGCGGAACTTGGGTCCGAACTCGAACTTGCCGCTGAGGATCTTGTAGGACAGGCTGGCGCACTTGATGCTCACCTCTTTCTGGAGGGGCGGAAGGGGGATGCCGGCCAGGTTGGCGGCGTAGTTGAGCAACGGGACGACGTCCACGGCGGCGGCGATGACCGGCGGGCGGGCCGAGTCGCCCACTTTCAGGTTCAGGCCGCTCAGCGTCTGGGTCTCCAGGTTGAGCGCGTCGGGCACGTTGAGGCTCAGGCTGGCCGTCCCCGTCGGGTCGGAGATGAGCTGCTTGCTGAGCGTGCCGCCGCCCACGCTGGCCAGGTTGATGCGCTTGAGGGCGTCGGGCAGCAGGTCCAGGGTCACGTCGCCGCGGTGCCGGTCGCGGAGATCCTGGGGGATGGGGTTGGGGATGCCGGCCTCGGCCTGCCCGCTGTTGCAGGGCGGAGTCAAGGCGACGTGGACGCCGTAACCCAGCGTGGCGCTGATGTCCATCACCAGGTCGAGATTGGCCTTCAGCGCCGGCCCACGGGTGGACAGCGTCGGCTTGAGCGTGTGGGTGCTGAGGGGCGCGAACGACGTGCCCACGCGGACCTTGCCGCCGGGCGTGTAGGCATCCGGCGTGGTGTACGAAAGCCGCACCGGGTAGGTGACGTTGACCGACCCGGTGGTGGCCTGAAGATTGGCCTCCAGCCCGACCCGCCCGGCGTTCAACTGGCCGGAGACGAAACCGGTGACCACGTCCGACTCCAGGGCCGGCGGGTCGAACGGGATCGCCCCCCACTGCGGGCCCAGGAAGTAGCTCTTGTTGAAATCAAAGGCCGCCGTCCCCGGCTGCCACATGCTCTGACCCTTGGTCTCGAAGGTCACGTCATACGACCTGGTCCCACCCCAGGCGGCAGCGGCCCCGATCAGCAGCCCTCCCAGCGCGCCGACGACGAGGGATGGTGTTCTCGCACTCTGACACATGGCTTGTCCCCTTTCCTC
>JABRVU010000030.1:0-7706 GCA_039961895.1 Phycisphaerae bacterium | reverse complement strand
GACTTTTCCACGGCCTGTCCTCGCGGCAGGCCGTTCCCATCAGTGCCGCCCGCCCGAAGTGCCACGGAGTCGTGCCTGAGCATTCGCGTCTGAAGCCGCGCTTCGACGGCCTCAGACGGGAACCGTTCAGAGGGCATGCTTCCTCCACCCAAGACTGATCGGACGGCTGACCCTGACCCGAAGCCTGAATCCTACTGCATCCGGTCGGCTCTCAGCTCGCTGAGCTCCAGGAACAGCTCGAGGTAGCTCTCGTAACGGTGGGGATCGATGTCGCCGGCCTCGACCGCGGCCTTGATCGCGCAGCCGTCCTCGTGGATGTGCACGCAGTCGGGGTATTTGCAGTCCTTGACGCGCTCGACGAACTCGACGAAGTGCATCTCCAGCTCGTGCAGCGGGACCATGGCCACGTCCAGGGCCCGGATGCCGGGGGTGTCGATGACCGCGCCGCCGCCGGGGAGCTTGAGCCGGATGGCCGTCGTGGTGGTGTGCCGGCCCTTCTCGGTGGCCTCGGAGACCTCCGCGGTCTTGAGCCCCCAGGCCGGGTGGATCGCATTGAGCAGCGAGCTTTTGCCCACGCCGCTCTGGCCGGAGAGGATGGTGGTCTTGCCGGCCAGCAGGGCGCGCAGCGCGTCGATCCCTTCGCCGGTCCGGGCGCTGGCCGCCACCGCCGGGTAGCCGATGCGCCTGTAACGCTCCAGGATTTCGGGAATCTCGCCGTATGCATCGAGATCGGCCTTGTTGATGCAGACGATGCCGGCGATGCCTCCGTGGTGGGCGGCCACCAGGTAGCGGTCGATGAGGTGTTCCTTGACCATCGGTTCGCGGATGCTGGAGACGATGACGGCCTGGTCGACGTTGGCGGCGATGACGTGCCTTCTGCGCCCGTCGGAGCGGGCCAGGACGCTGCGGCGCGGGTGGACGGTCTCGATGACGCCCTCGCGGGCGGCGTCGCCCTCGGGCAGCAGGCAGGTCACCTCGTCGCCGACCACCACCGGACTGCGGGTGTCGATGGCCCGGGTGCGCAGGATGCGGCGGATGGTGCACAGCCAGGTCTGCTCGCCGTCGTCCACCTCGACGTAGGCCCCGCGGACGGCGGTCGCCAGGCCGCGGATTCGCCGCCCGGCAGCGGGTTCGGCGCCGGCCCGCTCGACGACCGTCCGCTTGCGCGACAACTCGCCCTTGGCCCGCACGGATTCGCCCAGCACCACGTCCTCGACGGCCTCATCCGTCAGGTCCGGCGCGCCCAGGTGGCGGCGACGACCGGGCTGCTGGCGGTTGGGCCGGAACTCGACCCGTTGATGCCCGCGCTTGCCCTTGTTTCTTCGGCCCACGATGCCTTCCTTCGGGTCCGTCACGCGATGTGCCGTTGCCTGCCGCGCTCTCGTGGCGCTTGCAGGGGTCTCCCGCCACGGCTAGACTGCGCCATTCTAGCGGCATTCACGACGGATATCGCCCTGCTGAGTTTGATTGGAAAGGAATCGCCCGTGGCCCAGAACTTCGCCGACCGACTCCAGGCCGCCATCAAGGCCAAGCGCACCCCCGCCTGCGTGGGGCTCGACCCGGTGTATTCGATGCTGCCGGCCGAGATCGCCGAGCACAAGGACCTCAACGACGCCAAGGACTCCGAGGCCGCCCTGGACGCGGTGCTTGAGTTCTGCCGGCGGGTGATCCGGCTGGTGGCCCCCATCGTGCCGGCGGTCAAGATCAACAGCGCCTTCTTCGAGCGCTATTACTGGGAGGGGCTGGAGGGCTACTTCGACCTGATCCAGGAGGCCAAGGAGGCCGGGCTGATCGTGATCGGGGACTGCAAGCGCGGGGACATCGGCTCGACGGCCGAACAGTACGCCCAGGCCATGCTGGCCGAGCCCTCGTTCTCGAACCTCGACGACCTCAACGGCCCGGACGCGGTGACGGTCTCGGGCTATTTCGGGCTGGACGGCGTCAAGCCCTTCCTCGACGTGGCCCGCAACGAGAGCAAGGGCGTGTTCGTGCTGGTGCGGACCAGCAACGAGTCCGCCGACGTGATCCAGAACGCCCGGCTCGAGAACGGCCTGACCGTGGCCGAACTGCTGGCCCAGCAGGTCGAGCAGTGGGGCCAGGACGTCGGGCTGACCGGCGCCGGGGGCTACAGCGCGGTCGGGGCGGTGGTGGCGGCCCGCGACAAGGACTCGGCCGTGCGCCTCCGCGGCATGATGCCCCACGCCATGTTCCTGGTGCCCGGCTTCGGGGCCCAGGGGGCCGGCGCCGCCGACGTGGCCGCCTGCTTCAAGTCCGACGGCACCGGCGCCATCGTCAGCGCCTCGCGCAGCATCATCTACGCCTACGACAACATCCGCTACATGGAACGCTTCGCCTCCGAATGGGACAAGGCCGTCGAACAGGCCTGCAAGGACTTCGTCGCCGAACTCGGGCAGGTGGTGAAGATCTAGGATCGCCTAAGGCGGAGGTTCAAGCCGCGTCATGTTCGAAAACAATCCGTCCGATGTGTCCTCGGCCTTCGAGATCCTGCTCGAAGAGGTCGAGGCCGAGATCGACTTCGTCAACGGCGTCGGGGCCAAGGCCTTCGAGGGCCGGGACTATGACAGGGCCAAGGAAGCCCTCGAGCGGTCCGGCACCCTCACGGCGTTTCGGGACAAGGTCGCCGGTCTCCGCAGGGAATGGGAGGAGCTGGCGGCGGTGGCCGAGCGCGAGGAGGACGAAGAGACCCGCGCCCAGCGCCGCAACCTCGGCAAGCTCCGCAAAGGCGTGCGGACGCCCGAGTCGGCTTACTACAGGCCGATTCTCCAGGCGCTGGAGCAGATGGGCGGCAGGGGCAGGGTGGCCGACGTGCTCGAACGCGTCGGCCAGATCATGAAGCCGGTGCTCAAGAAGGTGGACTACGACCCCCTGGCCAGCAGCCCGGACAATCCGCGATGGCGCAACGCCGCCCAGTGGGCGCGAAATAATATGATCCGAGACGGTTTACTCAAGAGCGATTCTCCGCGCGGCACGTGGGAAATCACCGACAGGGGGAGGACAATGCTGAAGGAGCAACAGTAGCGACTGGGAATACGACGTGACGACGACGCGCGGGCCGCGACGCCGCTTCCGGGCCTTCGGAGATGCCTGCCCCATTGTGGCATTCAGTTTTGTTGGGACAGGCGGTCGTCTTGGGCAAGCCCTCCTTGCCATACACTCCTTCCGACTACTCTTCATGGGCTGAGCCTCTGTCGCGGTAATGAGGAGGTATGGGGACAGTCGCTTTTTTTCCTCCGCTCTTGGTGCGCCTTCGGGTGGTTCTTGCCCATCCCCCTGTGCCGGCTGACAGGGTGGGGTTGCGGCGAACGGCCAATGGTTCGTGCCCGCCCATTCGCCCCGCACTGGTTTGTCAAGTCATAGGTGACTGTCCCGCACAATCCGCTTGCGCGGGGATGACGATGGGGGGTGCAGGGTAACGGATCGCGGCCTGCCGCACACCGCGATGCCTTGTTGCCGAAGCGGGTGTCGGGGGAGCAGCGGCTACGGGACGGGAGCGGATCATCGGGAGGTGCGCGTGATGAGCTGGTTGCTGTGTCTCGATGAAAGCGGACATGACCATCGCAGCGTGCCTTACGAGGTCCGCGGAGGCGTTGCTCTGCACGCGCGCGAGATCTGGCCGTTCGTTCAGGATGTGCAGCGACTGGAACTGGCGTGTTTCGGCACCATGTTGTCGCAGTTCCGCAAGGAGTTGAAGGGCTGCAAGCTGCTTGACAAAGACCGCTTCCGGTGGGCAACGCAGGCGCCGCGAATGGAAGACGAAGAGCGTCGCAAGCACTGTCGAAGCTTCCTCACCAAAGGACTGGAGAAGAAGCCGCCGTCCCGCCAGGAATTCACCGCCTACGGACAAGCGAGCCTGGAGATGGCGCGTGGGTTGTTCCAGTTGTTGCGCGACCACGAAGCCCACGTCTTCGCCGCTGCGATACCCCGGGACACGGCGAAGCCATCGACGTTCGAGGCCGAGGAGTACTTGAGAAAGGACCAAGTCTTTCTCTTGCAGCGCTACTTCGACTTCCTGGAGGGGGATCAAGCACACGGCCTGCTGGTGATGGATGAGGTCGACAAGAGCGACGACCGGCGATTCATCCGCCGCTTGGAGACCTACTTCGCCCGTACGCAGACCGGCCGGTATCGCACGGCGTGGATCGTTCCGGTCCCGTTCTTCGTATCGTCGGAGCTCACCTACCCCGTACAGGCAGCGGACCTGGTGATCTACTGCCTGAACTGGGGGTTCCGGCTTCCGACGCGCGGGATGACCGAGCCTACCCGCCCGGAAATCGCTGACGAGTTCGGGCCGTGGCTGAATCGATTGCAGTTCAAGGGCGAGTCGTATAAAGACGGGAATGTGTACTCCGAGTACGGGATCGTATTTGTGCCTGACCCTTACACGGCGAGGTGAGCGCAAAAAAAGAGGAGACAACGCTTTCGGGGCCACCCGCGAGCAACCCCTCAGCCGAGTCTCCAACATAAGTATCGGCTCCGCGTGGCCCGTTGTCAAGCTGACTTGGCCAAAGAACCTGTGTGGAGATGATCCGGATAATCCGGGCGACTGTCCCTGGTTATCGCATTATTTGACCACTGCTTCACGATCACCGATCTGGACGAGGGCGGCCTGTGATGGGGATCCCGCCGCCGAGTGGAACCTTTGGGACGGCGGCGATCAGTCCGATCCCGCGCGGCGCCAGCCGGTCAGCAGGAGTCTGAGCTGGCGGAGTCGCCAACGCACCGGGCTCATGGCTCGGAGCGTGAAATCCTGTTTATCATCGGTCCATTCCCAGAGGACGCAGACGGAAGGTGGAGCGACGTGGGTGTGCAACAGGCGTCGTGACCCTCGGCGCAGGGTCACAGCGGATCGGCAGTAAGAGCGCACCTCCTCGATGGCCGCCGCCGGGTCGGCGAAGTCGGCCATTCCGTCCGTGGCCGCCTTCAGAAGTTCGGTGCTCAGTCCGGCCGGTTCCGGCGAGGGATGGTTGGCCACCCACAGGGCGACCCAGTGAAAACCGATCTCGCCCGTTGATGGCCGGTAGGGCTCCAGGGTCAGGCCGAAGGCGTCGAGATTCAGGGGTTCGCCCGGCTTGCGGCCAAGCCGGCGGGCCAGACTCAGGCTTTCCAGGAAGGCCCGAAGCCCGTGGGCGCAAATCTGGTTCAGACGAAACCACGGCGTGAGCCCGCCGGGGCGGACGGCAGAACGCACCCCCTGAAACCATGTCGGCAAGCCGGAGTCTTCCTGCTTTGAAGCCGCCATCGCCTTCATCCGCACCCATCGGACTTGAGGAATCAGTCGCTGTAACGCCGTAACCAAGTGCCACGAGTCCACGGTCGCTTCATTCCATTCTACTCCGGCGAGCATGGGCTGATCCACGTGCCGGGCGAGTACCAGAGGCGAGAAACCCGCGCCCAACTCATTGTCCAGGACGGCTGCGTCGTCGATTTCAGGCTTTTTGCGGGTTCGAGGACGCCGGCCTGTCCTGCTCCGGCCGGCATTGGAGAGCCGTGCACGGGCCGTGGCCGTTAATCCGTTTTGCCGCTTCGAGGATCGGGCGTTTCTGGGAGGCAGGCGTCTCGCCCGGAGCTTTTGGACTCGCGGCTGCGACGGCCGGCGATTTCGTTCCCCTCTTGGCGGGTCGGCGTCTTATGGCGTGCGCTCGATGGCGAGCCGGCCGCCCGGATGAACCGCCCAGGTGAACGTGGCCCGGCCGGCCTCGTCGGTCTCCAGCTTCGCAACCGTCGAGGTGGAACCGCCCTCGCGCACCGTGCTGGCCGTGTAGCTGCTGCGCGGGGCCAGGCCGCTCAGCGCGATCGACAGCTCCCACCCGCGCCCCGGCCCCGGCTCGATCACGACGGTGTCCGGCCGGCGCACCTCGATGGCGTACTCGCGCCCGCGGAACTCGATCTCGCCCACGCCCAGCCGATCCACCGCGGCGGGGAGCCTCGGCCGGATGCCCAGCACGTCGCCGTCGGGCTCCAGGCCCAGAAAGCCGTACAGCACCGCCGTCACCGGCAGGCCGCACTCGGGCAGCGACAGGACGTACGCCTGGTAGCGCTCCCCGGGACGATCGGGGTCCTCCGGCGGCGGGCGGTGAAACAGGTCGCGGTGATACTCGCGCAGCAGCGACCGCTCGCCCGCGTAAAACCGCTCCCAGGCGTCGTCCGGCCCGTTGACCGCCAGACGGGCCATCACGTCGTAGTAGCTGATGAACAGATTGGTTCCCCCGTTCTCCTCCTGGTTGCCGAAGTTGCCGCGTCCGTTGCGGTCCGGGCGGAAGTCGTAGAACCACCCGCCCCACCAGTGATTCAGTTCGCCCGCGGTTTCATAGCCGCGCGTGTTTTTGCGCGGGGCGAAGCGCCAGTGATAGATGTCCGGGCCTTTCGAGGTGTCGCCCTCGACCGCCCTTCGCCCGCCGACCCAGTCCAGGATGCTCCGGGCGGCCTGGGGCGTGGCCGCTCCGCGCACGATAGCTTCGAGATTGACGGCCACCTCGCCGTAGTCCCACATCCGCCCGTGATTATCCACCCACCCGGCGTATCGACCGGTCGCCGGGTTCCAGAAGGTCTTGTGATACGCCGTCCGGGCCTTGCCGAGCTGCTCGCTGAGCCGGTCCGCCCGCCCCGCGTCGCCCGCGGCCAGTTCCAGCCCGATCATCGCCTCCAGCGCCGCGAGATAGCGGTTGTTCACGAAGGCGTCCTTGTACCCGCTGCGCACCAGATCGTAGTAGGTGCTGGGCATCGACGGCCCGCCGCGCTCGTGCATCTTCACCGGCAGCCCGGTGTGGTCCCCGTCGGTGATGATGACCACTCCTTCGCTGGCGCCGCGCATGTAGTCCTGTTTGAGCAGGTAATCCATCGCCAGGCGGGCCTTGCCCAGCAGGTTCTCGCCGATCAGCCCGTTGGCGCCCGACTCGCCGCCGTCGTACACGTCGTCGGCGCTCAGGTACCAGCCGACCGGATGGGTCCAGAAGACGGCCGGTTTGTCCTCCGCCTGCGGGGCCCGGTTCACCAGCTCGACGCGATACGCGCCGGCCTCGGCGGGCTCCTCGAACTCCAGCGTCGTCCAGGAGCGCTCGTGGCCATCCTGGCCGGTAAAGACGTGCCCGGCCACAAACTGGTTGTCGGCATGGCGAAGACAACGCAGCTCGTAGACCGACGTGTCCTGCACTTGCAGCTTCACGCGCACGGCCCGGAACTCCTCGGCGGCCTCGAAGGTCTGGGCCAGCACCAGCCCGTCGCCGGCGACCAGGTGCACGAACCCGCTCGGCGAACACAGATCGTGCTCATCGCCGTCGGCGTCGACCACGCCCACGCCGTAATCCGGCACCGCCGTCAGCAGCTCCCGCCGCCCCTCCCAGCGGTAACAGGCCCACAGCTTGTTGATGAAATCGGCGTTGGTGTGATACAGCCGGTGCCGCCCCAGGTGTTCGCGGCCGCCGTCGGAGGCCCACACGTATCCGTCCGCGTCCAGCGGCAGCGTCCGCAGCCAGTGCCACAGGGTCTCGCGCGTGGCCGCGTCGGCGTGCCAGTACAGCTTGGTCTCGATCCAGTCGCCGCAGGAGGTGTCCGCCGCCCCCCACCATTTCAGGCCCCACAGGGTGGGCTCCTCCGGCCGGCCGGCATGCAGTCCCAGCCCGAAAAACCGCCAGAAATTGTTGAGATCGGCGTCGAACTCGCCGCTGACCGAGGACCGGAATGGCCCC
>JABRVU010000029.1:0-7879 GCA_039961895.1 Phycisphaerae bacterium | reverse complement strand
CGCCGTGACGCGCTGCGTCCGCCGGGGACGGCGGCCTCGGGACGCATGGCGAAGATTTCGACGCGGCGGTTGCGCTGCCGTTGTTCGGCCGTCGTGTTGGGGGCGATCGGACGGGTCTCGCCCCACCCGGCCGCCGCCACTTCCGCGCCGGCGCCCAGCGCCCCGCGCAGATAGCGCACGACGGTCAACGCCCGCTGGGCGCTCAGCTCGTAATTGTCCTTCCACCCGCTGACCCGGATGGGCTCGTTGTCGGTGTGGCCGAAGACGTAGATGTCGTGATCCATGAAGTTCTCGCGGATGGTCCGGGCGATCGCGTCGAGGGTCTGGCGGGCACCGGGCTTGAGCACGGCCTTGCCCGAGTCGAACAGCACCGTTCCCTCGATCGAGGTCATGGCCCCGCCGGGCACGCTCTTCCAGTCCGGCGGCGGAGTCGGCTCGGGCTTGGTGGCCAGTTGCTGGCGCAAGCGGGCCAGCTCGTCCTGGAGCTGGCGGATCCGGGCCTCGTCGGCGTCGCGGGCGGCCTGGGCCTCAGCCAGCCGCCGCTCCAGATCGCGGATCTGCTGGTTGAGCAGGTCGACCTGCGACGGGCCGGTTTCGATGGGCTGCTTCGCACAACCCGCGCCGGCCAACATCGAAAGTCCCATCAGCCCCAGCAGGCTCCAACGTGACACGGCTGTTCCTCGACGCATGATTATTCCTCCGTTATGGAACGGCGCAGCTTCTCGTCGATCCGTTTCTCGCGGTCGGCCAGCTCCTGGGCCAGCCGGCGCTGCTCGGCCAGCACCTGCTCCTTGACCTGGGCCTGCCGGACTTCCCGTAATTCCCGGATGGTGGCGAAAACCTTGGCCACGATCCACCAGCCCGCGATCGAGAAGACCGCCGTGACCATCAGCAGCCACAGGACGTTGACCTGGGCGTACTCCTTGAAGAACCAGACGTTGGTCTTGTACTCCCGGTTCATCAGCACGAGCAGCAGAAGGACCGCGATGACCGCCACGATCGCGGTCAGCTTAACATAGACCTTGATCCGCTTGAGGGCAAGAGTCATCCGTTCGCATCCACGAGATCGGTCTCGCCGTCGGCGGTCCCGGTGTCGGACCGCTCGCGCCCCTGACGCGGCTCATCGACTCTCGAAGAGCCAGCGGACGTTAAGATACTCAAAGATCACGTCCTGGAACATGGCCGCCAGGAAAAAACCCAGCCCCAGCCACGGGCCGTAGGGCAGCATCCGGCTCTGCCGGCGGAGGCGGATGACGAGCAGCCCGAGCAGGGCCAGCATGGCTCCGATGAAGAACCCGAAGAAGGCCACCGGCCAGCCCGCGACCGCGCCGGCCGCCGCCAGGATATGCACGTCGCCCATGCCCAGCGCTTCCTTGCCGAACAGGAGCGTGAAGAGGATCCGAGCCAGCCACCCGATGGCCCCGCCGATCAGCCAGCCGGCCAGGCCGGTCGAGAGCCCCCACATCGGCCGCCAGCCGTCCCACGCCCGCCAGTCCAGCAGCTTCCCGACGGCGTCGGCGGCGGCCGGGCGCCCGCTCAGCAGCCACAAAACCAATCCCCCCAACAGCACGGCGGGTGCGATTAACTTCAACTCCCACAAAGCCATGCGCCGCGCATCGACGGCCTCGAACTCGATGGCCTCGACGATCTGGGCATCGGCCTGCTCGCGCGGCTCGCTGGCCGCCGCGGTCAGGGCGAGGAACAGCAGAACCAGCCCCAGCCCGACGCGCAGCATCCCCGCCGATTGAAACTCGATCTGACCGATATCGTCGAGAGGCAGCCAGAACCGCGGCCTGCGCATCGGCTCGCCCGCCGGGCCGGTGAATGCCATCGCCAGCGCATAGGCGAGCACCAGACCAAGCGGCACCATGAGCCACAACCAGCGCAGACTGACCGGCGCCGGCGGCTGCCCGATCATGGCGTTGTTAGACGGATCAGCGTCCGACGGGAAGCCGCCCGAAGGAGCACCGTTCGAGGAGGACATCGAGGCGTCGCCCGGTGGAGACGGCTGCGAATCGCCGGCCGGTGATTCCTCGATGGCCGTTTCAGACTGCCGGCGCAGCATCCACCACGCGCCCAACGCAAAGCCGATCACGCCGGCCCAGACCCAGCCGGCCTGAAGGGCGCCGGGCCTGATCCATTCCCGGCTGGCCGGCGGGGTCCAGAAGACATGGCCGACCACGCCGGCCAGCGACACCAGCCACGTGACCCGGATATCCACCATGTAGGCTTCCAGGTCCATGACGGTCACGGCGATCAGGCCGGCCACGAGCGCCCAATGGGCGATCAGGATGGGGAAGTCGGTGAACAGTTCGCCGACGCCCAGCCGCAGGCGGGCCACGAAGAAGGCATCGTAGATCATCAGGAACGCCATCGCCGTGGCCAGCTCGACGATCGGGTACTGGAGCGAAATACGAGCCCCGCAATGCCGGCAGCGACCGCGCAGGCGCAGGTAACTGGCCACGGGAACGTTGTCATACCAGGCGATGCGGTTTTGGCAGGCGGGGCAGAACGAGCGCACGGGCCGGCGCACGGACAACCCCCGCGGCCAGCGATAGATGACCACGTTCAGGAAGCTGCCGATGCAGGCGCCGCAGGCCAGACTGAAGATGGACCAGTAGAGCGTAAGCACGCGCTCCACACGCGGCGGCCGGCCCCCGCGCCGGTCGAAAGACCCCTGCAATTCACGGCCGGTCCGGGGCGGCCGTCTCACGTCGCTGACCTGAGGTCGCGGACGGCCGCTCGCCGTCGCCGGACGCCGCTCACAACTGCATCACGCAGTGCAACGGCCAGCGTTCGAGCTTGCGTCGGCCGGCGAGCTCGGACAACTCGATCAGGATCGAGATGCCCACGATCGTTCCGCCCAGCTTTTCGACCAGCTCGCAGCAGGCCTTCATCGTTCCGCCGGTGGCCAGCAGGTCGTCGAGCAGCAGCACGCGCTGGCCGGGCTTGATCGCGTCCGCGTGGATCTCCAGCGTGTCGCTGCCGTATTCGAGATCGTAGGTCAGGCTCAGCTTGTCGGCGGGAAGCTTGCCGGGCTTGCGGATGGGCACGAAACCAGCCGACAGGTTCCGGGCCACGGCCGTTCCGAAGATGAACCCGCGCGACTCGGCCCCGACCACGATGTCGATGTGCTGGTTGCGGAACGGCTGGGTCAGGAACTCGACGGCCAGCGACAGACCGGCCGGGTCGGCCAGCAGCGGCGTGATGTCCTTGAACAGGATGCCGGGCTTGGGAAAGTCGGGAACGTCACGGATCAGTCGGCGCAACTCGGGCACGCCGGGAATGACGTTGTGGCCGGTCATGAAGCGGGCTCCTGCATGTGTGACCGGCCGATCTTAGGGCCTTGCCGATGCCGCCGCAAGCCGGCCAAACCAGCGCGAAAGCCGGCGTCTCACGTCTGTTCTTGCCGCGTCCGACCCTCTCGGATACCTTTAACCGCGTCATCAAGAAGGAGGCATCCAGCCATGTCCACGACTCTTACGACCCTCACCGGGAATCAAGTCGCGTCCGTCCTGGACCAGGCTATGAAGGCCGCCGGTGGTCTGCTCCGCCTGGCGCCCACCTGGGTCCCGCGCAGTTTCCTGCACCCCGGCCGGCGCATCAAGCTCCACCCCGACGACTACTACGCCTTCGGCAGCAGCCGGGGCGGCATCGACGAGCGCTGGTTCGCCAGCACCACCGAGGCCATGAACGAAAACCGCCTGCCCGACGAGGGCCTCAGCTACGTGGTCTTCGAGGGCCGGCGTTTTCTGCTCCGCGAGGCCGTGGCCCTGGCCGGTCCGAGGCTCATCGGCAAAACCATGTGGGACACCTACAAGCGCTGGCCGGTCTACTCCAAGTTCTTCGACAACATGGGCCCCATTCCCCACCACATGCACCAGAGCCACGAGTTCGCCAGGCTCACCGGGCAGGAGGGCAAGCCCGAGTCCTATTACTTCCCCCCGCAGCTCAACAACGTGGACAACAACTTCCCCTACACCTTCATGGGCCTCGAGCCGGGCACGACCAAACAGCAGGTCCGCCGCTGTCTGGAGAACTGGGAGAAGGGCGACAACGGCATCCTCGACCTGTCCAGGGCCTATCGCCTCAAGCGCGGCAGCGGCTGGCTGATCCCGGCCGGCGTGCTGCACGCCCCCGGCTCGCTGTGCACTTACGAGCCCCAGTGGGGCTCGGACGTGTTCGGCATGTTCCAGTCCATCGTCGAAGGGCGCTACGTGCCCTGGTCGCTGCTGGTCAAGGACGTCCCGCCGGACAAGCACCACGATCTCGACTTCATCATCAGCCAGCTCGACTGGGAGAAGAACGTCGATACCCACTTCTTCGAGCACAACTACCTTGAACCCATCGTGGACGCATCGACCAGTTCGCCGGGTTGCACCGACAAGTGGATCGTGTACGGCCACGTGGACGGCAAGCAGCTATTCTCGGCCAAGGAACTCACGCTGGAACCCGGTGCCAGGTGCGTGTTGAGGGACCCCGGCGCCAGCGGGTGGATCACCGTCCAGGGCAAGGGCCGCATGGGCAGGCTCAACCTCCAGACCCCGGCCATGATCCGCTTCGGGGCCTTGACCGAGGACGAAGTCTTCATCACCCACGAAGCCGCCGTCGCCGGCGTCGAGATCGAGAACACCGGCAGCGAACCGCTGGTCGGCCTGCGCTACTTCGGGCCGGATACGCATCCTAAGGTGCCAAGGGTGGGAGATTACCGGAAGGAATGAGGGACCCGGCCGGTGCGCGTCAGGCACCCGGCGGAAGAAGACGCCGGGCTTGTCAAGTGCCGCTCCGCGCGGTAAATATATGGAGGAGCGAGGCTTCCGAAGCGTACAGTTCACCTGGCCGGTGGCCTTGGGCGGCCATCCTCCGCAGGCGGTGTGGAAGCCCGCTCACCGGTGGCTCCGACGGGTGGAACGCCGTCGCGGTGAAGCGAGCCTGCGGGGCTGGTCGGCATGGCGAGGAGTACCCCATGCGTTACCGAGTGTTGATCGAGCAGGATGAAGATGGGGTCTTCGTGGCCGAATGCCCCTCGTTGCCGGGTTGTATCAGCCAGGGAACCACCCGCGACGAGGCACTGGCCAACATTCGAGAGGCGATGGCCGGTTATCTCGAGAGTCTACGTCGGCACCAGGAGCCCATCCCTCCGGCCATCTGGGAAGAGACGGTGGAGGTACCGGGTTGAGCAGGCTGCCGACCATTTCCGGTCGTGAGGCCATCCGGGCCTTCGAGAAGATAGGTTATCAGATCGATCATCAGACCGGCAGCCACGTCATCCTCCGTCATGAGCAGCCGCCTCATCGGCGGCTGAGCGTCCCCAATCACCGCGAACTGGCCAAGGGCACGCTGCGGAAACTGCTGAGAGAGGCAGGGGTGAGCATTGAGGCTTTCGTGTCCTTGCTCTAGTGCCTGAGGGGCGGCAGCGGCGCTTGTCGAGGCCTTTTGTCCGGCGTCGAGATCGAGAACACCGGCAGCGAACCGCTGGTCGGCCTGCGCTACTTCGGGCCGGATACGCACGCGAAGGTACCCATGGTGGGTGACTACCGATCTGCGAATTGAATTGACTGCGCCTGCTGGCAGGAGGGAGCGGCATGAGCGTGCCGCCGCCACAAGCGAGGCATGCTCACAGCCCGAACAGGTAGAAGGCGGCGGTGAAGAGGCAGTCCGTGGCGATGAGGGCGACGATGGACCGGACCACGGTGGCGGTGGTGGCCCGACCGACGCCCTCGGCCCCGCCGCTGACCGAGAGCCCCTCGTGGCAGGCGATGACCGCGATCAGCAGCCCGAACACGCCCGCCTTGACCAGCCCGGTGACAAAATCGCTGTAGAGCAGCGCGACCCGCGTGTTTTCCAGGTAGGTATTCGGGTGGATGTCGAGCACCCACCAGGCGGTCATCAACCCGCCGCCGACGCCGACCACGTCGGCCATCACCGCCAGCCCCACCAGCATGACCACCGTGGCCAGCAGCCGCGGCAGGACCAGGAACCGGACCGGGTCGAGGGCGTGGGCGCGAAGGGCCTTGATCTCCTCGGCCTCGACCATGGCCCCGATTTCGGCGGCGATGGAGGCCCCCGCGAACCCGCTGAGTACGATGGCCGACAACAGCGGCCCCAGCTCTCGGAACATGGCGATGGCCACGATGTTGGCCACGCGGTCCAGCGAGCCGTAAGACGCCAGCGTGGGGGCCATCTGAAGGGTCAGGATGATCCCGATGAAGACCTGCACCAGCAGGATGATGGGGATGCTGCGGACGCCGACCCGGACCATCTGAAAGGCCAGGGCCGACCAGTTCATCCTGACCCGCCGCGTGATCAGCGACCGGGCCAGCCAGACGCAGGCGTCGCCGACCAGCCAGGCGGAATGGCCCAGGTAACGGACGGCCTCGGCCAGCACGGACCCGACGCCGAGGCCCGCCCGGCCCACGGCGGTGACGAAGGCGACCAGCGGGCCGCCGGTCGAGGGTGGGGCCGCGCCGCTCATCCCACCAGGGCCTCCGCCTCGGTCGCAAAGACATCGAAATACCGGTCCAGGTGGGTGATTTCGAAGACCCCGCGGACCTGATCGGGTAGATGGCAGAACACCATCCTGCCTCCCCGGGCGCGCACCCGCCGGAAAATCTCCAGAAACATCCCCAGCCCCGACGAGTCGAGGTACGTGACCTTTTCGAGGTTGAGCACCAGCCGTTGCGGGCGATGCTGCTCATCAAGGGTGGACAGGGCCGGATAGGTTGCCGGAGTGCTGCGCATGTCCACGTCGCCGGCCAGGGCCACCACCACGCTGTCGCCCACGGTCCGCACTTCCCGGATGGATTCCACCGCGTTGCCGCCTTCCATACCTGCCTTTCCGCCGGCCGGTGCCTCGCCGCGGCGCCGTACCGCTCCGGCGCCGAGTTCATCGTCGGACAGCCACCAGTTGCGTTTCAGCTCGACCCAGGCTCGAAAACCGCTCACGGCCGATCCTCACGAGGGCCGCGAACCGGCGGGCGGACCCGCCCCCGTCCGTTCGCGCAGATAACGCCGCCACTGCTCGACCGCCCGCCAGCGCTGCGTCTCGGGACCGCCGTAATCATAGCCCCGGCGCGTGCCGGTGAGCTTCTCGAGGGCGAGGATGGCGTAGAAGCGGACGGCCTCGTCGTCGTCCTCGAGCCGGTCCACCAGGAGGGGAACGGCGGATTGATCGCCGACGCGGGCGGCGTGCTTGATGGCCGCCACGCGCTCCTCGGGCCTTTCCGACAGCAGGGCGGCCGGATAGGGCGTTCGCGGCGGTCCGCAGCCGACGCTCAGCAACACCGCGATGCCCGGCCACCAGACTCGCACGGAGACGCCGACTCCCGGGTATCATCGCCGGCCGGTGCGATCCGATGATTTCCACGGGTCGGCGACCGGTCGGAGCTCCTGGCCGTCGATTATACGGCCGGCGCTCCCGTCAAGCGAATCGGACCGCCTTAACGGGTGCCATGGCCTCAGGCTTGCGTGGCGGCGGCAGTAGATGGCATGGCCTCAGGCTTGCGTGGCCGTGTGGAACACCCATGGCACAACGGCAGGCATCAAATGCCTGGGCGGCCGCCTGCGCAGCCCGAAGGTCCCGCGGCGCGCGGCTCGGTCTTCCGCATGGCCACCCGTGTTGCCATGCCACCCAGCCAGCCACCCACCCAGTCGCGTCATGCTGGTGGGGCGGGGCGGGATTTCCGGGCCACCGGCCCGCTTGCCCCGTCCGGGTCTTCGATCCGAGCCAGGATTCGGGCCGAAGAAGAGGGCGGTCACGATCCGCGGCCCCCGTTGCCCGAACGCCTTGCGACGGCCGTTATAAACAAGACGCGGATGTATCATCGACGGGTCGGGGTCCGGCCGGTTATGCTACCTTACGGTGACGGCGGGCGGCGCC
>JABRVU010000028.1:0-6649 GCA_039961895.1 Phycisphaerae bacterium | reverse complement strand
GTGGATGACCCGCCCGCAGGCTCCATCGGTGACAAAGGCGCCCGATGCCGGAACGGGTAGCGGCAGCGGAGCGGGTCCGGGCACCGGGGGCGGTCGGCCCGCGCCCGGATCGTTGCTCGTCACCTCGCCGGGCCTCTGGGCGCCCACCGGACCGCAGGGTGGGCCGTTCTCGCCGACCAGTCAGGCCTTTGAGTTGACCAATCCAGGCGGCTCACGCTTGGCCTGGAAAGTGGAGGTGCCTGCCGCCGACAAGTGGTTCCAGGTTTCCCGGCTGACCGGCGTTCTGGACCCCGGCGGCAGGGAGACGGTGAGCATCTCGCTGACGCAAGAGGCCGGCAGACTCGCACCCGGCAAGTACGAATCGGCCATCACCGTGGTCGATGCCGAGCGGAAGAAGAGCAAGCGGCTGGCCGTCACGCTGAGCGTGTCGCGCATGGCGGCGCCGCCGGGCGCGTTGGCGGTGGCATCGACGGAGCCTTGGACCATCACCGGCCGGCAGGGCGGGCCGTTCACGCCGGCCACGCATACGTATGCGATCTCCAACACGGGCGGCTCGAAGCTGAGCTGGACGGCCGGCGCGCCCGCGACCGACCGGTGGTTGGCAGTTTCCCGCTTGAAAGGCGAGCTGGCGGCCGGGGGGCAGGATACGCTGACCGTCGCGCTGGTGAATGAAGAAGCCGCCAAACTTTCGCCGAACACTTACAAGTCGGCGGTCGCGCTGGTGGACGTCGAAGGGAAGAAGACCATCAATCTGCCGGTTACGCTGACCATCGGGGCGATGCCGCCGCCACCGCCGCCGGGCGAGCTGGTGGTGAGCCCGGCCGGCGAGTGGAACGTGCTGTTCCCCGAGGGCAAGCCTCCGGAGGACGGATTCAAGATCACGCTGAAGAACACCGGCGGCTCTCCGGTCGAGTGGTCGGCGACCAGCGCAAAGAGCTGGTTGGTGCTCCGGCCGGACAAGGGACCGCCGATCCAGCCGGGGAAGACCCAGGAGATCATCGCCACATTTACCGACCAGGCCCGGACGCTTCCGCCGGCCGAGCGCAGCACCGCCATCACCATCACGCAGAACGGCAAGCCCGTCGAACCGCCGCATACGCTCAAGCTGAACATCCCTGAGCCGGGGGCCCTGGCGGTCAGACCGAAGGATGCGTGGCGGACGGTGTTCAAGAACGGCGCGTTCACGCCGAGTTCCTTCACCGCCACGCTGGAAAACGCGGGCGAACTGCCGGTGGAGTGGACGGCGCAAAGCAGCCAGCAGTGGATCACGCTCTCCAAGCCCGGCGGGACGCTGGCCAAGGGCACCGAGGAAGTGGTCGTCACCTTGAAGGCTCCGCCCGGCGGGTTGACGGCGGAGCAGTTGTCGCCGGTGGTGAGCTTCCGGCAGGAGGGCAGGCAGGATGCGCAGGAGCTGCGGCTGACGATTCAGCGGGCTGGAGTAGTACGGGTGACGGCGGCCGAGTCGTGGGAAAGCGAGCTGAAGGGCGGGCAGTTCACGCCGCCGACCTTCACCGCGACGCTGAAGAATGAGGGCGACCTGCCCGCGGAGTGGACCGTGGAGTGCAGCGCCGCCTGGCTGAAGGCTACGCCGGCCGACCGAGGAAAACTGGAAAAGGCCGGGGACAAGGCCACGGTGACGTTCACGCTCGACGCCGCGGCCGCGGCGGCCAAGGGCGTGAAAGACGGCGAGGCGGTCACGGTCAGCTTCAAGCAGGATGGGACGGTCGTCGGCAAGCCGACGACGTTGAAACTGCGCGTGCCCATGCCTGGCAAGCTGGAGCTGGCCGCCGAGGGCGAGTGGCAGGCCGAGATCAGGAACGGCGCCGCCGCCCCCGCGACGTTCTCAGCCAAGGTTCGGAACACCGGCGGCTCGCCGGTGAGCTGGACCGCCCAGGTCGAAGCGGACAAGCCGTGGCTGGAGGTGACCGCGCCGAAAGGCGAAGCGATGACCGAGCCCGGCCAGGCGACCGACTTCACGGTGGCGTTCAACACCCAGGTCAACGGCCTGAAGGCCGGCGAGTACGAGGCCCGCGTCCGGATCCTGGATTCGGCGAACAATACCGAGCTTTTGAGCCGGGTCGTAAAGCTCAAGGTTCCCGCGGCGACGGGAGAATCGCTCTGGCTGGCCAGGCGGGGCGAGATCGAGGGCGTGTTCAAGGGGCTGCCGGCCGACAGCGGCCCGTTGGATCCGAAGCAGGCTTTTGACCTGCTCGCCGCCATTGCGACGGTCAAGTACAGGCCGGCCGACCCGAACGCCCAGCCGAGCATGAAGGCCAAGACCGAACTGGCCGCCTGGGTCGCCCAGCTTCACAAGGGGCTCGGCGATCGAGCCTCGGGTCTGGGCGCCAGCATCAAGGTCAAGCCCGCGCGGTTCATCGAATACTTCTGGGGGGTGGAGAACGTCCACGCGATCTGTCTTTACGCCGACGCCGCCGGCGCGTTGCAGGCGGCCCGCTACTACCGATTGACCGGCGGCGCCAGGGGCGCGGACGACCTGTTGGCCCAGGCCAAGGCCGGGCAGGGGAGCGTCGGCGACGTGCTGATCCGGCCGATCCTCATGGACTCGGCCGCGGACAAGCCGCCGTTCTTCCCGCCGGGCAATCAGGACTCTTTCGGCGTGGCCATCGCGCCCGACGGACCGCTGGTCTTCATGGGTCTCGAGCGGATGCCGTTCGCGCCGGTGGACGTGGCCAACACGACCGTCCTCGAGGTGATCCCGCAGCAGCCGACCCAGCCGCGGCCGCTGGTCGGTCCGATTCAGCGGCTCATCGACCTGACGCAGAAGCCCCAGGGCGCGGCCGGCCCGGACGGCAATACCTCGAAGCACACGGCCATCTGGTTGCTGCCCACCTTGGGCGGGACGATCAAGGAGGCCGGCGGAGGCCTCGCGGCGACTTATGAGCGGATGTACAAGGAGGAGTGGGCGGCGTCACGACCGGGCGGGGTGGCGCTGGCCGTCACCAGCTTGTCGGGGCGGCTCGGCGGCGGCGCGTGCCTGCATGGGGCTGACACCCCCTCGACGGCCGTGCGCAGCGCCCTGACCGGGCGGATTACCCGCGACCTGCCGTTGTCGGTCAACACCGCTCCGCGCTTCGACGTCGGCTTCTTCTCGCCGCGCATGATCCTGGACGACTCGAACGATAAACCCATACTGCTGGCCGATCCGGTCGAATAGCCCGGGCGCGCAATCCCGACGTGGCGTCGCGCGAGGGGGGGGTGTCAGGCCGCGGGCTGACGGCTCTTATCGGCGGCGGTCGGTTCGGCGGCGGGTTTGGCCTCGCCGGGCTTGCGCTTGTCGCCGGCCAGGGCCTTGGCGATGGCCGGCTTGATGCGGGCTCCGCGCAGGCCCACCGCCGCGATCTTGCCGTCCGGGTCGATCAGGAACAGCGCCGGTATGCCGCGCACGCCGAAGGACTTCATCAGCGGGGCGTTGAAGCCCATGCCCAGGAAGCCCTGGTGCCATTTCATGCCGTTCTCCATGGCGTACTGCCGCGGTTTGTTGCGTTCGTCATCGACGCTCAGGCTGATCATGGCGAAGCGATCATCCTTGCCGAAGGCCTCGTACACTTCCTGCAAGTAAGGCATCTCATCCTTGCAGGGCCTGCACCAGGTGGCCCAGAAGTCGATGAGCAGCCACTTACCGGCGAAGGTCTTGGAGCCGATGGGTTTGTTATCCACGGTGACGCAGGTCCAGGCCGGGGCGGGGTCGCCGACTTGAAGCCCTCCGCCGCGGGCCTTCGGAGCGGGTTCGTCCCCGCCCTGGGCGACGGCCTCATCGGCCCGCGTGCTCTCGCGCTCCAAGGCGGTCTTCTGGTGGTCGAGCAACTGGTAGGTGGGGGCCAGGGCTTCGTGCCAGAGCGGGGCCTTGGAGGCGGCCGCGGCCTTGTCCAGGCGGGTCTGGGCCTCCTCGATGACGGTCCTGGCCTCGGAGACCTTGCCGGCGTTGAACAGGGCGGGCACGCCCTCGAGGCTCTTCTTGGCGGCGATGATCTCCTTGAGGTCGGCTTGGGGGATCTTCGGCCTGGCGGAGGCGGGGGCCGGCTTGCCGGCGGCCTTGAGCTTCTGGCCCAGAGCGTAGCGCTTGCGGTCGATCAGTTGATAGAGGGTGGCCACGCTGCGATGCCATTGGGGCGTCCGGGTCCGCTCGACGAAGGCGTCGAGCCGGCTGGCGGCGTCTTCCATGGCGGCGGCGGCGTCGTCGAGCCTGCCGGCATCGAGAGCCTCGCTGACCTCGCCGGTCAGCTTGCGGTTGATGGCCACCAGCTCCTTGCGATCAATCTCCTCCTGCTGCGGGTTGTTGGCGGGCGCGGTGGCGGGAGGCTGCTTGGCTTTGTCCTTGGCGGCCTCGGCGTCCGGCTTGGCCGGGGCGGGCGCGGCCGGGCGCAGCCGCAGATTCGGCACCGCCCGCCGGGCCGCCGCCTGAGCCAGAACCGCGTCGGCGGTGGGCCCCAGCACTGCCGCGGCCAGCAGCGCCGCCATCCAGACCGGCGATGAGGCCCCGGTGGCTCGCGTGCACTGCCTGTTCGCCCGCCGGACGGTGTTCACGTCGGTCATGGGTGGCGTCCTGAAAAGGGGGATTCGGATCGGCGGCTTCACGACCCGCCACGCGGCTCCCTCTTCCTCCGCGCGGGCCGCTTCAGGGATGTTCACAGATTACCGCGGCGCAGACCAAAGATCAAGCCGGCAACGCGGGGCGGGCGCGTGTAAGGTCGCCAGGAGCCGGTGATCCCCGATGATCGCGTCAAATGCCCGCTCGCAGGGGGGCAACGGGCATTAGAGCCAACCTAGCTTTCGGAGGTGGTCCCATGCCAAACTGATTTGATCGGCCGGCAGCAATCTGCGCTTGCGCTCACTCCAATCGTGAACACCCTTGATTGCCAGTTGCACGTCCGACCGGGCCGCAGCGTTTTCCTCTATAGCCACCCAATGCACGCTGGAAAGCAATTCCATTCCCCGTGGGGTTTCAAAGCCTTCGATGAGCCGAGTCACCCGCTCCATACGTTCCAGCGTTTGAGGGTGGTGCGCGAGAAACTGCTCGGCTTCCTTGATGGCCTGCGGTTTCAGGGTGATGGGTGTTTCTGGTTTGTTCTGGCCATCCCCGTAACCGCTGATGAAATGCCCCTCCATCCGTTCCAGCACGTGGCGGAGCGTATCCGCGTAGGGGCCGTAGGGGCCTTTGGTGAATTCCATCTTATCCAGGGGTTCGCCCGCTCTGGTCTGGAAATAGACCAGTTTTTGTGTTTCCAGCAGTGACAACCGGTATTCATACCCCGGCACTCGGTAGCGGCTCATCAGCCCCAGAGCAACGGCCCGACCAATGGTCATATTGGGTTGCTCGGTGCGATTCCTCATCTGTTCGGCGGCCGGCGCGCCGGTCGGCTCGTAGACTTTCACCTCAACTTCTGGCATATCCGCGAAGGCCTTGATGATGAGCGGATACACCTCGTTCCAGTCCAACCCGCCGTGACCACAACCCAGCGGCGGTAACGCAATCGAGCGGATGCGCAATCGCTTCACGTCCGCCGCCAGCGCGGCCAGCCCGCGCTCGATATCCTCGATTCGTGACGGGCTGCGCCAGTGGCGCTTGGTGGGGAAATTGATGATGTAGCGGGGATTGGACACCCCACCTACTTCCACGATGAACATGCGGCCCGGCTCAACCTCTTGGTTCCTGCACGCCTTGGCGTAAGCGCGAAAGTTCTCCGGGTATGCCTGCTTGAATTGCAGGGCGATGCCCTTGCCCATCACGCCGACGGTATTCACGGTGTTGACCAGAGCCTCCGCGTCGGCATTGAGGAGATTGCCCTTGAGCTTGCTCACCATGTGAGATCTCCTACCTTAATAATACCAACCGCGTTGAACGCAGACGCGAGGAACATGGGTCGCCTCGGCCACGATTTGTCTCACCTTATCGGCCATCAGTATATCAATAACGCCGATCCGCTCAATCGCCGCCCAGGGGAACCAATCGTGCACCAGAAACTCGGCCTGCCGCCGTTCCTTCTGATCGTCATTCCCGCCCCATTGCCGCAGCCGCATAACTTCCCAATCCACCTCGTCTTGATGCTGCCAGTCATCGAAGAAATTGGCATAAGCCAAGTCCGCGTGCCGGTCGGTGAATGCCCACGGCCGGCCGGTTTCCATCGCCGCTTCCACGCTCGAAACCAGGTGGACGATGGTTTTCTGCCCGCCCTGATAATCATCATGCCCCCTCCAGATCACGTACAGCATCACCGACCGGCTACAAAAATTGAACGGCACGTAGTCGCCCAGCATCCCCTTGACGGCCACCGGGACCTTACGCGTGAGTCGTCTATCCTTGATGTGGCTGTACCCGATGTTCGTACAGGGGATTTTTCGCTTGCGTCGCTGGGCATCCGACCACAACTTCCCGTCCCGGATGATCCCTGGCAGATTGTCAACGTGCGTGATGTGGTATATGGGTGTCATGATGATGCATCGTCGTGAACGTCAATGTTACCCCTCCCCGCGGCGGACGTCAGGGCCGAGCGGCCTGGGGGGCGGCCGGGTGGGCTGAACACCGATTCGGTCACGCGCCCGGCCGCCGGAAGAGACGACAAAGCTCATGGAAACGATGCCTCCGCTTGACACACTGCAACAGAAGACGATCGTGCTATCGCTTCTCGGC
>JABRVU010000027.1:0-3832 GCA_039961895.1 Phycisphaerae bacterium | reverse complement strand
AGCCTCCTCCGCCGCCGCCCAGGCTGACCTTCATCGACATCGAGCTGCTCGACGAGACCCAGCGCCCCGTGGCCGGCGAGCCGTTCGAGATCACCACCCCCGACAACAAGATCAAGACCGGCACCACCGACACCAACGGGCGGGGCCACGTGGGCGGAATCGTCGAGGGCGTCTGCAAGATACGTTTCCCCAGGCTCGACGCCGAGGCCTGGGAGCGCAACACCGGCGCCTGATCGCGCCGGTCGTGGAATAAGAGGAGAAGGGGTTCAGGGTTCGGAAGGCAAAGCGGGGACTGACGTGTTCCCGGCTCGCACCCCGGCCCTGGTCTCTGCGAGGAGTTGGAATCATGCCGACCAACGTGACCGCCGGTGACGGCGACACGCTCTGCAAGATCGCGGTCGAGCGCGGCTTCCGCAACTGCAAGAAGCTGCGCGACGCCAACCCGGAGCTGGCCAACCGCGAACTGCGGCCGGGCGACGTGGTGACCGTGCCGGACGTCACCCCCAAGGAGGAGTCCGGCCAGACCGAGCAGCTTCACAAGTTCATCCGCCGGGGCGTGCCGGTCCGCCGGGTGTTCATCATCAAGGATTTCAACCGTCCCGCCCCGATCCAGGCCCTGCGCGACACCCAGCCGAACCTGGCGGTGAACAACTACGTTCCCAACCGGCAGGGCACGGGATTTGCGACCAGCGCGTGGTTCGCGGGCTTCGGCCACGACGCCGGGGCCAGCGCCGACCCCGACCACTTCAAGATTCAGGTCTTCGACAAGGAGGCCCAGCAGCGCGGCGACACGGTCGTCAGGCTCACCCTCCAGGTCCAGCGTCCCCGGCTGGACGCCAACGAACGCATCACCGCCTGGGAGGACCTGACCGACCCGGGCACCAGCCTGGTGGACCTCGAATGCCAGCAGGTCGGCGGGCCGGACTCGCCCTGGTATCGTTCGAAATACCTGCGCCTCTTCGCGGAGCGCGACGACCAGAACAACCGCGCGACCGACAACGTCGATACCGGCGTCGACCTGTCCGGGCGGTCCCTCGTGGCCCATCTGCCCGCCGACGACCGGCGGCTCCAGGTGCTCGACCTGCGCGTGCGGGCCCACAAGGAGGTGGACGGCTGCGGGGCCACCGGCACGCAGCCCAAGTGCCGGGCCCTGGCCCTGGCCGGCGTGGGCAAGGACGAGAAGGCCCTCAAGATCAAAGTGCTCCGCGTTCACGGCACCGGCAACCAGGCGGCCCTGACCACCCTCGATCAGATCCACGACGTGCTGCTGCGGAACATGAAGCTCCAGATCGCCCAGTGCGACCTGGGTCTGCAACTCATCGAGATCAAGGACGTGCCCCCGCCGCGGAACATGATCAGCGTGTCGGATCACGAGGTGGTCAAGGCCACCGGCGGGCAGCGGATCGGGGCCACGGTGGCGCTGTCCACCGGCAACGTCACCGCGACCATCACCACCGGGCGCAAGGACAAGCCGCAGGAAACCGCCCAGAAGCTGGCCATCGCCCTGCGGGCCCTGGGCGTCACCTGCCGGGTGTCGCCCAACCCGGCCAAGGTCAGCTCCGGCGACGACTTCGGCCCCTGCGACATCCTCTGCTTCAACGCCGACGGCTCGCCGGCCCGCGTCCTGGGCGTCAGCAACAGCGCCAACGAACGCCAGAAGCTCCGCCACACCGGGCTGTGGAACAACAACTCGGTGACCACCGGCGATTCGCAGTACGGCGCCGCCGAGGGCGACTTCCGCTTCATCGGCAGCGCCGACTTCCGGGCCCTGCTCAAGAACAACTTCGTGGGCACCGGCACCTTCCACGCCTACGTCATCAACAACTTCTCGCAGCCCAATCCGAACTCGACGCTGCTGGGCTACGCCCTGATTCCGTATCACGAGGTCACCCCCCGCATCCGCCCGATTGCGGCCTTCACCATGGGCGTGCTGGTGAGCAACAACGCGGCCCTGCGCAAGACGGTGCTGACTCACGAGGCCGGTCACGTGCTGCTCGACGCCATCCACACCACCAAGGCCCTCAGTCCCGGCCCGGACCAGGACCTCCAGGGCAATACCGACAACCGCCGGCTGGCTTTCTCGGAGATCATGACCGCCTTCGACAGCTCGCAGCCGGGCGGCACGCCCCAGCCCTTCCTGCACAAGCGGCTGTCCGACGATCCGCTGACCGTCGAGTTCCTGATCGTGCACGGCAACCTGGACGTCAAGCAGGAGCTGTTCGGCTCTCCGCCGCATAAGTCCACCGTGCGTCGCTTCCGCGAGCTGTTCGCCTCGGTGTATGCCCCGCTGCGCGCCTTGCGGCCCGCGGCGGGCGCCAACCTCTAGGAGTCCGCGCCATGCTTCCCGTACCGCCCAATGGTTATCTGCCGGAGGCCCAGGCCGAAAAGGACCTGCAAGTGTTCGTCCACGGCGGCAAATACGACCCGGTCCGGCTGCCCAAGCGGGCCGAGCCCGACGTGGTGGACCGCTTCGTGCGCAAGGCCCTCGACGACAAAGACCTCAAGGTCAAGCCGCTGTTGCGCTGCGGCGAGCTGATGCGTTTTTTCGACCTGCGCGAACGGGCCGGGCAGCTCGAGAAGTGGCTGGACCGCCGCCAGGCCGACGACGGACAGTTCCCGCGGCTGATGATCGCCCTCAACCTGGCCGGCGACTTCGGGGCCGACCCGCTGCGCGAGCAGGCGGCCAAGGTCTACCAGGCCGTGCTCGCCCACAAGTCGGCCGGCGATCACTTTCCGGGGCTGATCGACTCCCTCTTCCACCTGGCCCCGCTGGCCGACCCCAAGTGGGTCTCGGACGCGCTCGACCAGCGGCTCAAGGCGCTGGAGGCTCGCGCCGCCGTCGATGAAGACGCCGCCGTCGCGGCCAATGACGTGAAGGACTGGAAGGCCGACCGCCTGCCGTCCGTGCTCGAAGCCCGCAAGAAACGACTCGATCTGCTCAAGCTGACCGACCCGGACCGCCAGCGGATCGAATTAGGACGGTGCTATCTCCAACTCGAACGGGCCTCGTACGTGGACCTGGCCGCCTGGGCGGTGATGATGCTCCAGCACGAATGCAACGAGACCGATCCGGCGGTGCCGGCCAGGGCCTTCTCCCACGGCATGGACCTGATCGTCTCGCGCGGCTCGGCCCGGGCCGGCATCCCCGAGGAAGAGAAGAAAGACCTGGCCATCTACGTGACGCGCTGCAAGCGGGCCATCGAGTTCTACGGAGGCAAGCTCACCGAGAAACAGGCCGAATTCGCCAAGCAGCACGACAACCCGGACCAGCCCGACGTGTTGTACTGGGAGCCGAAGTGACATGCCGCCGGCCGCACGATTGAACGACCCGACGCAGCACGGCAAGCCGCTGAGCCCCGGCATCGGCAGCCCGGACGTGCTCATCGGCAACCAGCCGGCCTGGCGGGCCTTGCCGGCGGGGATGGGCGCGGGAATCGAGAGCGCTTCCAACGCCCTCAAGCAGCTCATGGAGACGCCGGTCCTCCGCCCGCCGCAGACGCCCGACAAGATGGCCCAGGCCCTGTCGGGGTTCGGGCAGGACGCCGGGGCCGCGGCCGGCAACGGGGCCGCCGGGGCGCCCGGGGCGGTTTCATCGGCCGGCTCGGCCATGACCACCGCCAACGTCAGTCTGACCGCGGCGTATACCTCGGCGTCGGCCGCGCCGGGCGCCGAACCGGCGGCCGCCCAGGCCTACACCCAGGGGATCAAGGCGGCAATCGGAGCGGCGGCCTCGGCGATCATGTCGGCCATCGGTGGAGTGACCGACGTGCACATCTGCCCGACGCCCTACCCGCCGCCGCATGGGCCCGGCGTCGTGACCAAGGGCAGCGCC
>JABRVU010000026.1:0-2996 GCA_039961895.1 Phycisphaerae bacterium | reverse complement strand
GTGTACGATCTTCAAGCCGGACGGGTGGTCGAAGAAGCGCTGGCCTTTCGTCCGGTCCGGTTTCCCTACGTGCCGGGCCTGCTGAGTTTTCGAGAGGTGCCCGCCATCCTGGCCGCCGCCCGCGGGCTGAAGACGACGCCGGACCTGTTCATGTTCGACGGCCAGGGATACGCCCATCCCCGCCGCTTCGGTCTGGCCTGCCACGCGGGGCTGTTGCTGGGGCTTCCCGCCATCGGCGCCGCCAAGAGCCGGTTGATCGGCCGGCACGATGAGCCGCCGCCGCGGGCCGGGAGCCTCGCCCCGCTCATGGACCGCGGCGAGCGGATCGGCGTCGTGCTGCGCACCCGCGATCGCGTCAAGCCCCTCTACGTCAGCGTCGGCCACCGCCTGACCCTCGAAGACGCCGTCGCCGTCACCCTGGCCTGCGTCACCCGCTACCGCCTGCCCGAACCCACGCGCCTGGCGCACCAACTGGTGAGCCGGAACAAGGGCGGGTAGCCCAGGGATTCGACGCCCATCGGCCGTTTCGGCTCATGCCAGCGCCAGCTTCTTGAAGGTTTCTCCGCGTTCCTCGTAGTTTTTGAACATGTCGTAGCTGGCGCAGGCCGGCGAGAGGATGACGACGTCGCCGGGCCGGGCGAGGCGGCGCGCCGCGGCCACCGCTTCCTCGAACGTACCGCGAACCAGTTCAGCCGTCCCGCCGGCCGCGGTGATCTCGCGATGAAACGCGGGGCCGGTCTGTCCATAGCACACGGTGGCCCTGGCCCTGGCGGCCAGCAGGCGGCTGATGTCGCCCAGCGGAATCTGCTTGTCGAAACCGCCCACCAGCATCACCACCGGCTCGTCGAAGGCCTCCAGCGCGGTGCGCGTGGATTCGGGCGTGGTGGATTTCGAGTCGTTGTAATAGCGGACGCCGTCGCGTTGTCCGACAAACTCGAGCCGGTGGGGCAGGGCGGTGAACGCCGCCAGCCCGCGGCGGATCGCCTCGTCGCCGACGCCGACGGCCTTGGCGACGGCGACCGCCGCCGCCGCATTGTCGCGGTTGTGGCTTCCCGGCACGCGCAGAGCGTCGGCCAGGGCCGGATCGAAAGCGTAGCGCCGCAGCCGGTCCACCGCCCCGGCCGCCCGGACGCGCTCGGCCAGCTCCTCGTCGCGGGCGTGCACGAAGACGCGCCCGTCGGCCGGCTGGAACCGCACGATGTTCATCTTGGCGTCGGCATAGGCCTCCAGCGTACCGTGGCGGTCGAGGTGATTGGGCGCCAGGTTGGTGATGACCGCCAGCCGGGGGCTCCAGCGCAGGGCCGCGAGGTCCTCCAACTGGAAGCTGGACAGCTCCAGGACCACCCAATGGTCGGCGCGCATGGCGCCCAGGTCGGCCAGCAGCGAACGCCCGATGTTGCCGCCCATCCAGACGCGCGGCAGGGCACCGGCCGCGTGCGCCGCCGACAGAATCGCGCCGATCATGGCCGTCGTGGTGCTCTTGCCCGCCGAGCCGGTCACGCCGATGACCCCGCGCGTCGGACAGCGCTCCACGAACAGGTTCATCTCGCTGCTGATGGGAATGCCGCGGGCCCGGGCCTGCTGCACGAACGGCGATCGCTCCTTGGGCACCGCCGGGCTGACCACCAGCAGGTCGCAGCCGTCGAGGTCCGCCGGGTCGTGCCCGCCCAGTCGCAGCCGCACGGGCAGATCCTTCAATTGCTCCAGGCCGTCGGACAGCTTGTCAGGCGACGCGAGGTCCGTCACCAGCACATCCGCCCCCTGGTCCACCAGCCAGCGCGTGACCGCGATGCCGCCGCCGAAGTGACCCAGTCCCATCACGACGACGCGGCGGCCTTTGACGTCTCTGGGGGTGTTCATAGACGGCCATTGTATCGGCGGCCGGCCAGGTCGCGGAGCCGGGTCGTCGGGCACTTCGACGAAAGTCACCTTTCGGTCGCGCGCCCTTGCATACCTAACAAAAACCGACTATGATCTCTCACCGGCAGAATCACTGGGTGGGCTGGCTGGGGCGTCCTTCATACGACGCGCCGTTTGAGAGAGGTAGATGCGGCATCCGGGCCGCGCCCGTCTGGAACCTGCCCGTGCCGCGCGCGGCGGGCAGGGCGGAGAAAGCCGAAACCGCTCCCTCACGGTCGCGGCGCTGGGGTCCAGCGTTTCGGAGCCCGACCGCTTTAGCCTGCTCGCGTGCCCGCTGAGAACGGCATGGATCACCGATGGCCTTGAAACGCCTCGACAATCCGCCCAACCCCTATCTGTCCGCTTACCAGGAGTGGCTGGAGGAGCCGCCGGCGGTGAAGGTCGAGGTGTACGAGGAAGAGGCCCACTCCATTCTCGCCACCAACGACAGCCCGGACGTGGGTTTCAAATGGAGCGTCAACCCCTATCGCGGCTGCCAGCACGCCTGTGCCTATTGCTATGCCCGTCGGACGCACGAATTCCTGGGCTTCGGCGCGGGCACCGACTTCGAGACCCGCCTCGTGGTCAAGATCAACGCCGGGCAGCGGCTCGAGGAGGCCTTCCGGTCGAAGAACTGGAAGCGCGAGCCGGTCATCTTCTCCGGGGTGACGGACTGCTACCAGCCGCTCGAAGCGGTTTATGGTCTGACGCGGTCATGCCTGGAGGTTTGCCGTCGGTTCCACAACCCGATCGGACTGGTGACCAAGTCCTACCTGGTGGTGCGCGACGCGGACGTGCTGGCGGAGCTGGCCGCCGTGGCGTCCGTGAAGGTGATGATCAGTATTCCGTTTCGAGACGCGGCGACGGCCAGACTCATCGAGCCGGGTGCTCCGCCGCCGGAACGCCGTTTCGAGGCTTTGAAACGTCTGGCCGACGCCGGTGTGCCGGTGGGCATCATGACCGCGCCGATCATACCCGGCCTGAACGACCGCGACGTCCCCGAGCTGTTGGCCAGGGCCGCGGCCTGCGGGGCCCTGGCCAACAGCTCGGGGACGTCGCGGTCGTTCAGGCCGGGTATGATCGGCGCGGTCATGATG
>JABRVU010000025.1:0-2193 GCA_039961895.1 Phycisphaerae bacterium | reverse complement strand
TCCCGACGCCGCGTCGCAGTTGGACGGCACCGCGATCCTGGAATCGGCGGCCCTGGTCGCGGCCGCGAACCATGCCCGGCTGGCCCAGGGGCTGCCGGCGAGCGTCACCGCCCGTTTCACGCCGTCGGGCTTCGAGGTGATCGAGCCTGAAACCGCGCCGCCATGACCCCCGTCCGCCCCCTGTCGTCGCGCCGCCGACTTCGTCCCGGAAGCCTCGTCTGCTCTGAAGCCCGCCTGACGTGGTGACGTGCCGGCGCTGGCGGGGCGCGGACCGCTCAGGAAAGCTTGCCGCTGCGCAGGATGGAAACGACCAGGGTCAGGCCCATGACGCCGGCCACGAGGTACCCGACGATCCCGAACACCGGCAGCCTTACTCCCAGGAAGGTGCTGGTGCTCGGCGCGGAGATGATCCAGGAGCTGCCCACGATGATGGCCCCGATGACCACCGCGAAGCTCAGGCGGTTGCTGGCCCGGTCCATTTCGGTGGCCAGGTAGTCGAGGTTCTGGTGGCGGATGTTGACCTGCCATTTTCCGCGGGCCAGCCGCCGCGACACGTCGCGAATCTGCCCCGGCGCGGATTTGAGGATGTGGAACAGGTGCCAGCCGGAGATGCTGGCCGCCTTGATCAGCCGCTGGGGCGTCATCCGCCGGGCCAGGATGCCCTTGAGCTTGGGTTTGACCAGCTCGAGCAGGTCCATCTGCGGATCGAGCTGGAGGCAGACCCCGCCCACGCCGACCAGCGACTTGCCCAGCAGCACGAACTCGCGCGGGAGGGACACGTGCTGCTGCTGGACCAGCCCGGTGATCTCGTAGAAGAGCGTCTGCGGATCGAAGCGATACAGGGGCAGGCCGTAGTACTTGTCGATCAGCTCGAGGAAGGCCCGCCGGAGCTGCCGCCGGTCGGTGTCGTCGCCCAGGGCGTTCATCTCGGCCAGAACCTCGACGATGACCTCGGCCTCGCGGTTGAAGGCCCCCAGCAGCGCCACCACCAGGTACCCGAGCATGTCGTCGTCGATCTGCCCGGTGAGGCCGAAGTCGATCAGCCCCACGTTGGCCGGCGGCGTGATGAGCAGGTTGCCCGGGTGCGGGTCGGCGTGGAACATGCCGATCTCGAAGAACTGCCGGACGAAGGCCTTGGCCAACCGGTCGGCCAGGACCTTGCGATTGATCTGCCCGTCGTCCTGGGCGAGCATGACCTGGGCGCTCACGCCGGGCAGTTCTTCGAGCGTGAGGACGGCCGGACCGGACAACTCCCAGTGCACCCGGGGCACGCGGAAGGCCGGGTCATAGCCGAAGGTCTCGGCGAACCGCGAGATGGTGGCCGCCTCGTTCACGAAATCGAGTTCGCGGATCAGCGTGCGTTCGAACTCCTCGACGACCGCCCTGGGCTGATAGACGGCCCACTCGGGGATCAGCCGTTCGGCCACGTCGGCCAGCCAGCGCAGAATCCCCATGTCCAGCCGGATCACCTCGTCGATGTCCGGGCGGCGGACCTTGACCACCACCTTCTCCGCGGGCCGGCCCGGATCCGGCCGGGTGGCCGCCCGGTAGACCTGGGCGATCGACCCGCTGGCGAAGGGCTCGGCGGCGAACTCCGAGAAGCAGGCGTCCACCTCTCTCCCCAGGTTCGAGGCGATGATGCGGCGGGCGACGGCGGTGTCGAAGGGCGGTACGTGGTCCTGGAGCTTGACCATCGCGTCCACGATGTCGGCCGGGAAGACGTCCGGGCGGGTCGAGATCATCTGCCCGAGCTTGATGAACGTCGTGCCCAGCTCCTCGAAGGCCCGAACCAGCCGCTGCCCGAGCGAGGCGTGGCTCAGGTCCGCGGTGGCTTCCTCCGGCTTGCGCCGCAGCCGGGGCATGGGCACGAAGCGCGAGAGCGGCAGGCGGTCGACCAGGTGCCCCAGCCCGTGCCGGGTCAGCACGCGGGCGATGTGCTGCACGCGCTGAATCGAGCGGACGGTCCTGGGCAGGCGCAGGTGCACGGTCATAGCATAGCCCCTGCGCGAAACCCGCGGAAGGGCGGCGACCGAGGGAGGCGGGCACGGGCGCGGCGGGGCTTCCACGTCACCGGGGCGATCGCCTTCTTCTCCGGCCGGGTTACGGGTAAGCTAGCGTCCGACGGGCCGGAGGCGGCGGCGCCTTCGTCCCATGCGACGCGCGCCACATGGGCGCCTTCGCAGCGGGCCGATC
>JABRVU010000024.1:0-2819 GCA_039961895.1 Phycisphaerae bacterium | reverse complement strand
TGGCGGCACCGACCTCAGGGAGCCCGCCCGCCCTGTAGAAGACGGCGAGGAAGACCTTTCCCCAGGGCGTTATGACTGATTATATCGGAACTTGGCCGAAAAGTCACGAGGAAAGGGGCGCGGGGGAGGTCTGAAGCAGACTCCTGGCGGGGTCTACGGCCTTGCATTCTCGCGCGCGTGAGCCTATGTACGGCGCGGGTCTCGCCGCGCGCGGGCTCGCGCGGGGCCCTGGATCCCCCGCCCATCGCAAAAGGAGTTGCCCACATGGCCGTTCAAACCCGATCCGAAGTCGAAACCCCGATCGAGCTGACGCTCAAGGACCGCCTCTCGCGGCTCACGTATACCCAGGCGTGCCGGCTGCTGGGCCCCGAGGGTCAGCAGCTCATCCGCCGGGGCGGCGATTACGAGGTGGCGATCGACGAGCAGGTGTATTTCGAGGGCGACCTGTTCCGGCTCAAGCTGGACGGGGCGGTGGCGACGATCACCCCGATGACCGAGGCCCCCGGCCGGTTGCGGCTGAACTGCACGGCCTGCGAGACGCCCTGCGAGCACCTGGGCGCGGCCCTGTCGCTGATCCTGGAGGAGAAGATGGCCCTGGGCCTGGCCGCCCCGCCGCGCGAACGCAAACCGGTCGAGAGCCTCGACGAGGAGGAACTCGTCCGCCGGGCGCTGGCCGAACGCATGGAGCGGGCCCGGGCCGAGCGCATGACCGTCCGCTCGATCGATCCGGCCAAGCTGTGGACCGATTACCTGGTGACCAACGCGATCACCGGCAAGACCTACCGCGTGGCCCTGCGCGGATGGGAGCGCGGCGATTCGTACTGCTCATGCCCGGACTTCCGCAAGAACACGCTGGGGAGCTGCAAGCACATCATGCACGTGGCCCGCAAGGTGAAGGGGCGGTTTCCGCCGGCCGTCCTTCGTCGCCCGTTCAAGCCGAGCGAAGCGGCGGTGCACGTGCGGTACGGGCTGGAACCGGAGCTGCGCCTGCTGCTGCCGCCGGGGCTCAACGGGCGGACCGAGCCGATCGTCAGGCCCATCCGCGACCGGGCGATCGCCGACGTGTCAGACCTGCTCGGCCGCATCAGGAGGCTCGAGGCCGTCGGCGTGCCGGTGACGGTGTACCCCGACGCCGAAGATCTGATCAACCGGCGGCTCTTTCAGGAGCGCATGGCGGCCAAGGTGGCTGAGATCCGCCGAGACCCCCGGCGTCATCCGCTGCGACAGTCGCTGCTGAAAACCGAGCTGCTGCCCTATCAGTTGGACGGCATCGCCTTCGCGGCCGGGGCCGGGCGGGCCATCCTGGCCGACGACATGGGGCTGGGCAAGACCATCCAGGGCATCGGCGTGGCCGAACTGCTGGCCCGCGAGGCCGGCATCCGCAAGGTGCTGATCGTCTGCCCCACCTCGCTGAAGTCGCAGTGGCGCAACGAAATCCAGCGCTTCTGCGACCGCTCCTGCCAGTTGGTCGCCGGCGGGGCCGCCCAGCGGGCCCGGCAATACGACCACGACTGTTTCTTCACCGTCTGCAATTACGAGCAGGTCCTGCGCGACATCCTGCCGATCGAGCGGGCCCGGTGGGACCTGATCGTGCTCGACGAGGGGCAGCGCATCAAGAACTGGGAGGCCAGGACCAGCCGGGTCATCAAGGCCCTGCGCTCTCCCTTCGCGCTGGTGCTCTCGGGCACTCCGCTGGAGAACCGGATCGAGGAGCTGTTCTCGGTGGCCGAGTTCATCGACGACCGGCGACTGGGGCCGGCCTTCCGCTTCCTGAACCGCCACCGCGTGGTGGACGAGAAGGGCAAGGTCTTGGGTTACAAGAACCTCGCCGAGCTGCGCGAGCGGCTCAAGCCCATCCTGCTGCGGCGCACGCGCGGTTCGGTCATGCAGGAGCTGCCCCCGCGCTCGACCGAGGTGGTGCGCATCGCTCCGACCGACGAGCAGCTTGCCATCCACGGCGCCCATATGCGCATCGTCAGCCAGATCGTCAACAAGCGCTTCATCTCCGAGATGGACCTGCTGCGGCTTCAGAAGGCCCTGCTCATGTGCCGGATGGCCGCCGACAGCACCTTCCTGGTGGACAAGGCCAGGCCCGGCTATTCGAGCAAGCTCGAACACCTCGACGGCCTGCTCGAACAGCTCGCCGCCGAGGAGGGACGCAAGATCATCCTGTTCTCGGAATGGACGACCATGCTCAACCTGATCGAGCCGCTGCTCAGGAAGCGCGGGCTGGGCTACGTCCGGCTGGACGGGTCGGTGCCGCAGAAGCAGCGCCAGCCGCTGGTGACGAGCTTCCAGAACGATCCGGCCTGCCGGGTGTTTCTGACCACCAACGCCGGCTCGACCGGGCTGAACCTCCAGGCGGCCAACACGGTCATCAACGTGGATCTGCCCTGGAACCCGGCGGTGCTCGAGCAGCGCATCGCCCGGGCCCACCGCATGGGCCAGAAGCGCCCCGTGCAGGTGTTCGTGCTGGTTACCGAGGAGACCATCGAGGAACGGCTGCTGGGCACGCTGTCGCAGAAGCACGAGCTGGCCCTGGCGGCGCTGGACGCGGACTCGGAAGTAGACGCGGTGGACCTGGCCGGAGGGATCGACGCGCTGAAGCGCAAGCTGGAGGTGCTGTTGGGCGCCAGACCGTCGGCGCCGGTGGACGAGAGCCGTAAAGCCCGCGAGGCCCGCCAGGCCGAGCGGCTGGCCCGGCAGGAGCGGGTGGCCGCCGCCGGCGGGCGACTGCTCAACGCGGCCTTCGCGTTCCTTTCGGAGATGGTGCCCGCGCCCGCGGAACCGGCCGATGCGTCGGCCGCCCGCCAATCGCA
>JABRVU010000023.1:0-4409 GCA_039961895.1 Phycisphaerae bacterium | reverse complement strand
GCAAGAAACTGCCCGACCGGCTGCTCGGCGAGGTGCTCCGCGAGATCGTGACCCACGAGGTCGGGCACACGCTGGGGCTGCGCCACAACTTCAAGGCCTCGACCTGGCTGTCGCTCGAGGAGATGAAGCGCCGGCGGGACCACACCGACGAGCCCACGGCCTCGTCGGTGATGGACTACAACGCGGTGCTGTACATGCCCGGCGACGACCCCGCCGAGCTGCGGCACCTGGTCACGCCGTGCATCGGGCCCTATGACTACTGGGCCATCGAGTACGGCTACAAGGCCCCGGGCAAGGACGACGGCAACGAGAAGGCCATGCTGGCCAAGATCGCCTCGCGCTGCACGCAGCGCGAACTGGCTTACGCCACCGACGAGGACACCATGGGCCTGACCTCGCCGGACCCGGACTCCAACCGCTATGACGTGGGCGACGATCCGCTGGCCTGGGCCAGGCTGCGGGCCGAACTGTGCGACGACCTGCTCAAGGACATCAAAAAGTGGGCGATCAAGGGCGACGAGCCCAACCAGTATCTGCGCACCACGTTCGAGATCGTGATGCGCGAGAAGGCCTATAATCTGTTTTACGCGGCCCGGATGGTCACCGGCCAGCATTTCAACCGCAACCGGGCCGGCGACCCGGACGCCAAGCCGGTCTTCCAGTTGCTCGATCCCGCCAGGCAGCGCGAGGTCGTCAAGACCCTGGCCGCCACCGTCTTCAACGACGACTACTTCAAGATCGACGCCGGGCTGCTCAACGACCTGGGCCCCAGCCGCTGGTCCGACTGGGCCAGCCCCATGCTGCTGCGCGTCGATTACCCGATCCACCAGGTGGTCGGCACGCTGCAATCGTATTCGCTGCTGGCCCTGTGCACGCCGCAGGGCCTCCAGCGGGTCTACGACGCGGAGCTCAAGAGCACGGCCGAGGACAAGTTCACCGCCGCCGAGCTGATCCTGAGCGTCCGCAAGGCCATCTGGGGCAACCTGGAGGCCCCCGGCGAGAAGAAGTACTCCGACACCGAGCCGATGATCAGCTCGATCCGCCGGAACCTCCAGGCCCAGCACCTGCGGCTGCTGCTGGCCACCGCCGATGCCACGCCGGGGGCGCTGACCTCGCCGGACCTTCAGAACATGGTCCGGTTCGCCCTGCGCGACCTGAGCCAGCAGATCGGGGCACTGCTGGCGGCGACCAAGCGCGGCGACGGCTCGCGGCTCGACTTCGCCACCCGGGCCCACCTGACCGAGTGCAAGAGCCAGATCGATCGCGTGCTGGACGCCCCGCAGGTGAAGATGGCCGGCGGGGGGATCATCATCCTGGGCAACAGCCCGCAGTCAGGCGATCCGCGTTCGCAGTCGAGGAACTAGACGTGCGTTCGGAAACCCGAGCGGCGCCGGCGTCTGGCCCGCCGTGACGTCGGGGTTCCAGGATTCAGGTTTGAGACCGGGTTCGGGTGCCGGAACGCGCCGAAAAGGGGCCCCGGCACGCGCGTCTCATGACGGCCGCGCGGGCCGCGATCGAGAATGGCCATGAAGCTCTCACCGCGAGTTCAACGAACGTTGGCGGCGACGGTCTGCGCCGTCCTGTGCGGACCGGGCTGCCGGGTCTTCGAGACCGACCGGCTCTTCCTGCTCAACAGCAACGTGGACATCCCGGCCGGCGGCGGCACGCGCGAGTTGATGTTCCACGGGCTGGCCAACCAGCTCGTCACCATCTCGCTGGCGGCCAGCAAGACCAGCATGATCCCGCAGGCCACCCTGGTCACCCCCGACGCGACCCAGAGCGCGGTTCCGCCGGCCTCATCGTCAGTTGACGGCTTCAACTCGGCCAGCGTCACCCTTCCGCGCGACGGCACCTACCGCCTCGTGATCTCCGACGCCTCCGGACAGGGCGGGCAGGTCACCGTCCGCGTCGAGTTGGGCGCCTGAAGCCGGCGCGGGCGGGGGTTTCGATCCGCCAAGCCGCCTGTCCCGATGCCCGGGGTCGGACGCGACGGCCGCCGCGTTCTCGCTTCTCGGTTCCCGCGTGGCCAGCGTTGCAGTTTGCCCCGCCGGGGTCTATAGTGCCCGCTCGTTCGATTCAGACCCCACAGGACCGGAGCAAAGCAGAAGATGACCGATATCCGAGCCACCAATATCACCTGGCACGAGGGCCACGTCACCCGCGAAGACCGCCAGAAGCTGCTCAACCAGAAGGGGGCCACCGTCTGGTTCACCGGCCTGAGCGGCTCGGGCAAGAGCACCATCGCCTTCACCGTCGAGCACGTGCTGGTGCAGCGCGGGCACCTGGCCTACACGCTGGACGGCGACAACATCCGCCACGGGCTCAACAAGAACCTGGGCTTTTCCGCCGCCGACCGCGAGGAGAACATCCGCCGGATCGGCGAGGTGGCCAAGCTCTTCGCCGACGCCGGAGTCATCACCCTGACCAGCTTCATCAGCCCCTACCGCAAGGATCGCGACCAGGTGCGGAAGATCCACGAAGAGGCCGGCGCGACCTTCATCGAGGTCTACGTGGACGTGCCCATCGAGACCTGCGAGCAGCGCGACCCGAAGGGCCTCTATAAGAAGGCCCGGGCGGCCCTGGCCGAGGGCAAGGGCATGGGCTTCACCGGCGTGGATGACCCCTACGAGCCGCCCCTCCATCCCGAGATCGTTCTCCGGAACGTCAACATCAGCCGTGAAGAAGCCGCCGTGCAGGTGCTGACCTTCCTGGAATCAAAGGGTCTGCTGCTCAAGGGTCTGTAAACCCCGCGGCGGCATCCTGCCGCGCCGGGGTCGTCCCATCTATTGGCCCCTGGTTGGACCCGGCTTCCGGCCGCGGGCCAGTCGCTTTTTCTGCGCAAGCCGTTGGCTGTTCGGTGGGCCGGCTCTCTCATCGCGGTTCCCCGCCGTCCGGCTTGCTCCGCGAGAGAAGGCGGCCCGCAGCAGGTGTTTCAAGGCGGTCTTGCGCGGGGCGTTGGAGCCGAAGTACTTGACCGCACCGGTCTTTTCGTTCTTGGCCACGATCAACCAGTACTTGCGTTCGGTGGGTCGGCCGTCGCAGAGCAGACGGGCGCGGCCGGCCTTGGCCAACCAGGTCGCCGGAGCCTCGGTCTGTTGCTTCAGCCGGAACTGCCGCCCCTTGTGCTTGCGAAGAGGCTTGCCCCCGCAGGCGGCGTTGTCGGCCCGCTTGGGGGCAAAGGGGGCCTGGCCGGACTGGTATGCCGGAAGCGTCAGACGGCACAGGAAGTTCTTGGGCACCTCGCCGATCCAATGCAGCCCGAGGCGGTCCAGTCCGAACAGGTAGGGCGGCTTGCCGCCGTAGCCTTCATCGAAGACGATCCAGTCGAAACGGATGCCGTTGCCCATGGCCCGCCGGATCTGCTCCAGGGAGATCCGCCACTTGGGGCGATACACCAGCGAATCGGGAATGTGCACGTCGCGGCAACGCGCCCGGTCGTTGCTCCGATTCTCGGGCAGATACAGGTCCGACTCGATCAGGCACTTGAAGTCCCCGTGCAGGCAGCCCAGGTGCACGGTGACGAGGCAGTTCTCGATCTTGCCGACGGCCCCGCAGTACTGCCGCTGGTCGCCGGGGGTCTTGATCCCCTTCTTGACGGTGCTGGTCTCGTCGACCAGGCCAACGACTCCGAGGGCCTCCAGGGGATCCGGTTGGCGCGGCGTCCGGTTGACCTGTCCCGGGGCAGGCAGGTGGCGATCCACGATGCGGCGATGGAGCCGGTCGCGGCGGACGTCCTGGTCCCAGGCGTGGAAGGTGAGGAACTCCTGCAGGGTCCGCACAGCGCTGCCACCGGCCAGGGCGATCGGCTCGACGCTCTTGCGTGGCAGGTCGCTGGCCAGGCCGCGGACGCGAAGGACGAAAGGTCTTGGATCGCGGATCGCGACACTGACAATGGTGTTTCGGCTGACACAGGGTGCTGAACAGCACGGGCGAGCCCTCAATGGCTCCAGGCTGCTCGATGACGTGATTCGGGGAGTTGAGTTCGTGGATGGACTCCGGGCGGACGCCGCCTGATCGCGGCCGTATCCACAGGATTTGACACTATCTCACGTTGGCCTGCGCCCGGAAGGTGCCGGGTTGGGAAGGGCCGCTGGACGATCGGGAACCAGGTCTACAACGAACCGGTCCACCGCTGACATGCCGACCATCTCTACAAGCACGACGGCCAGGCCATGCTCTTGTCCTGTCTGGCGGCCATCATCTGCCTCAATGTGTTCCTGGCCTTCTGGAATCGCAACCTCAAACCGGCGATACGCCAGAAGGTCAGCATGCTCCATGTGGCCCGTCGGATCATGAGCGAACTGTACGCCGCCATCCCCGACGCCTGCTCGCGGGTTCCACCCTGACCGCCAGCCAATCGACCGCCCCATCCGATCCTTGCTGCTGCCTCGTTGCCCGCGAGCCCGCCC
>JABRVU010000022.1:0-8104 GCA_039961895.1 Phycisphaerae bacterium | reverse complement strand
GTCCGACGGCGCGATCAGGTCGGCCCCCGCACGGGCGTGCGAGACCGCCTCGCGGACCAGCAGCGGCAGGGTCGCGTCGTTGTCCACGTCGCGCCGCCCGCCGCGCTCGGCGATCAGACCGCAATGCCCGTGATCGGTGTATTCGCACAGGCACACGTCGGTGACCACCAGCAGATCGGGGCAGGCCCGCTTGACGGCTTCGACCGCCCGTTGCACGATCCCGCCCTCGGCGTAGGCCCCCGAGCCGACCGCGTCCTTGTGCTCGGGGATTCCGAACAGCAGGACCGCCGGCACGCCCGCGTCCGCGGTCCGCCGGCACTCCTCGACCAGGGTATCCACGGAAAGCTGGAACTGGCCGGGCATCGAGCCGATCGGCCGGCGGAGGCCCGACCCCGGCCGGACGAACAGCGGATAGATCAACCGATCGACGGACAGGCGCGTCTCGCGCACCATCCGCCGAAGGGTCGGATGGTGGCGCAGGCGCCGCAGGCGATGAATGGGATAAGCCATGATGGTTTGGGGCCTCGGATTCCGGATGGCGACACGACACCACGCGAGCTATCTGCCCGAGCCATGCCACAGGTACACCAGGACGACGATCAGGCCGGCGATGGTCACCGGCCAGAGCCAACCCCGCGAGCGGCGCTCGGCCGGCGTCTCGTCGCTGAGCCATTCGCCGCAACGCGGGCACTGGGGCGCGTCCGCAAGCACCGACGCGCCGCACGCCGGGCACCTCCGCCACTCCGCTTCATCCTCCTCATCGTCGCGGTCGAGTTCGGCGACGTCCTCCGGCCGGGGGTCGTCACGATCATCGGCGCCCTCGTCGTCGGCATCTGGATCGTAGGGCATATTCCCACCGTCACGGTCCGCCATGCCGCGGCGCCGCGCGGGCTGCCGCGGTTGGAATGCCGTCCTGTTCGGGACTCGCTACTCGCCCGCCCTCGCGCCGCGGCTCTTCGCGCCCGATTCATGACCCGCCATCCGCAATCCGGAATCCGCAATCCAAAAACTGCCCTCGCCTCGTCCTTCACCTCTCCATCACCGCGAGGTTATCGCTGATGCGGAAGGCGAGCTGTTCGAGGTGAACGGCCAGGTCCACGGTGGCCAACGAGATGCGGGCGGGCACGTTCAACGACGTGGGCGCGAAGTTCAGAATCCCCTTCACGCCCGCCGACACCATCGCGTCGGCCACGCTCTGGGCCACCTCCGCCGGAACCGCGAGGATGCCGATCTGGATGTCGCGTTCGGCGATGACCGCCGGCATCCGCTCGATGGGAAGCACCTCCAGACCGGCGACCACCCCCATCTTCCGCCCGACTTTGGCCGGGTCGTTGTCGAAGACGGCCACCACCTGAAAGCCCTTTCTGGAGAACCCGCGATAGCTGAGCAGGGCCTGTCCGAGGTGCCCGGCCCCCACCAGCGCCACGTTCCAGGTCTTGTCCGTTCCCAGGATGCCGCGCAGACGGGCCACCAGCTCATCCACCCGATAGCCGATCCCCGGATGCCCGAACTGCCCGAAGTAAGCCAGGTCCTTGCGGACTTGGGCGTCGGTGAGCCCCAGGGATTCGCCGAGCTGCCGGCTTGAAACCGTCTCGCGGTTGCGGTCCAGAAGGTTTTCGAGCTCTCGCAGGTAGAGGCTCAGCCGCCGGACCGCCGGCTCCGGCACGGACTCGGCCCGCGGGCTGGGACTCGCCGACGGGGGAAGACTCTCAGGTGGCGGATCCGAAGGCATGGCATGAATGTACAAAGCCGCAAACGCGCGCGTCAAGCCCGGCCTTTCCGCGCCGTCCGTGCGTAAGCCCTTACCGCAACGATCCTTGGTCCAAGATCATGACCTTGACAGGCCCCCTCGACCTTGCTACCGTTTGCCTCTCACGGCGGCCCCCGTGGCCGCCGGTGGGCATGAGCGGGCAGCTCAGAGCCGCGACCGTGAGGGCGCGGTTGGGAAAAACCCTTGGGTTCCGCTCCCTCACGACTGCCGCTTGGATGCGACCAGCCGGTGGGGTTCCTCCCGAATGAGGCCTCCCAGCCTGGTATGGGACCAACAGTGGATCACCGTCGCGGCGAGTACCTATCTTTGATGAACGCCACTCCATCATCTGCCCGTGCGGTCCGCGGGACATGGTCGGCCTGCTGGATGCTGTCACTGCTGCTGGTCGGCTCGATGGCGCGGGCCCAGGCGCCGGCCGCCCCGCCACCCGCACCGTTGACGGGTCCGACCGTCGCCAATGCTCCCGAGCCCAACTGGGACGTCATCCGCAAAGCTCCCCTCACTCCCATCGACAAGTCCACGGTGCAGAAGTGGGTGGCGGCCTACGTCAACCAGATCTTCACCGCTTCCGATCCCATGCCCTATGCCCTGTATCTGTTCAGGCGGACGGGCGAAGAGGTCCGCAACACCGCCTCGGTGCCCGCGTACAAGGACGCCTTGGCTCAGACGGTGACGGATGCCTTCAACGCGCGGTATGGGCAGACGCCGCCGGCGTCTCAACCCGTCGGAATCGTCTTCCTCCTGATGACCATCCGCCAATTGGCGCCCTCGGCAGCGGCGAATTACGGGGGGGCGCTGATCGCCTTCCAGTCGGTTCTGGCCGATCCTTCTTCCGCCGTCCGCAGCGAGGGCCTGGCCGGTTTGCAGCAGATACGCGCCGCCATACCGGCGGCCGGGCGGCCCGCGGTCATCAACGCCGTGCAGAAAGCCGGCCTCGCCGAGGTTCATCCCGTCGTGCTGGGTCGGATGTACACGTTCCTGGCCGCCCTGGGCGACAACGGCACGCCGCAGGACGTTCAGGCCGTCGTGACCGCCCTGCTGGCCATTCTCGATGCCCGCCTGACCCGGATCGAGCAAAAACGCGAATGGCCCTTCTCCGCTGACGCCACGGCCGTCGCGTGGCTGGCCGGAAAGAGCAGGACCCTCACCGTGCCGGCGACGCAGACCGCCATCGCGCGGACGACGGCCCGGCTGCTGGCCGACGTCGTCTATGCCCACGTTCATCACGTGCCTTCGGCGGCCATCAAGGAAGACCTCGAACGGGCCGCCATGCTGGCCGAGGAACAGCTCACCGCGCTGTACAAGGCCAAGCTGCCCAACGGCCCGGTGCCCGAGCCCAGCGTGACCAAGGCCATCCACGAGACCGGCGCCAAGCAGGGGCCGGCCATGACCGCCGCGGTCGAGAAATGGATCGGCTCAGGCTCGACGCCCGGGGTCCTCAATCCTCCGGCGGCCTTCGGCCTGCCCGTCGGCCTGGGCATCACCCGCCCGCCTCCGCCGGCCACGTCTTCCGCCCCGTCCTCCTGAGCGCTTGCTTCGCCGACCGCTACCGGCGATCCGAAGCTTCCCAACGTGAATCGCCGCCCTGCCCACCGCCGACCGGGGGTCGCTCTCAGGCGCGTTTTGGCATAAAATCAAGCGGCGGGCTCGAGGGCCCGGCTCGCGGGAGCGCAGAATGGCATTGCCGGTGGTGGCCATCGTGGGTCGGCCCAACGTGGGCAAAAGCTCGCTGCTCAACATGCTGGCGGGGCGGCGGATCAGCATCGTCGATCCCACCGCCGGCGTCACCCGCGACCGGGTCAGCGCTCTTCTCGAATACCAGGGCGTCTACTTCGAGCTGGTGGACACCGGCGGATACGGCCTTGTGGACCGCGATGACCTGGGCGACCAGGTCGAGCGGCAGATCCGCTACGCCGTCGACGCGGCGGCCCTGATTCTGTTCGTGGTGGACGCCCGCGACGGCCTGACCCCGCTCGATCAGGCCGTCGCGCAATGGCTGCGGACCAGCGACAAGCCTGTGCTCCTGCTGGCCAACAAGGCCGACGCGCCCAACACTGCCGTGGACCTGGGCGATTTCCATCGGCTGGGGTTCGGCGAGCCGGCGTTGATCTCGGCCACGCACCGCCGCGGCGAAGCGGAGCTCAAGGATCGCATCATCGAACAGGTCGGTCCGCTGGCCGACGGCCAGGCCCCCGGCGACCCGGTCATGAAGCTGGCCATCGTCGGCCGGCGAAACGTGGGCAAGAGCACCTTCATCAACGCCCTGGCCGGCCAGGAGCGGGTCATCGTTTCGGAGATCCCCGGCACCACGCGCGACGCGGTGGACGTGCGCTTCGAGCACGACGGGCGGACCTTCCTGGCCATCGACACCGCCGGCGTCCGTAAGAAAAGCAAGCTGGCCGACGATATCGAGTTCTACGGCTTCCACCGGGCCGAACTGTCCATCCGCCGGGCTGACGTGGTGCTCCTGCTCATCGACGCGACCGCCGACGTCGGGCAGGTGGACAAGCGTCTGGCCGCCTACGTCGCCGAACAGTACAAGCCCTGCATCCTGGTGGTGAACAAGTGGGACCTGGCCAAGGGCCGGGCCTCCAGCGAGGACTACGGCGAATACCTCCTCCGGACGCTGCCCGGGCTGGCCTATGCCCCGGTGGCCTTCACCACCGCCAGCCGGGCCCGCAACGTCTCCGCGGTGATCGACCTGGCGGCGTCGTTGTTCAAGCAGTCGCGCACCCGGGTCTCAACCGGCGAGCTGAACCAGGCCCTCGAGGCGGTCGCGGCCGGGAACGCGCCCAAGGCCCGCAAGGGCGGCGGGGCGGTGAAGATCTACTACGCGACGCAGGTGGCGGTCAGCCCGCCGACCATCGTCCTGTTCGTCAACGATCCGGGGCGGGTGAGCCCGGCCTACGAGCGCTTCCTGCTGAACCGCTTTCACGAATGGCTTCCGTTCCGCGAAGTGCCGATCCGGCTGGCCTTCCGCGGACGGCGGTCCACGGAGGACGGGACCGGCCCGCGACGTCGCGGATCCGCGGGGCGACGGCCCAGGGTCAAGGCGGCGGTCATCGGGGCGCCGACCGCGAAGCGCGACGCGGCGCGAGCGAGCAAAGTCAAGGCCCGGCGGCGCTGACCGGAGTTCGAGGTGAATCATGATCGAGCTGACGTGCGAGGGCTGCGGGAAGACCATTCGAGCGCCGCGCGAGGCAGCCGGAAGGCAGGCCAAGTGCCCGGCCTGCGGACATGCCATCTATATCCCATCGCCGGAGGATGAGGTCGGCGAACTTCCGCTGGCCCCGGAGGACGCCGAGGATTTGCGCCGGGAGGCCGCTCTGCTCGAGGAGCGCCGCCGGCTCGACCGCATTCTGGCCCGCGAGGACCGGGCCCCCGCCGAGGGCGCCACCGGCAACGCCCGCTCCAGCTCGCGCGGGGAACCGGTCGGCGGACGCGGGCCGGCCCACGCCGCGCTCTCCGCGGCCCAGGAGGCCGAGCAGGCCGTCCTCGAATACCTGGTCGCCCTGCGCGATTCCAACCTCGAGCAGGCCGACCGGGCCATCGCCGTCCTTCGCCACTATCGCGGCGAGGCCCGGCAGGTGGTCGAGCGCCTGGCCGCCGACCAGATTCCCCCGCCGGCCATGGCCCGCGTCCCCGTCGGCGTCTACCAGGGGTTCCTGAAGAACCTGCGCGCGCAATTGGGCTGAGAACCGAGTCGGTCGACCGGAGGGGTCCCGCGGGGCCGATGATTCCACGCCCGGCTCGGCTTCCAACCCCCGCGGCGCTGAGGGGCTCTTTCCGTTTTGATGGCGGGTGCCCGAAAGCAGGGCCGCGTCCCTTTCGCTGCCTGTCCTGCTTGCCCCGTGACAACCCCCTCCCGCCGGACGTAGACTCATGGTCATGTTTTCCGCGAACCCACCCGCGCCGCCCGATCCGGAATCCAAAGGCCGGGATTCACCATCCGCCGATGCGGCGAATGATCCGCCATCCAGCCCGCGTGCCCTGGCCCGCGGGGCCGGGTACGTGTTTCAGGTCGTGGGCCTGGTGCTGCTGCTGGGCGGGTGCTGCGTGGGGCCGCTGGTCGGGTACTTCCAGGGCGAGCAGGACCGGCCGCCCGATTCGGTCGGGCAGTGGTTGCGGTCCTCGCCTCCGGGGCAGCTCCTGACCGCCGTGAATATCATCACCAGTGGCCTGGCCGGTTTCGGCCTGCTGGTCTTCGGGCTGGGGCTGCACCAGGAACGGCGAAGCAGCGGTACCGGAGCGATGATGGTGACGGGTCTGCTGGCGGCGAGCTGGTGGACGACGGCCGTCGCGGCCATTCTCGTGGCCCCCTCCCTCCTGCGCATTCCGGTCAACGTCCTGCTGGCGGCCGGGGCGACGCTGTTGTTTCTTCTGGCCGGCGCCGCCCGCCGCGAACTCAAGCTCCATCCCCCTCCGCCGGACGAGCCGGTCACCGAGGAGTTCCTCAAGCAGCTCGAGCGCCGCCGGCACGCCGAGTGGGAGGAGGTATCCGAGGAGTAAGAGCGCGACGGCCGGTCCTCAGCGCCTCGCGGAATCGATCCAGGCATGCCGCGCGGGCATCGCGCTGGCTCAGCGACACCGGCTATAATGCCGATGGGGTCGTCGCTGTCCGAAAGGTGGTTTACGGATAGGAGAGCCGAGATGTCATCACTCCGGTTGACCGCGTTCGTGACGATGACGCTTCTGGCCGCGTGCCCGCTGTTCGCTCAGCCGGCGGCCACGCGCCCCGGTGCCGCGGAGCGCGAGGAGCTGCGCCGCAGGGCCCGGCCGCTGATCGAGAGGGGCTTGCGCTTCCTCGAATCGGCCCAGGCCGCAGATGGGGGCTGGCGGGCCCGGGGCTCCCAGAGCGACCCGGCCATCACCGCCCTGGCGGCCAAGGCCTTCATCCAGCATCCGGGCCATGGGCCCGGCCACGCCGTCTCCAAACGGGCCCTCGCCCTGGTGGTCAGCTACCAGCAGCCCGACGGCGGCATCTACAACCCCCAGGTGGGCTACGCGAACTACACCACCAGCGTGGCCTTGATGATGCTGGCCGCCGCCAAAGACCGCTCGCTGGAGCGCAGCATCCAGGCCGCCCAGAACTACCTCAAGCACAATCAGTGGGACGAGGACAAGGACGACCCCTCCGGCAAGCGCGTCGATCAGACCCACGTCTGGTACGGCGGAGCGGGCTACGGCGACGGCAAGACCCGCCCCGACCTCTCCAACACCCAGATGATGCTCGAGGCCCTGCACGAAAGCGGCCTGCCCTCGGACGACCCGGTCTACAAGAAGGCCCTGTGCTTCATTTCGCGCTGCCAGATGCTCGGCGAGACCAACGACCAGCCTTTCGCCCAGGGCGCGCGCGACGGGGGGTTCATCTATTCCCCGGCCAGCGGGGGCGAGAGCAAATCGCTGGAAGCCGCCCGCGTCGAGAACCGGGAGTTCCCGCGGTCCTACGGTTCGATGACCTATGCGGGCTTCAAGAGCATGCTCTATGCGGCGGTCGATCGGAACGACCCGCGCGTGCAGGCGGCCTGGCAATGGATCGGGCGGTATTACACCCTCGATCAGAACCCCAATATGCCCGGGGCCCAGTCCAGGCAGGGCCTCTTCTATTACTACCACGTGTTCGCCAAGGCCCTGCGGGCCTATGGCGAGTCGCACGTGGTCGATAGCAAGGGCCTGCGGCACGACTGGCGGGCCGACCTGGTGGACAAGCTCGCCGGGCTTCAGCGGGCCGACGGAAGCTGGATCAACACCGCCGACCGCTGGATGGAGGACAACCCTTACCTGGTGACGGCGTATTCGGTCCTGGCCCTGCAAGAGGTCCTGGCCGAAACCAGCCGGTAGCCGCCGGCTTTCCGGCCCGGCCGCCGCACAATCGGTGGCCTGCGGATTCCGTCATGGACCCGGTACGGACATGCGCCCCGGTCTGACTTGACAGTCCGACACGAGAACGCTAAGCAATAGAAAGATTGGAATCGGGCGCAAGCCTTCCAAAGCCTGATGCGATGCCTGGCCCGTGTTCTGTCAGGGTGTTCGTCCTTCGCGGGTGTGGGGCTGCGTGGCCGCGGCGAACGGGGCGAGCGGGAACCTATCTGGGTGGAGTATCATGAAGAAGCTGTACGTGGGAAACCTGTCGTTCAAGACCACGGAAGAGGAGCTGCACCAGGCTTTCGCCCAACATGGCCAGGTCAGCAGCGTGGCCATCGTGACCGACAGGTACAGCGGCAAGCCGCGCGGGTTCGGATTCGTGGAGATGCCCAATGACGAAGAGGCCCAGGCGGCCATCAACGCCATGAACGGGGCCGACCTCGGTGGGCGGAACCTGGTCGTCAACGA
>JABRVU010000021.1:0-3198 GCA_039961895.1 Phycisphaerae bacterium | reverse complement strand
GTATCCCCTGGTCTATCGCAGCCGGGTCATGCACGCCGTCACCCAACAGGTGCTCCGCGTCGCCGCCACCGACACCACCGTCCTCATCGTCGGCCCCAGCGGCTCGGGCAAGGAGCTGATCGCGGCGGCCATGCACTACGGCAGCCTGCGCAGCGCCGGGCCGTTCGTCAAAGTCAACTGCGCCGCCATCCCGGAGACGCTCATCGAATCTGAACTCTTCGGCCACGAACGCGGCGCCTTCACCGATGCCAAGACTGAACGCAAGGGCCGCTTTGAACTGGCCGACGGGGGGACCCTCTTCCTCGACGAGATCGGCGACATGCCCCTGGCCGTTCAGACCCGCCTGCTCCGGGCCCTCGAGACCCGCCAGATCGAGCGTGTCGGCGGTTCGGCCCCGATTCTCGTGCGCGTCCGCGTCATCGCCGCCACCCATCACCACCTGCCCACGCTCGTCCGCCAGGGCAAGTTCCGCGAGGATCTCTGGTATCGCCTCGACGTGGTCCGCATCGACCTGCCCCCGCTCAAGGATCGCATCGAGGACGTACCCCTGCTGTTCCGACTGTTCGCCGAATCCTTCGCCTCGAACATGCAGGTCGCGCCGGTGCGACTGGCCGATGACGCGGTACAGTGGCTTTCACGCTATGACTGGCCGGGGAACGTCCGGCAGCTTCGGAACCTCGCCGAGCGCCTCACGGTTTTCCACGCCGGTCAGACCGTACCGGCCGAGGTGGTCAAGACTCACTTGCAGCGGCCCGAGCAGACCGCGCCGCCCGCCGCAGAAACCGGCCGGACCGGCGTGGCCCCGCCGGACCTGACTTCCGAGCCTCTTCGTCACCTGGCCGACGCCCGCGCCGATTTCGAGCGGTCGTACATCCGCCGTGCCTTGGCGGAAACCGGCGGCAACATCACGCGAGCGGCCGAAATCCTCGGCCTGGCCCGCGAAAATCTCTCCAGGAAAATCCGCCAGCTTGGCCTGGACCAGAAAGATGATAATCCGTCTGTCCACCCCTATCCGTGATAGAAGGATCACGGCGTGACGGATTAATCACACTTTGCGTGATGAATCCATCACAACGAAAAACCTTCAACATGCGACCTGGAGTATAACCTTTTGTCGTTTAACATCTTAAAAAAATTATAGAGAGAGCCCATTCTGGCATGACGGATGCTATTGTAGATGGCGGACTCATCTCCCAGTGGCCGCTGGGAAGTGAATAGGAAAGAAGAATATCCCGACACTGCTCCCCGCTTCCTGAGGCCGAGCACGGAAAGGCCTCCTGAAGCGGGAGCAGCCCTTTTTGGGGATCGCCATCTCGACCGGTCCAAGTCGCGTAACTTCACCAAACCTCGGTGGCTGGTTCTAGATCATGCCCGCACGACTCCTGGTTGCCAGATTGTGCAATCGGCAGGCCATGTGAGCGGCCACTGCGCGGTCGGTGCGCAGGCCAGAACCCGATCGCCTTTCAAGTTGGCACGTCATCGGCTGCGACGGGCGATCGGCGCGTGCGAGAGTGAGCACCGGGCCGGCCGCCATGTTGGCATCCGCCTTGCTTAATGTGACAGCGCTGGTTTGCATCTGTAGCGACCGGCCCCTGTGCCGGTCGTGGGGTGGTTTCCGGCATCCACGGCCTGCACTCACGGCAGACCGCTACGAGATAGCGCTGTCATATTAAAGTCATCGGCGCAAGCAAGGGCCCGTGCACTGGTCCGTGCGTCGCGACACGATCGTATCAGGCACCGAGACGGCCGGAGGTCGTGCGGCCGCTGCTTCAACCGTTCGTCCCTTACCAACGAGCATGTGGTGGAACCAGGGCCGGGGGTCACCAAGCGAGCCCCCGGCCCCCATCACATGGGTGGCGCGCCATGATCCCTCCTCTGCCAGGCGCCGCATACATGGCGCGGCCCGCGGCTTGATTCGTCGATTGCCGGAGCCTAGAGTTCGCCGGGATGGCGAGGGCTCCGATGAAACATCTGGCGCGGGCGGCGGCAATTGGTCTGGCCTTGGCGTGTTGCGGCTGTCCGGGGGTCGGCGACGACGCGACCACGGACGGCAACGTGGGGGTCAGCAGCGTCGAGCAGCCGGGGCTGAGGGTCAAGGGCGAACCCAACGACGATTTCACGCAGCCGGTGGACGTGGTGTTCGACGCCTCGGACACGGCCCATCTGTCCGGCTCGATCAGTACGGCGGATGACATCGACGTGTACGCGCTGGGGCCGCTGTCGGCCGGGGACCGGCTGGTGATCGACGTTGAGGCCGTCTCCGGCAATCTGGACGCGGCGATCGCGCTGTTCGACGAGGCCGGGCGGCTGGCGTTCGAGAACGACGACCGCAACTACAGCCTGGGGCAGCTCGATCCGTTCCTCAACGCGGTGATCCGCCGCGACAGCTCGGTGTATTTCCTGGCGATTTCGGCGGCGCCGCTGGCCAACTCCCGGTCCAAGACGGGCCGCTATCGGATCGGCATCCAACTGGTGCGCGGGGGACAGGTTCCGCCGACCGCCGGGCAGATCGTGATGCTGGACTTCGGCGGCGGGACCATCGAGATACCCGGCGACGCGACTTACACGGTGGGGCCGTTCGACGCGGGCGACATCGACCCGTCCTACGCGGGGCTGACCGCGGCGGTGCGGCAGCAGGTACGGGCCACCGTGGTGGAGAACTTCGAGGGGCTGGCCCTGGACGTGCGCCTCTTCCCGGGTGATCCGTTTCCGCCGGCGGGGACCTATTCGCGGGTGTTGTTCGGGGGTCGCAACCCCTCGGCACTGGGCATCTCGCAGGACATCGACGCCTACAATTCCAACCAAGCCGACGGGTCGATCATCTTCACGGAGATGTTCACGCCGGACCGGTTTCGGCGGGTGCTCAGCGCGGCGGAACTGGGGACGGCCATCGGCAATGTGGCCACGCATGAGATCGGACACCTCCTGGGCCTCAACCACGTCAGCAACGTCAGCGACCTGATGGACACCACCGGCGGAGCGAACACGCTGCTCTTCGACCAGGAGTTCATGAGCTCCCCGCTGCACGGCACGATTTTCGGAATCGGCAGCCAGGACGGGTTCCTGCTGCTGCTGGAGACGCTGGGCGCGTCGTAGCGCGCCGGTCCAGGCGGGTGCATCCAGACTCTGGCGTTCCATGCCGCGGCAGTGGGGCCGTGAGAAGCGTGAAGGTGAGACGGGGGGGAGTGGGAGAGAGGG
>JABRVU010000020.1:0-3023 GCA_039961895.1 Phycisphaerae bacterium | reverse complement strand
GACCACGCCCTCGCGGACCTCGCCGGCCGAGAGGTTCCCGCTGGCATGGGGGCAGGAATTGTCGATGACGAAGACGCCCGGCGGGTCCGACAGCCTGAAGACGGCCAGCTCCTTCTCGCCGAACTCGACGAACACCCCCCGATCGAGCGGGAGCTGATCGAGCCGCAGAAAGCGGACAAAACCGTCGCCGGGGGTCGCGTCGGGCATCGTCTGCGACATCCATGGTTCGGGTTGCGGCTTGAAGGCCGCGCGGGCGGAAGCCCGCGGTTCTTTGCCAACCCTCAAGCCTGTACCCCGAACCCTCAATACCGGAACGCCCTGGCCACCTCGACCATGGCCTTGATCCGATCGGGCTTGACGTAAGGGGCGATGGAGCAGGCCGTCGAGCAGATGTACCCGCCGCCGGGCGCGCCCAGCTCGACGGTTTTCTTCACGTCCCGGGCGGCCGACTCGACGTCCTTGTTGAGCAGCGTGTGGACCGAATCGATGTTGCCCTTGATGAAGATACGGCCCTTGGTGCGCCGCAGGGCGTCCTCCAGTTCGACGTTGCCCAGCGGCGGGGGGTCCAGGCATTCCACGCCGTTCACGCCGGTGTCCATGATCATCTCCAGCCGGTCGGAGATGGCCCCGCAGGTGTGGGTGTAGATGAACGCCCCCTCGGCCCTGACCGCCCTGGCCAGCTCGCGCTCATAGGGCAGCACGAACTCGCGGTAGTCGGCCGGGCTGATCAGCCCCGCGCCCACCCACGGCGAACTGATCTTGATCGCGTCGCAGCCGCGGCGGACCTGGGCCACGCTCCAGGCGATGGCGCTTTTCGTGCCCCATTCCAGCAGCTTGTGCACTTTCTCGCGGTCGGTCAGCAGGGCGATCATCATGTTCTCGGCCGAGAGCAGGTTGAGCACGTGATCGAACGGCCCGCGGGTCTCGCCGTGCAGGCTGTAGCGACCCTGGGATTTCTCCTTCAGGTAGTCGATGCACCCGAACCAGTAATCGGGGATGTCCTCCGGCTTATGGTAATGGTGCGTGTTCTTGAACAGGTGCCACTTGAGGTATCCGCCGCTGAAATGCCCGTAGAGCGGGTTTTCGACGTCGATCTCCTCGATGGTCGGCCACTCGAAACCCTTGGCCGCGAAAAAGATGGGGTCGTCGTCGCGCTGCACGCGGACCTTGCAGCCTTCCGGGAAGATGAACTCCCACCCGTCGGGCACTTCGACCTTCCTGCAGTCATCGAGCCAGTGGGGGTCTCGGCCGCCCTTGTGCATGAGAATGCCGTCGAAGTCGTACAGCTCGCGCATGCGCCAGAGCGACTCGGCATAGGCCCGCGTGTCCACCGCCTCGGCGATGGGGTCGATGCCGCTGTTGAGCAGGATGTGACCGGTGGCCATCTGGCACTGCACCGGCACCTGGTCGGGCGTGCCCAGGCGCATGGCCGTCAATACGCGCTCGCGGGGTGTCATAGGGCGATCCTCTGGGGTTTCTCTGGTCCAAAAAGGCCATTATAGCGGCGGTGAGGGTCGCGGGGGCGCGGGACGTTGGGATTGCGAAAGAAAAGAAGAGATCGAGTACACCCCAGGGGTGCAATCGCTAACGCCAAGTCTACCTGACGAGAGCGGGTAACAGACTCAAGCCGGCTCGGCATCGCCCGGGATGAATGAGCCGACGACCGGGCTCGCGCTGGAGTACCGGAAGTCTGTATCCGGGAGGATCACCGGCGGCCGCGACTGCCGCCTTCGTTTCGCCCGGCGTCGTTGCCGCCGTCGCGGTTGAACCGCCCGCCGCGCTCGCCGAACCCCCCGCGGCCCCCGAAGCCGCCGCGCCGGTCCTGGTCGGGCCCGCCGCCGCGCTCGCCGAACCGCCCGCGCCGTTCGCCCTCCGGGCCGCGGCGGTCTTCAAACGCCGGGCGCGTGGCCGACGGCTGGGTCGAGGCCGCCGGGCGCGTGGCCGCGTTCATCCGCTGGGCCGCGGTCGGGATGCGCTCCAACTGGCTCTTGAGCTCCTCGAACAGGTGCTTCACGGGGTCGTTGAGGTAGTCAAGCTGTTTCTGGCGGATGGATTCGTCCTGGATCTGGCGGGCGGCCTGGAAGTCGGCCTGCTTGGTCGCTTCGTAGAGCGTCCGCTGCTCCTGGAGGCTGCGCAGGACGGACGCGGCGGTGGCCTGCTGAGACACGTCAAGCTGATAACGGCGGACGAAGTCGCGGACGTAGCGTTCCCACGGGCCCAAGGCGGCATCGGGATCGAGGGAGGTCTGATCTCCGCCGCGGTCCGGACCGCCGTCGCCGCGCTGTCGGCGCTCGCGCCCGCGGTCGGCGTCATCACGACCGTCACGGCGGAAGCCGTCGCGTCCGAAGCCGCCGCGTCCGCGGTCCCGGCCGTCGCGCTGCTCGCCGATCGGAGGGCCCTGGCGGTCGCGGCCGTCCTGCTGATCGGAGTCGCCGGGAACCCGCCCTCGGGACCCGCCGCGCTGCCAGTTGGCGAGGTCCTCCTGCCACCGGGCCCGGCCGCGCTCGGCCTGCTCCGGCGGGAGCAACTGCTCGATCTCGTTGGTCACCGTCATGGGGTTGAGCAGCGGCGAGTTCTCGAAGAACGAGCGCATCTGCCGGAAGAGTTCCAGCCGGTTCGGATCGTTAAACGCTCCCGGACCGCGGACCGATCCCTCGTCGCTCCGCAACTGGCGGCGCAGGGCGTCCAACTGCTCGACGTGCGCGTCGACGTACCGCCGCTGCTCGGCCTTGAGCTGTTCGAGGCGGGCCTTGACCTGGGCCTTCTGTTCCTCGGTGAGGTCATAATAGCGTGCCCCGCGCTCCATGTAGCCTTGCACGGCCCGGTCATAGAACTGTTCGCGTTCTTCGGGGCTGGGCATGCGGTTTTCGCGGAAGAACGGTCCGCCGAAGCCGAAGCCGTAGCGCCGCCCGCCGAAGCCGCGATCCGAGGGGCCGCTGGGGCCGTAACGATCCTGAACGTTGCCCTCCAAGCGCGGACCCCGTCCCCCGCCAAAGCCCCGTCCGCCCGGCTCGCCCTGGCGC
>JABRVU010000019.1:0-2514 GCA_039961895.1 Phycisphaerae bacterium | reverse complement strand
GGCGGTGGTCCAGCTCGCGCTGCTGGCCGCGGTGGTGCGTCGGTTCCAGTTGGAGAACCCGGCGTTCCAGCACCTGCTGACGTTGTTGGTGGCGGCGGTGGTGGTGCATCACCTGTTGCCGCTGAAGTGGCGGCTGCCCTTCTTTCTGGCATTGTCCGCGGCGTCGATCGTGGTGGTGTTGGGGTTCAGGCCGGCGGCGCCGGGCGACGCGGGCTGGCTGCCGCGGCTGGACTGGAAGGCCGGAGCAGGACGCGGGGCCCTGCTGATCGGCCTGGCCTGCGCCATCGTCGCGCTCTGCCGGCTGCGGATGAACTTCTGGACCAAGGCCCTGCTGGTGGCCGGGGTCGGTGCGGTTCTGGCGGTTTTTCGATCCGGCTATGGGGCGCCGGACTCCCTGGCCGTGCTCTGGCCGATCCTCGGCTCGATGTTCATGTTCCGGGTTATCATCTACCTGTACGACGTACAACACGAGAAGGAGCCGCCGGGTTTCGTCCGATCGCTGGCGTATTTCCTGATGCTGCCCAACGTGTGCTTCCCGTTTTTCCCGGTGGTGGACTACCGGACGTACGCCCGGGGGCATTACAACGAGGATGCCCTGGTCATCTACCAGAAGGGGCTGAACTGGATGGCCCGCGGGGTGGTCCAGCTCATTCTCTACCGGGTGGTCTATTATCACTTCGCGATGGAGACGGCCCACGTGGGCGACGGGCGGGACGTGGTGCACTGCCTGGCGGTGACCATGCTCAAGTACCTGATGGTCTCGGGCCATTTCCACCTGGTGATCGGGCTGCTGCATCTGTTCGGGTTCAACCTGCCGGAGACCAACCGGCGCTATTTCCTGGCGGCCAGTTTCACCGACTACTGGCGACGGGTGAACATCTACTGGAAGGACTTCATCCTGAAGGTCTTCTACAACCCGACGTATTTCCGGTTCAAGGGGCGGGGCCCGACCTTCGCGCTGGTGGTGGCGACGGCGTTTTCGTTCCTGGTGACCTGGGCGCTGCACTCGTACCAGTCGTTCTGGATCAGCGGGACGTTCCTGCTCAAGAGCCAGGACGCGCTGTTCTGGGGGGTGCTGGGGCTGCTGGTGATCGCCAACTCGCTGCGCGAGGCCCGGAAGGGCCGGGCGCGCTCGCTGACGCCGCGGGCGCCGACCTGGCCGGAGCGGCTGGGGCTGGCCGCCCGGACCGCGGGGACGTTCGCGCTGCTGAGCGTGCTCTGGTCGCTGTGGTACGCGGACTCGCTGGCGGTATGGGCCCAGATGTGGTCGATGGCCGACGTCCAGACGCTGGTTTACGGCGCGGTCGTGCTGGTGGTGATCGGGGCGGCGGCGATCGGGTCGGATTACTGGGATGGGTTGCTGGCCCGGCTGTGCGGCACGGCGGGGGCCGCAAAGCTCGGCCCGAGAAGCTTCTCGATGCGGCAGGCGGCGGTGATGTGCCTGCTGCCTGCGGCGGGCCTCTACGTGCTCAGCAGCCCGCGTTTTCAGGCCCGGACCGGCGAGCAGGTAGGGGCGTTTCTGGCCAGTCTCTCGAACACGCGGCCCAACGAGTTCGAGCAGGACCAGATGGAGCGCGGCTACTACGAGAACCTGATGGACGTGGGGCGGTCCAACCCGGCGCTGGCCGCGCTGATCGACCAGCGGCCGGCGGACTGGAAACGACTGGAGGAGACCAGTGCCCTGACCCCCAGCGGCGACTTCCGGCTCAACGAGCTGGTGCCCTCCAGGCGGACGGAGGTGAACGGCTTCGCGCTGACCACCAACCGCTGGGGGATGCGCGACCGCGACTATGAGCAGGCCAAGCCGGCCGGGACCTTCCGCATCGCCCTGTTGGGGGCCTCGACGGCGATGGGCTGGGGGGTGGAAGACGACGAGACGTTCGAGAACCTGCTGGAGGACCGGCTCAACCGCCAGCCGCCGCCGGGCAGCCCCTGTCGGCGCTTCGAGGTTTTGAACTTCGGGGTCAACGGGTACAGCGCGATCTGCGACCTGGTGACGCTGGAGCGGAAGGTTCTGGCCTTCGAGCCGGACGCGGTGATGGTGATGGCCAACGCGACGGATGAATACTGGGCCAAGCAGCGGCTGGCCAAGAGCATCCGGGCCGGGGTGGCGCCTCCGTACGAGTATCTCCGGCAGGTGGTGGAGCGGACCGGCATTCACGCGAAGACGACCGAGCAGGCCGCGCTGGTGCGCTTGAACAAGTACGGCGGCGAGCTGGTGTCGTGGGCGTACCGGGAGACGGCGCGGCGGAGCCGGACGGCGGGGGCGGTGCCGATCTGGTTCCTGATTCCGCGGGTGATCGACGGGGAATCGAAGCGGGCGGCGGTCGAGCGGCTGACGCGGATGGCGGTGGACGGCGAATACGTGGTCATCGACCTGGCGGGCATCTACCAGGGATACTCGGCCAGCGAGCTGGTGCTGGCGCCGTGGGACGCTCATCCCAACGCCAAGGGGCACGCGCTGGTGGCCGACGCGCTCTACCGGTCCCTGTGTTCGGAGGCGGGGGCACGGGT
>JABRVU010000018.1:0-3166 GCA_039961895.1 Phycisphaerae bacterium | reverse complement strand
CGTGAAGAATCACCCCCCGCCGTCGAGGGCGCGCTTCCAGCCCCTCCCGACGCCCGTGCGGGACCCGCTTCCAGCCGGTCGGTTTCCACGGTTTCAGGTGGGCTCTCAGCCGAGCAGCCCCGCGATGGCGGCGGCGATGAAGGCGTCGGCCACGCCGGCCAGCACCTGCGTGACCAGCTCGGCCAGCAGAGCCCGGAACTCCGGCCCTTTCAGGAACGGAATGATCTGATCGAAACCGAAGTCGAGCAGCGGCAGCATCAGCGGCAACGAAAAACCATAGAGCTTGAGGGTCGCGGTCTTCATCGGATCGGAATCCATCCTTTCGCTCGTCACTCGGTCGGACCGAGGATCATCCTACGCCGCCCGGCGCCGCCCTGCAAGCCCCCTCTCCGCGCCCAGCGGCGGGTGGTGTCCGGGCGGAATACCCAGCATCCCCCATCGACCGGCCTACCATTTCTTGAATACGAAAAACACCGCCCCCACCATGAAGGCGAAACCGACCAGGTAGTTCCACTTCAGCTCTTCATGCAGGTAAACCACCGAGAAGACGCAGAACACCAGGAGGGTGATGACTTCCTGGATGGTCTTGAGCTGGGCCGCCGAGAAATGGAGGTTCCCGTAGCGGTTGGCCGGGACCTGGAAGCAGTACTCGATGAAGGCGATCAGCCAGCTCACCAGGATCACCGCCAGCAGGGGCTTGTCCTTGTGTTTCAGGTGCCCATACCAGGCCACGGTCATAAAAACGTTGGAGAGGGTCAAGAGAAGAATCGGCGTCCAAACCATCGGTGTATCCTTGAGGGTATATCCTGAAACCCAGGACACCGACCGGCTGGAAGCCGGTCCCCCACGGGTTTCCGAGTGTACTCTAACTCTTGCTGATGTGACATGGATACCGGGCGACGTGCTCGGCGATGTTATCGGCGTACTTCTGCATGGCCTGCTGGAGGATGGCCGGTTCGTCGGCCTCCTGGTCGGGGTCGACCAGCGGTTCCTTGACGATGAGCCGGAAGTAGAAGTTCTTGCGCGAGACCACGAAGCCCTGGAGGATGGGGGCCCCGCAGCGCAGGGCGATCTGCATGGTGCCGGTCAGGAAGCGCTTCTCCTCGCCGAACATCTGCACCGTGGCCGTCTTGAGATGGGCGCCGCGGTCGCGCCCGACGTCCAGGGCCGTCCCCAGGATGTAGCCCTCCTCGAAGCAGCGATACAGCGCCCGCGGGTAGGTGTCCGCGAAGAACATGCGGATGCCGCGCATCTCCGGGAAAGTCTCCTCATAGCGTTCCTGCACGTACCGGCGCAGGGCCCCCTCGTTCCTGTCGCGCACCCCGGCCACGCGGTAGCCCAGCAGGGCCATCAGCAGGATCAGCACGTGGTGCGAACCGTTGTGGCTCATGCACACGTACACGCCCTTGTTGCGGGCCAGGGCCGCGTCGAGAATCTCGCGGTTGTGGAACTTGACCCGGCGGAGAATCTTCTCGCGCGGCAGTTTGTCGAAGATCAGGTAGAGCAGCTTGTCGCAGCGCAGACGCATGAAATGGCGCAGGCAGGCCGACCGGATGTTGGGACATTCGCCGCGCTCCAGAGCCGGGCCGAAAATCTGGCGGAGGTTCTCCTGGAACTTCCGGCGGCGCTTGTGGTTGACCAGCCACTCGAGCAGCCCGAACGCCTGCCCGAACAGGTAAAGCCCCTTCAGCGAGAAGCAGCGGGCCCAGCCCCACAGGAACCCCCTGACAATCATGAACTTAAGGCGCGTCAGGGAGCCCAGTTCCGCGGCGGCGACGCCGTCGACGGCGGGCGGCGGACCGTTGATGATCTGTTCGGCGGCCATCGGTTCAGGCCAGTATAGAAAAGCGCTCCCCGCCTGGCCAGCAGGCGGGGCGAAGAAGCCTCCGGCGACGCGGGCGGGACTCTAAGGGCAACAACCCGCCGGCGTCAATGGGGCGAGGGGAACGACGGATCGTGGTTTGCGGTTGGGGATTTCGGATCGCGGCGGGTGGCGCGAGAAAGGGCCGCGGGCTTGAGACCGCGCGGAGGTCGAGACGGCGGGGCGCGGCCGTTTCCGCTTTATCGCGGTCGATCCCGGCCGTAGAATCACCCCGACTCCAAGCAGGAACCGTGACGGCGAGGATGGCGCGTGGCTCTTTACGATCAACACCTGCATTCGTGGTACTCGACCGACTCGAACGCCGACCCGGAACTCAACGCCCGCCGGGCGCTGGAGGCCGGCCTGGCCGGTTTGAGCATCACCGATCACTACGACACCCATCCGGTCGAGTGGCCTTTGTGCAAGTACGACTATGACAAGATCGCGGCCGCCGTCGCCGGTCTGCGCGGGCGGTTCGGCGACCGCCTGTTCATCGGCCACGGCATCGAGGTCTGCTACCAGCCCGAGCAGATGGGGCACGTGCTGGCCTTCCTGGAATCGCGCCGCTTCGACGTGGTGCTGCTCAGCGTGCACTGGTTCGGAGGACGGGCCCTGCATTTCCGCGAGCACTGGGACGGACTGGACGTGGCCGCCGGCACCCGGGCCTACCTGGAGGCCGTCCTCGACGCCGCCCGGCTGGCCCTGGACCTGAAGCGTCAGGGCCGCAAGCCCTTTGACATTCTCGGCCACCTCGACCTGGTCAAGCGCTACACCCAGCGGTTCTTCAAGTCCTTCGAGGTGCGTTCGCAGCGCGAGCTGATCGACGAGATTCTGCGCGCCTGCCTGGCGGCCGACCTGGTGCCGGAGGTGAATCTGAGCAGCCTGCGGCAGGGGCTGCCTGAGCCCATGCCGGCCGACTGGGTCGTCCGCCGATACGCCGAGCTGGGCGGCGAGGCCATGAGCCTGGGCAGCGATTCGCACGCCCCCGAGACGGTCGGCGCGGGCCTGACCGAGGGAGCGGCCATGCTCAAGCGCGAGGGCATCCGCCGGCTGGCGGTGTTCAAGGACCGGCGACGCGCGGACGTGGATCTGTGAGCCGGCACTTCGGGATCGGGTGCGTGGCGGCGTCCGCGGGCCGCTCCCATCGTCGCCGCAGGTCTGCTGGGTCGCGCCCCCGCTCGCGACGGGCCGCTGCCGGTCGCCCGCCGCTCGTTTGTGGCGCGACGCCGGCGGTCATCCGACTTCAAAGAAAGCGACCTTGTCGCGGAACCGCCGGCGCAGCTCGGCCTTGAGGGCCGCGTGTTC
>JABRVU010000017.1:0-2397 GCA_039961895.1 Phycisphaerae bacterium | reverse complement strand
TGGCTTCAACCACGGGGGGGCTTCGTCTCGAGGCATCGCGGCGTTTCACGAGATGGCTGTGGGCGGGAATCGGGGCGCTGGCCTGCCTGGGGCTGGCCGTCGGCCCGGCCCGGGGCCAGGCGCCGTCGGCGGCCGAGGGGGGCTCGCAAGACCCGCACATGCTGATGAACCGGGCCTTGGCCGCTTACAGCGACGGACAGCAGGAAAGTTACAAGGCCAGCGTCGATCTGCTCACCCGGCTGCTGGAGCAGACGCCGGGCTACGCGCCGGCCCTGCTGCTCCGCGCGCTGGCGTACGGCGAGTTGGCGGTGGCCGGCGACCGGTCGGCCGCCCAGCAGAACTACCGCCTGATGGCCAAGGACATGGAGGCGCTCTGGGCCGCGCTGGGCCGGGAAATATCGGAGGATTATGCCATTGCCCGGCTGGTGGACGGGGTGGTGCTGGCCAAGGTGGCCGGCTTCGAGCCCCAGCCGGGGGAGGTGGACCGTCTGCTGGCCCGGTCGCGGGCGGCGCTGGAGACGTACCTGCATCCGCCGGCCGGCAGCGGCCTGCAGGCCCCGACCGGTCTCAACCGCGTGCGGGCCGAGTTCTTTCTGGGGGTCATCGTCTACCGTCAGGCGTTGCAGTGGCCGGCCGTCCCGGAGCAGCCCCAGCCGCTCAAGGATCGCGCCCGGCTGGACGAGGCCGGGCAGTTGATGGGCAACCTCGAAAACGTCGATAAAGTCCTCGCCATGCTGCCCGATCAGCCCGGGCGCGAGATCGACGCCCGCATCTGGGCCAGCTACGCGAACTTCTACCTGGGCCTGATTCGCACCCGCCAGGCCAATGACAACTATCGCGCCGGCCAGATGCCCACCGAGGTGGTCAACACCTATCAGGAGGCCCTGCGTTACCTGTCGGCCGCCCAGGAACTGGACCGCGATCCGCGGACCGGAGGCTCGCACAGCGCCCTGATCCCGCGGCTGGTGGGCGAGCAGACCCGGGAGATCCAGAACGCGGTCGAGTTTCTCCAGGCCGCTCCTCCGCGGTTCACGGAGGACTTCCGGCTGGAGTGGCGGTCGGGCTTCAGTTACGACACCAACGTCATTCTGCTGGGCAAGGACACCTCGACGCCGCGCGAGATCGGGCGCAAGGACGACGTGCGCTTCGCCACCGGTCTGTACCTGAACTACCGTCTGGACCTGGGCAAGATCAACGATGAGCTGGACCGCTGGTCGATCGGTCTGCTGGGCCGGTCCAGCAGCGTGTGGAACGGGGACATCCACACCTACAACGAGCAGGACTACGGCGGCAGCGCCGCGGTGATGTACGAAGCCATGCGTCAGCGCGAGGACGGCGAGCGTCACGGGCCGCTGTTCGTGGGCGTGCAATACGATTACGACTACTTCCTGCTGGGCAACAACGGGTTCGTGCGCATGAACCGGGTCCAGCCGCGGGCCACCCTGTACACCTTCAACCGCCGGCTGGAGAGCGTCCTGAGCGTCCGCTACGAGGACCGCAACTACCTGGAGGAGCTGACCAGCAACCTGTTCGACCGCGACGGGAACTACTTCGGGTTGGGCTTCACGCAGTCGTTCAAGCTGGCCGACGCGACCGACTTCTACCGGCGGCACAACATCCAGCCGTGGGGCCTGGCCCATGACCCGACCGAGGGCTCGGTGGCGGACACGCCGCTGGACGATTACCAGCGCTGGCTGACGGCCTACGTCGGGGCCGAATACGGGTGGGATTCGACCCGTGGGGCCGAGTTCGATGAGAAGCGCTACCTGCTGGCCGCCGGGCTGGATGCCCCGCTGCCTTACGGGATGCTGTTCAACTTCGGCGCCGAGTGGGAATGGCAGGATTACCAGGGCTTCAGGGGCGGAAGCTGGATCGACTATCATCGCCGCGGGCGGCGCGACCTGGTGCAGCGCTACGGCATCGGCTTGCAGCGGCGGTTCGTGCTGGTGCCGGGCCAGCCGATCAACCGACGGACCATCAACATGGACCGGGTGGTGATGACCCTTCGCGGCGACATCTACCTGACCGACGACGACAGCAACGTGGAAGACCGCCTGGGGCAGGCGATCTTCTCGTATGACCGGGCGGTCTACGGGCTGAGCGTGGCGTTCGAGTTCAATTGACGACGGTTCGGGCCCGGGCGCGGAACCGCGGGGGGGGGCAAGGACCGACGGCCGATGTTCAAGGCCGGTCGCTTCGAGATTGAGGCAGGACCATGCGAATCAAGCTGTGGACGGGGCTGACGGCGCTGCTGTGCGGAAGCACAGGGCTGGGCGCTCAGGAATTGAGCATCTGGCGGGTGGCCAACCCGGCGGACCCGGCCTCGGTCGGGCTGGTGGATGCCGGACCGCTGGACAGCGGGACGAGCCCGGCGTCGTATCACCTGCGGCTGGGGGG
>JABRVU010000016.1:0-2977 GCA_039961895.1 Phycisphaerae bacterium | reverse complement strand
GGGGGTGTCCACGCCCGAGTAGTGTCCGCCGTTGCTCAGGTCGGCCTGGTTGCGTTGCCACCGGAAGGACAGCGGGCCGCCACCGCGATATCCGGGCATCCTCAACCCCAGGCCATCGCGCTGAATGGCACCGCGGTCTTCACGGTGACGGCCACGGGCGAGGGGCCGCTGGTGTATCAGTGGCAGAGGAACGGCTCCGACCTGGCCGACGGCGGGCACTACTCGGGCACGGCCACGGCGACGCTGACCGTCTCCAACGCCGGCGGTTCCGACGCGGGCAGTTACCGCTGCGTGGTCACGGGCGGATGCGGTCCGGCGATCTCGAACGCCGCGGCGCTGACCGTCGGCGCGCCCGGCGACCTCGACGGCGACGGCGACGTGGACCTGGACGACTTCGGTCTGTTGCAGGCCTGCATGGACGCGACCACCATCCGTCCGGCGGACCCGCGCTGCGCCGACGCGAATCTGGATAAGGATCCGTTCGGCGCCGTCACCCAGGCGGACCTGGCCATCTTCCGGAAGTGCCTCACGGGCGCGGAGAAACCCGCCGACCCGGCCTGCGCGAATTGAAACCCAGCGGCCGTCGGCAACCCGTGCGGGGCCGGCTTCCACCCGGTCGGTTTTCAGGTTTCCTGGCTAGCGTCGTAGCCTTCAGGGAGTGGCCGCGGCGAAGGGAGTCACCGATCGCCGCGAGCGCGTGGCCGGATCGTAGATCACCCAGCTCCCGGTGGCCGGATCACGATAGACCACCAGGTCTCCCGCCGGCCAGGGAAACGACGGGAACGGAAGCGAACCCAGGCCGAAACCGCCCTCGAAGAGGGGGTGAACGTCGCCGTCGTAGGTCCGCAGTTCATACGCGACGTGCGACGTGAACTCATCGCCCGTCATGGTCATCATCACCACGCCCGACGGTCCCAGGTAGGCCGGGAATACGCCGCTGAACCCGCTGAAGTCCGCGTCGATCTCCATGAGCACTTCATCGGCGCCGGAGGCGACGGTGTGGGCCCGCACCACGAAGCGGGCGTTCTCGAAGGCATCGCCGTCCACGATCGACTCCAGCCAGATGACCCGGCCGCGAGTCACCACCAGCGACGACACGCCGGCCTGGTCGGTGGTGTAGATGGTCCGCCGGAAGCGCGTCCGCAGATCGATCACGTCGATCGAGGAGGAGCCGAATGCAGGGAGAACGTCGGCCTGGGCGTCGTCGCCGATTTCGGGCCACGATGAGAACTGGACGGCCAGGGTCGTTCCGTCGCAGGCCGTGGTGAACACGGCGTCGCCGGTCTCGAGGGTGAACGGCTCGCCGGTCACGAGGTTGAGGGCGATGATGGCGGCGCCGGCGTCCCAGCCGGTCAGGGCGATGAGGTAGTCGCCGGCCACCACCTGCGGCAAGGCCCCGGCCCCGGCCAGCACCGACGCAGTCTGACCGGTGGAAACGTCATAGACGCGGACCACGTCTTCGTCGGCGTCGCCCCATACGATTCGCCTGCCGTCGGACACGGGGTTCTCTTCCCAACTCATGTCCAGGTTCACGAGCGTGGCCAGGCCCGTGGCCGTGTCCACGACCGCCGTCGTGAGCGTCGGCGTGAACCGCTCGAACGGATCGCCGCCCGAGACCAGCCACAGCAGGGAGAAGGCGTTCCAGATCTCCCGGGAAGGGAAGTCCGCCTTATGGAAGACGACGGCCTCGTTGCTCCCGCCGATCACCGCCTCGAAATCGAGGTATTCGTCCAGCGCCTCCGGTCCGCCGGCCCACAGCTGCGCGAACTGCGGGTCGCAACCGGTCAGGACCAGGCCCAGAGCGCACAGGCAACCGGTCGCCAGCTCGGACTTACGCATCGGCCACCTCCCGTCTGGAAAAGCGTCACCTGAATGTAACGTGGAGCAGATGGGGAAGCAAAACGCGGCGTCACCGGCCGTTCCGCTTCGGGTGCGGCAGACTCGTCGGGCAAGAGAGGGTTCGGATGTTTGTCGTCCTCGTTTTCGGGTCGGAGTCGAGAGCGATCGGCATTCGAGACCCCGGCGCCCGCACGTGATGCCGCGCCCCGGTCAGGGCGGTCGAAACGGGCCTTGGAATCCGCCGGCCTGATCTTATGATAAGACGGATCGTTCGATGAGGTGTCATCATGCCCATTCCCATGCCGGCCGAGGCCGTATTGGATCGCTATTTCCTCGATATGCGCGCCAAGGTGCTCGACGTGGCCGCGACCCTGGACCGGATCGACCGGGCCGACGGTTCGCGGACCGTCCGACGGGACGGGCGCCTGGGTCAGTTGCGCGAGGCGATCGGCGTCTTGTTGAGCGACGAGGGCGACCGCGCCGCCCGCGTTCAGATGATCTTCTCAGACCCCTACGAGCCGAACTGGCCGAGACCGCCACGACGCTCCTGACCGCGCCGTGGGCGTCTCCGCCGCGCGGCGGACACCGGCCGGCACGGCGGAAACGAGGGACCATGAACCAGGACCAGTGGACCGCGGTCGATCGCTATTTCAACGAGCTGCTGGTCCGGCCGGAGCCGGCTCTCGACGCGGCCTTGGCGGAGAGCGCCGCCGCCGGCTTGCCGGCCATCAGCGTCTCGCCGCCGCAGGGCAAACTGCTCTGGCTGATCGCCCGAGCCCAAGGGGCCCGACGCATCCTTGAAATCGGCACGTTGGGTGGATACAGCACCATCTGGCTTGCCCGGGCCCTGCCGGAGGGCGGCCGGCTCATCACGCTGGAGGCTGATCCCAGACATGCCGAGGTTGCCAAGGCCAACCTGGCCCGGGCCGGGCTGAACGGCGTGGTCGAGGTTCGGCTGGGCAGGGCCCTGGACACCCTGCCGCGGCTGGCCGCCGAGGGCTGCGGACCCTTCGACCTGATCTTCATCGACGCCGACAAGCCGGGCTATTGCGATTACCTGGACTGGTCGTTGCGGCTGTCCCGGACCGGCAGCGTCATCGTCGCGGATAACGTCGTGCGCAAGGGCGCGGTGCTGGAC
>JABRVU010000015.1:0-8570 GCA_039961895.1 Phycisphaerae bacterium | reverse complement strand
CATCTACCTGAACCGGCTCAGTGATCTGCTCTTTGCCTGGGCCCGGCTGGCGAACCACTCGGCCGGCGAGCCGGATGTCCCCTGGGTGCAAAACCCGTGAACGCGGATTTTCTCACCACGCAGGACGATCGGGTCTTGGAGCCGGCGGCGCGCCGTCCGCGACTGAACGTCTTGGAGCGCGTGGTCACGGTGATCGCGGTGGCGGGGCTGGCCGCTTCGTGCTGGCTGATCAGCTCGGGAGGCGGGCGGTCCGAGGAGGGGGCCATACCGTGGCGACCCGGATCGCTCTTGCAGATGCTCACCCAGATGATGGCTCTCAACTTCGAGCACCCCACCGCGCGGGGCTACGAAGTCAAGTGGCTCACGCAGGGGCTGGCGGGCATGGCCGGCCTGTTGGCCGGCGTGATCGGCTGGTTCGTGTCCGCCCGGCGGGCGGAGTCGGCCGCGGAGGAAGCCGGCCGGCCCCGCAGAGTCTGGACCCTTCGGCAGCGCGGCGAGCTGCTCTTCTCCTCCCTGACGCCGACCAATTCGGCCCAGATGGCGTTTCTGCTGTTCGCCGGCTGGTCGTTTCTGAGCGCCTGGTGGTCGCCCTGGCCGGCCGGATCGGCGGGCGAGGCCTTCCGCCAGCTCATTCCGATCGTCTTCGCCATCGTCCTGGGCCGCACGCTCTCGCCGCGCGGCGCGCGGGCGGCCTCGGCGCTCATCGCGGGCGTGCTGGCCCTGACCGCCGTCATCGCCCTGTGGTACTACTATGAACGCAACCCGGTCCAGCGGTTGAAATTCCCGATCGGCAATCCGATTTTCCTGGGAGCGGTGATGCTTCCGGGCGTCGTCCTGCCGCTGGCCTTCCTGGCGTCGGCGGCGGTCGGGGCCATGCGGGCGAAGCCCGCGGCGGCGGCGACGGCCACCGCGACGCTCGAACCGCCGTCGGAGGCCCGTCAGGGATGGTGGCTGGTGGCGGCGGGGGCCGGCCTGCTGTTGACCGGCTGGGCCCTGGCGCTGACCGGCGGACGATGGCTGGGAGTGTTGTACGGCTCGCGCGGACCCGTGATCGGCCTGGGCGCGGGGCTGGCGACGATCATCTACCTGGTCGCGCCGAAGCGGGCCCGCTGGGTGGTGCTGGCCCTGGCCGGCGTGGCCTTGACGGCGGTCATCTCCGACCAGGTGGGCAAGATGGAGCTGGACGCGGCCCGCGGCTCGACGGTCCGCTTTCGATTCTATGCCTGGCGCATCGCGGTCGATCGGTTCGTGACGCGGCCGGTCGGCGGCGGCGGGCAGGGTTCCTATTCGCTGGGCGCGCAGTCGCAGGCCCTGGACGATTTCGTGAACGACCCCGCGGCGTTCCCCACCGAGAAGCCGGCCCTGGACCATGCCCACAACGAATGGCTGGAGATACTGGCGGACCTGGGCGCGGCCGGCTTCGCCCTGGTCAGCACGGCCCTGGGCGCGACCTTCTGGGCCGCCGGGCTGGCCATGAAGCGCCTGCGCCACCCGGCGGATCGCGCCTGCCTGCTGGGCCTGGCCGGTTCCCTGGCCGCCCTGATCGCGGAAGAGGCCCTGAGCCTGGGCCTGCACAAGCCGGTGATTCCGCTGCTGTTCTATTCGCTGATCGGCTTGATCTGGTCGCTGGCCCGCTCGACGGAGAAGCATCCCTGGCGTCAGACGGCCCCGCCGCCGGGAAAGGGCCTGCGGCTGCTGGGTCTGCTGGCGGGGCTGGCCGGCGCCGCCGTCACCGCCTGGCTGGTGATCGCTGATTGGCAGGGCGCCCGGGCCGAATACCGCATCCAGCAGTTCACGGAGAAAAAAGACTGGCGCGGGGCCCTGGAGCAGGCCGCCCAGGCCCGCAGCATGAGACTGGGCATCGACGACCGCATCCTGGCGACCCGCGCCGGGTGCATCGTGAATTACCAGGCGGCCGGCTACTGGCTCAACGAGCTGACCGAGGTGTTCCGGCGGGCGGGCGACGCCGATGGTTTGACCGCCGCTCGGCTGGCCGTCGCCCGGGAATGCGCCGAGCGTTTCGACGAACACGTGGGCCTGCGCCCCGGACCCGCCGGCGGCTGCCTCCAGTGGGGGCAGGAGGTGTGGTCGCGGCTGCCCTTCTTTCCCGACGTGGCCGGCGTCATGGCCGAGGCCCTGTTGCTCTGCGAACAGAGGGAACGGCTGGAGGCCCAGGTCGGCCTGCGCGAGCAGGCTCATTCCTACGTCTCCCAGGCCCGCGAGTGGTTCAAGAACGACTATCTCTGCAACCGCCTGAACGCGGGGGCGGCACTGCGGCTGCTGGAGTTCACGCCGCGCGAGGAGCCGCTGATCGAGCGGGCCAACCTGCTGCGCGTGCCGTTGCGGGCCGGGCCGATGCATCCGTCGCTCAAGCCGCTGCTGGCCGGCCTGATGCAGGACTCCGGCTTCGAGTCGCTGATGAACGACTGGCTGAAGGGCGCCCAGGTGGTGCTGAGCAACCCCGGCGCGATCTGGGCCGATCCCTTCGCGCCGGAGACGCTCCGCCTGGCGGCGCTGTGCGAGGAGGTTCTGCGTGATCGGGCCTTCAGCGGCGTTTCAAGCCGGCAGGCGGCGGAGCGGACGGCCGAAGCCGCCGCCCGGATGCGCGAACGGGCCGTGCCCCAGGCCCAGGCCGCCGCGGATCTGCTGCTGGGCGTGCGGGCCCGCTATCCGGCGACGGCCGCGTTCGCCCGCGCCGACCAGGCCCGCTACGAACTGCTCTCAACGCCGGATAATCCCGCCGTGGCCCTGGCCACCTATCGCCAGGCCCTCACCGAGTGGATGGCCGGCGGATTGCGCGATGATGAGCGCGCCCTGCGCGCGGACCTGGCCACGTTCCTCCTGGCGGCCGGGCGCGAGGAAGAGGCCGTCGAGAGCCTGAAGACCCTCTTCGGCGCCGCCAACCCCCGGGCGGTGGAGGAACAGCTCACCGTGACGCTGCTGCAACTCGGGCAGTGGTTCATCGTCCTTCCGCCCCAGGCCCGGCCCAAGGGCTTCGACGGGTGGGTGGCCAGGCTGCTCGAGCTGGCTCCCGCCTCGCCCTTCAGCCTGTATCTGGCCGCGCAAGTCGCCCTCGAACAGGGGAACCATCAGCGGGCCTTCGAACTGCTGGACGCGCTGGCCGACCTCGACGGCGGGCGGCACATTCCGTCGGCCGTCAACCGGCTGCAAACGCGCTTCCCCGATGACGCGGCGTTGCAGGAGTTCATCCGGCAGCGAACCGCCCAGACGCAACCGGCGGAGAGCACCACCCGTCCCGCAACGCCGGCGACCGGCGTGAGCCCGACCCGCTGAAGCCGTCGCGCCGCCTCGTCCGGCCGGAAGGGCCCCATGCGGTTGCGCAGGGAATGAAGGCGTGTCCGGCTGGTTGATCTCGACTTTCTGCCGTTTCTGGGCGTTCCTGACGCCCCGTCACTCGACAGGAGGAGGCCGCCTTGCCGTTGAGATGGATAACGAAACAATCCCATCGCATAAGCAGGGAAGCCCGCCGACGGCACTGGTGTGAAACGGTTTTCGGGACGTCGGCCCATGACCGCCTTGTCCCGTCGCTCCCGCGGTCTTTCCGAACCCGCCTGCCCGCCGCCGCCGCGAGCCGGTCGGACAAGTGGAAAACTCTCATAAGGACTGGTCCATCAAGCGGGGACGGGGCAATGGCCCTGCTCGACCAGGCACAGCCGCACGCCCAGGGGAGTGCCGCCTGAGACCGGGCCGCATACGTCATCGAGTTTTCCGAGCCAGGGCACTCACTCAAGCGTTCGGAGGGTTTATGGAATCGCGCCCGGGAGGACTTGAACCTCCAACCCTCAGGTTCGAAGCCTGGTACTCTATCCAATTGAGCTACGGGCGCAAACAACGTCGGTTTTCAGCCGTGCTCCGGGCAGCGGTCTGCCATCCCCACGGCGACTTGCCGGGACGGGTCAAGCTCCCCGCTCACGTCCCGGTGAACGGAAGCAGGGCCAGGAAGCGGGCCCGCTTGATGGCCTGGGCCAGGGCGCGCTGCTCTCGGGCGTTGGTGCCGGCCCGCTTGCGCGACATGACTTTGCTGGAAGCGGTCAGGAACTTGCGGAGCAGCTCGACCTCCTTGTAATCGACGATCGGGCCTTTCCAGTTTTCGCCGCCGCGATCGGGGAAGCGGGTCCGCCCGGCACGAGGGGCCTGGGGTTTGCGTTTTTGGGCACTGGCGTTCGCGGCCATTACGACGTCATCTCCTGGTTCGGTTGGAAAACTCCCTGATATCGCCTCCGGCCAGACGGCACACCCACCTGACCGAACCACCCGCGAGCCGTGCACCAGGGCATGGGCTCACGGGTGGTCCGCGCCCGCCGCGGGTCGAGAGCACCCGCCGACAGGCCGGCGCGGGGGCACGACGCGGGTTTCAGGACGCACCCGATTCCGTCGGACTCTCCACCTGATGCTCCCGCATCACCCGCTGGAACTCGGCTTCGTCCACCACCTGCGACTCCTCGATCAGCATGATCGGCAGACCGTCGCGGATGGGGTATCTCCGCCGCGTGGCCGGGTCGGTGCTGTAGAGCCAATCGCCGACCTGGATGAGCCGGGCATGGCTCTCCGGGCAGACCAGGATCTCCAGCAACTCCGGATCAATCGTCTCAGCCGCCATGCCGATCCCACGCAACGTTCCAGCGATCCTTCCTCAAACCGTCCGCCGTCCGCCATCCCATCCCGTGCGGCGGGAACGGGACGCGCTCCCCCCTCCGACCGTCGGAGACGCGATCCGGGAAGGGTTTCTCGGGCCTTCTGGTCCATAGGTTAGCGTCGATTCCCCGCCCGATCAAGTGCGAACGGCGGGAGCAGGGTCCGCGGCGTTGTCGGGGCACTTGTCTGCCGGCGGGCTTGGGGTCAGAATAACCCCGTTTTGTCCTGGCAGCCTTCGGACCCCCTGTGGGACGCGATCCCCATGCCGCTTGCGTTCTCGAACATTGACTGGTGGATCGTCGGGGTCTACCTGCTGATCGCCACCGTGCCGGGCTTCTTCTGCCGGAAGTACATCAAAGGCCAGGAGGACTTCCTGATCGCCGGGCGGTCGCTGAGCATCTGGCTGGCGACGGCCACGCTCACCGCCACCGAGATGGGCCTGGTCACGGTCATGTACATGGCCCAGATGGGGTTCGAGAACGGGCTCTCCGCGATGGTCCTGGGGGTCATCGCCTTCTGCGCCACGCTGTTCGTAGGCCTGACCGGGTTCATGGTGAGCGGGCTTCGCCGGTCGGGCGCGACCACCGTGGCCGAGTATTACCAGCAGCGCTACAGCCCGGGCGTCCGCGTGCTGGGCGGGCTGATCATCGCCACGGCGGGCATCCTCAACTATGGCGTGTTCCTGAAGGTCGAGGCCAATTTCATCCGCATCATCACCGAAGTGCCGGACCTGAACGTGACCATCGACGACTCCGGCGGCGGGTGGAAGCTGACCCTGGCCAAGGCGGCGGCCGGGCCGGCCGCGACCGCTTCCGATCCGACCTCGACCGCGCCCGGCCCGCTTCCGCCCTCCCCGCCGTCGGCGGCCGGCGGCGCGCGCAGCTATCACCTCTCCTCGATCAAGCTGGTGATGTCCATCCTGGTGGTGATCGTCCTGCTCTACACGCTGCTGGGCGGGATGGTCTCGGTGGTATTGACCGACTACATCCAGTTCATCGTGCTCACCCTGGGCATCGGGCTGACCACCTGGTGGATTCTGGCGCGGGAGCCGGCCGTCGGCGGCATGGAGGGCGTGGTCGAGGCCGTGCGGGTGCATCGGCCCTACTATGGGCTCGACCCCACCATCACGGTCGGCGCGGCCGGCATGGGCTGGCTGTGGATCATCTGGCAGACCATGCACTGGCTGGGCACCAACACCTGGCAGACCCAGGCCTTCCGTACCGCGGCGACCGATTCGCCGCGGACCGCCCGGGTCATGTGGTCGCTGACCGCGGTGAACTACTTCGGCCGGGCCATCATCCCCATGTTGTGGGGGGCGGCGGCGATCGCGTATCTCTACAACACCAGGTCTCCGGCCGACCTGGCCGGCATGGATACCCTCGAGGCCATGCCCCGCCTGCTGCACGGAACGCTGCCGCCGGTCCTGATCGGCTTCATGTGCGCGGGGATGCTGGCCGCCCTCATGTCCACCCACTCCAGTTACATGCTGGCCTGGAGCGGCGTGCTGACCGAGGACCTGATCGCGCCCATCGCCCGGGCCTTCGGCTTGCACCTGCCCGGCGGGTTGAGAATCTGGATCACGCGGTTCTTCATCCTGTGCCTGGGGGCCTTCCTGATCCGTTTCGGGCTCTGGTACGAGTTCAAGAAGGAGGTCTGGGGTTATCTGGCCGTCACCGGGACCATGTACGTGTCCGGTTCGACGGCCCTGCTGGCGTTGGGTCTCTACTGGCGGCGGGCCAGCACCGCGGGGGCCTACCTGGGGCTGCTCTTCGGGGCCGCGCCGGGACTGGTCTATCTGACCACCCGGTTCCTGGTCCTGGCGGGGGCCAACGGCCGGCTCAACCCGCCCGAGTTTGTCAGGACGGTCGATGCCTTCCTGACCGACCCCAAGACCGGCGTGATGAGCTTTCCGTTGGCCATCCTGGGCATGATCCTGGGGTCGGTGATGTTCCCGCGCCGACTGCGCGTGCCGGCGTTCGAGACGATCCCCCTGACCGGAGGCGCGGCATGATCGAGCAACCTTTCGACTGGGGTTTGGCGTGGACCTACGTGGCATGGGCTGCCATGATCGCCTATTTCACGTTGGGACTGGCCATTACCATCGGCGGCCTGTTCGACGTCGTGAAGATGTTCCGCCGGCTGGAGGCCGAGCATCGCAATACCGGCCGGTTCGGCGACCGCCTGGAAACGTTTGATCTGCCCAAATAAGAGAAGTAGCCGGTTCCCGGTTTCCGGTTTCCGGTTCCCGCTCGCGGAGGGCCGCGCCCCCAGCTGGAATCCGGCGACTGGAACCTGGAAACCCGCCTGGAGTTTCCGTGCGGTGAGCAGTACCTCGGTGGCCCGCGTCCGGGTGTATCCGCTGTCGATCGCCATGCGTCGGCCGTTCGGCCACGCCGCCCACGTGCGCGCCACCGCCGACCCGATCGTGGTCGAGGTCGAACTGTTCGACGGGACGACCGGCTACGGCGAGACGCTGGCCCGGCCGTACGTCTCCGGTGAGACGGTCGGGTCGGTCGTGGCCGCCGTTCAGAGCGTCTTCGTCACCGAGCTGCTCTCGTATCGACCGGCCCGCTTCGCCGAGGCCCTCGAACGCATCGACCTGCTGCCCGGCGTGGACGAGAACGGCGATACGATTCTGGCGGCGCGGGCGGCGGTCGAACTGGCCCTGCTCGACGCCTACAGCCGCCACTTCCGCAAGCCGGTCGGCGAGGCGGTGAGCTGGATGGGGCTGCCCGGTTTCGGCCCGCCGGGAAGCCGGGCCAGGCTGCGCTACAGCGGCGTGCTCTCCGGCGAACCGGGCAGGCTGCGGCGGTCGGCCCGGCTGATGCGCTGGTTCGGCCTGCGCGACTTCAAGCTCAAAGTCGGCTATGACGACGACGAAGACCGGGTCCGCGCGGTGGCCCGGTCGCTGGGCCGGTCGCTGGGCCGGACCACCACGCTGCGGCTGGACGCCAACGGCGGCTGGTCGCTCGCCCGGGCGGTGCAGCGGCTCGAGGCCCTGGCCGACCTGCCCATCGCCTGCGTCGAGCAGCCTTTGCCGCGCGAATGCGACGGCGAGCTGGCGGAACTGAAGGCCGCCGTCCCGGTCCAGGTCATGCATGATGAATCGCTGCTCTCGATGGCCGATGCCGAGCGGCTCGCGCAGGCCGGAGTCGCCGACGGCTTCAACGTCCGCATCGCCAAGAACGGCGGGTTCCTGCCGGCCGTCCGCCTGGCCCATTTCGCCCTGCGGCACGGCATACTCTGCCAGCTCGGCTGCATGGTCGGCGAGACCAGCATCCTCTCGGCCGCCGGGCGGCGGTTCCTCGAACAGGTGCCGGGCCTGGCCTTTGCCGAGGGCAGTTACGGGACCTTCCTGCTCAAGGGCGACGTGGTCGAACGGCCGCTGCGCTTCGGCTACGGCGGTCGAATCCGTCCCTTGTCCGGTTTCGGCTGGGGGGTTGACGTGAAACGCGAGCTGCTCGAAAGGCACAGCACCGGCAGCGTGCTGGAAATTCCGCTATAGTGATTTCGGATCGCGGATTCTGGTTATTGGATCTCATCGAGGTCGCCCAAGATCCATAATCCCAGATCCAAGAACCGAAAGGGAGTCTGCGCATGGCGGGTTTTGAGCGTCACGTCTTCGTGTGCACGAATCGCCGCGAGGCCGGCCATCCGCGCGGCTGCTGCCAGGCCAGGGACTCAGAGGCCGTCCGCGAGGCCCTCAAGCAGGCCGCCGGGCGGCGTCTGGGCAAGCGCGTGCGCATCAACGCCGCCGGGTGCCTGGACCAGTGCGAACACGGCGTGACCGTGGTGGTTTATCCCGAGGCCGTCTGGTACGGCTTCGTGACGATGGCGGACGTCGCCGAGATCGTCGAATCGCACCTGGTGAACGGCCGGCCGGTCGAACGCCTGCGCCTGCCGGAGTCCTGCGT
>JABRVU010000014.1:0-105138 GCA_039961895.1 Phycisphaerae bacterium | reverse complement strand
GCTCCAGCACCCGCAGCACGCCGATCTCGGCAAACCCCCGCCCCCGACCGTGACTTCTCCGGCCCTGGAGGCCCGGCCCCCCAGGGTGGCCCTGGCGCTGGGTGGCGGCGGGGCGCGGGGGTTTGCCGAGATCGGCGTGCTGCGGGTGCTGGAGCAGGAAAAGATTCCCATCCACCTGGTGGTGGGCACGTCGGTGGGCAGCCTCGTGGGGGCGCTCTACGCCGATTCCGGGCGGGTGCTGGACGCCGAGTTCCACGCCCTCGCCGTGCAGGAGGAGGACCTCTTCGACGTCCGCGCCCTGGCGATCTTTTCTGGCGGGTTGGTGAGGGGGGAGCGCCTGCGCAAGTTCGTGAGTGCCCATGTCAAGGCCAGGAACATCGAGGACATGGCGGTGCCCTATGCCGCCGTGGCCACAGACCTGCGCACCGGCTCGGCGGTGGTCTTCAGCCGCGGACCCGTCCCCGAGGCGGTGCACGCCTCCTGCGCCATCCCGGGCGTCTTCGTGCCGGTGCAGGTGGGGGAGGTGACGCTGGTGGACGGCGGGGTGGTGGAGCCGGTGCCGGTGGCGGTGGCCCGCCGCCTGGGGGCCGACGTCGTGATCGCCGTGGCCATTCCCGCGGCCATTCCCCCGACCGCGCCCCGCTCGCCCCTGGGGATTGCCTACCACGCCGTGACCATCATGGCCGCCGAGATCGGCCGCCTCAAGGCGCGGGACGCCGAGGTCGTCATCGAACCCCGGGTGGGAGACGTGGCCTACAACGATTTCAGCCAGAAGAAGCGGCTCATCGAGGCGGGGGAGGACGCCGCCCGCGCCGCCTTGCCGGCCATCCGTGCCGCGCTGGCGCAACGGCGGGCGCCGGCGTCATGATCCTGCACCCCTGCCGCGACGGCTGGATCGCCATCCGCCAGTCGGCCCACGCCCTCATGGCCTTCCAGCTGGCCGACCACTGGGGTAACCGCACCACCCCGCGCCCGGCCCCCCGCGCCGAGGTGCTGGCGGCGGTGCTGCTGCACGACTCCGGCTGGGATGGCCGGGAAGAGATTCCCCGCCTCACCCCGGCCGGCGAGCCGGTGGCCTTCGACTCGCTCCCCGAGGGGGAACACGAGGAGGTGTGGACGGCCTGCGTGGAGCGCGCCGCCACCCGTGGCCGCTACGCCGCCTACCTGGTCTCCCACCACGTCTCCCACCTGGCCCAGAGCTACGCCAGCGCGCCGTGCCCGGAGTTCCTCGCCCGCGAGGAGGCGCGTCGGGCGGCCCTGGTGGCTGCTCTGGCGGAGCAACCTCGCTACGCCGATCTCTTTCGCACCGAAGGGGATCGCCGCAACCGGGCGATCGTCCGCCTGACCGATGCCCTGGCCGTGCTGCTCAGCCTCGGGGTGGAGGGCCGCCGCGTGCTGCCCGGCCTGCCCCAGCGGCAGGGTGACGTGGATCTTGAGCTACGCCACCTGGGGGGACGCTCCTACCGGCTGCGCCCCTGGCCCCTGGCTGGCCGTCGCCTGACCGTCTACGCCGAAGGGGTGGTGCTGCCCCGGCGCACCTGGGCCAGCGAGGACGACCTGCGCCAGTGCTGGCACTCCGCCCCCGTGGCCCTGCTTTCCTGGACGCTGCTGTCGCCCGGCACTCCTGTGGAGGATGTGGGGCCAGAAGCGGAAGAGGGTGAGAGGGAGACGAGCTAGGGGGAACCCTTCTCGCCGCAGCGCGTTCTTTGCCGGGTGCCGGCCTCGGGCTACGGCTCGGAAGGAACTGGCTCCGCAGTCGTCCCGGCTCACCAACTTCGAGTCCGGACCGGGCACCCAATTCTCTACTTCCACGGACACCTGACGCACAAGGGGAAATTGCCAAAGATTGCCGCAGGCTTGGCGAAAAGCGTGATCGGTCGCCCTCGTGTCGGTGTCGTGAGGTTAGCAGCCGGGGAACGGCGCGGGCGGCGGCGACGGCTCGGCTGGTTGACAGCGGGAGAGCGTCCACGGCCTTAGACCACCGGAGTCTGACGCACCAGCCTCCACCGTTGGCTCGCAGCATCGTTCTTCGGCGCGAGCACGATCGCCGAGTTGTCCTCGGCCGAGGGGGCGGTCACGTACAACTCCGTGCCCTTCAGCCGTATCTGGTAGGTCTCGTCCGGTTGCTTCAGGAACTCCCAGTACTGAAGGGGACTCCCTCCCAAGGACTGCTGCCAGAGGTCCACTCCAGCCTCGGGTTGCGATGATGGCTGGAGGCTCTTCTGCGTGTAGAGGTTCTGGAGCAGGAAGACGCCCTCGTCCACCTGGATGAACCGCCAGGTCATGCACTCCCACTCGTGATGACTGTAGAGGATGATCTTCGTGCAGTCGGCGATGCCGGCGTCGCGGACCCTGATGTCCTTGCCGGTTCCGACGTTCTGGATGGCATAGGTGTTGGCGAAGCCGCGCTTCTTCGCGACGTCCTTGTAGATCCTGAACGTGAGCATCGCCGCCATAGGGAGACCCACCAGGACCAGCAAGCCGATGAGGAAGTACTTCATGGGAGAGTCCTTGTTCGCGCGCCACCGTCCAGGCTCTGTCCGGCCGCGGCAGGGAATTGTTGAAGTCCCTTCAGTTCAGCGATGATTGCTCGGTGGTACTCAAGCGCGTTGTTCTCTGATGCGTGGTCGACCATTAGGCCGGCTACTCCAAATAGGACGACGGCGAGCCCGACCGCGCGGCCGACGTTGCCGCCCCAGAAATGGAACATGGCCAGGCCGACGAGGAGCAGCACGCTCCAGACGATGAGCATGGGCCGGTACCAGCCGACGAAGCCTTCGACCCGCTCCTTCTCGCTCTGCACGAACTCCACGGAGGCCGTCTCGTGGGCTGCGCGGTACGCCTCGAGGCGACTGGCGTTCCGGTAGATCCCGACTCCGGCGACACTCCCCCAAAGGAGGCCAACCGCGAGAAACGGAATGATCAGGGCACGGATCGTCGGATTGTGACCGAACTTCCAGAAGTAGAGGGAGAGGATCACCAGGCAGGAGCCGAAGACCAGGAGCATCCCTCCCTCGAAGATCTCGCCCTTGAACCAGCTCTCGGTGTGCTTGAAGAAAGTCATGTTGGTGCCTCTTCCTTCACCTGGACCGTTCGACGGGGCGCGTTTCGGGGGTCAGCCGCAGGATGTTGAGCTCGTTCGAGGTGCCCAGCCGGACGCGCGTCAGGAAGGTCCCGGCCCCCTGGGAAACGAACACCTGTGCCCCGCCTTGCCGGTGGAGCCCGCTGTTGAACGGAAAGATGAGCCCGGCGAACAGCGACGCCGGGAACACCTGCCCCGCGTGCGTGTGGCCCGACACCATCAGGCTGATCCCCGCTGCAGCGGCGTACTTGGTGCCGACCGGGCTGTGGTGCATGAGCACCGACGGCAGATCCCTCTTCAAGGGCAGGCTGGGCAGGACAGACCTGATCGTGCGTGTGTCGTCGGACGGGTGCATGTCGAAGGCATCCTCGTCCGCGTTCATGTAGTCGAGTCCGACGAGTTGTAGCCCGTGGGTCTCGACGACCTCGTTGTGCAGGACGCGAACGCCGTGCTGTGCGATCAGCTCGAGCGCGCGTGCGGTGTCGACGTACTTCTCGTGGTTGCCACCCACGAAGTAGGCCGGTGCTTGGAGGCTGGACAAAGGGTTCAGGACGCCGGGCTCGAGCGCCGCGTTGGAGTCGACGAGATCTCCGGTGATGAGCACAAGGTCCGGCCTGCGGCGGTTGGTCTCCTCGACGATCTTGTCGAGGTAGGCACGGCCGCGGTGGTGGCCGAGGTGCACGTCCGAGATCTGCATCACCGTGACCTCGTGCTTGAGGCCGGGCAGACGGATCTCGGTCTCCGTGACCATCAACGACTCGGCCCACAGAGCGCCCGCGCCGGTCGCTGCGAACGCGAGGGCCAGGACCGCCACCGCGCTCCACGCCATGGGCGGGTTCCACCTGAGCTGAACTGCGTGAAGGCAGAGAAGCGACAACAGGACGAGCAGGTAGAAGGTGAAGACATAGCCGCCGAGGACATTGACGACTCCGACCGCCGCGCTCGAGGACCGCGGCGTCGCGCCCACAGCGACCAGGGCGCCGATGAAGGCTACGGCCACGCCGATCTGGATCGGCCAGCGGGAGGTCGTCCCGAACAGCGTGTGCAACCGTGCGCCCACGTACCAGATGGACACGCCGAACAGCGCGAAGAACGCGAGGGGGACACCGACAGTCAGCAGGCCCTTCATGTGCTCCCCTCGGCGCGAGCGGCCGCCTCGACGCACAGCCTTTCGCTCAGCGTCCACAGGTCGGCCGCGAGCTTCGCGTCGAGCGCCTGTTTCTGCGGCTTCGCAGGCCGCCGCTTCGAGATGTACTCACCCTTGAGCTGCGCCGCCTCGGGCGCCGTCGCGAGCCAAACGAGGGAATCGGCGCCTTGCTCCGGGGTGCTCGCGAAGGGTTTTGCGAGCGCGTAGATGACGTTCAGCAGGAAGCCCTGGTCCGATCCCATGGCACCGAACTGCGTGCGCACCATCCCCGGCTCAAAGCAGTTTGCCGACGCGGTCGTTCCCGCGAGGCGACGCTGGAGCTCCTTCGTGAATAGGATGTTGGCGAGCTTCGACGTGGCGTAGGCATTCGGGCCCCAGCCCGCCAGCGAGGTCGGGGTCGTCTCGAGGTCGAGTTTGCCGCGGGCCTGCATGGCGCTCGACGTCGACACGACGCGGGCTCCAGGCGTCTTTCGGATGAGGTCGAGAAGCGAGAGCGTGAGCTGGAAAGGCGCGAGGTGGTTGAGCGCGAAGGTCAGCTCGAAACCGTCCGGGCCCAGCAGCGGCGCCTTGAAGGTCGCGCCGGCGTTGTTCGCGAGGACGTCGATGCGGTCGTGCTTGGCCTTGAATTCGTCGGCGGCGCGTCGCACGTCGGCGAGGCGAGAGAGATCGCAGATCAGGAAGTCGACGTCCTGGTTGCCGCTCGCGGCCTTCAGTTCAGCGAGCACCCGCTCGGTTTTCTCCTTGTTGCGGCCGACGATGGTCAGGCTCGCTCCGCGCTTCGCGAACTCCATCGCGGCGGCCTTGCCGATGCCGTCCGTTGCGCCAGTGATGAGGATCACTTTGCCTGCGAGATCCTTCGTGGTCATGATTTCACCGCCTTCTTCGTAGGCTTCGGCGCGAAGCGCTCGGCGAGCACCCTTGTGCGCCGCTCGAGCACATCGGTCGATGGTTGGTCTGCAAGCAATCCGTCGAGGGCGAGGAGGAAGACCTCGGCACTCGCCTCATCGCCCACGATTGCGGCCACGCACTCAAGCGCGACCTTGCGATGGAGCGCGTCGATCTCGGGGTCGATTCGCCCGCACGCATCGAGGAACTCGCCGCCCATGGGCGCGCCGACCATCTCGGCCCAGGGCTCGATCGCCATCAGACGGCACACGCCGAACAGGCGTTCGGCGGGGCGGCCCGGCCCCTTCGCCGCCTGTTTCGCAGCGGGGTGTCGAGACACGAGCCAGTCAACGAAGACCGCCCTGTAGACGTCGTCTTTGTTCTTGAAGGTTCGGTAGAGCAGCGTGCGCGAGATGTCGGCGCGCTTCGCGATGTCATCGAGCGACGTCTTCGCGAAGCCGAAGTTGAGGAAACACCACCGCGCGGCACCCAGGACCTTGGCCCGCCGCTCCGCTGCCTCTTCTTTGGTCAGGCTCGCTGGCATGCTGACGTTATGACATATGCACTCGCAGATGTCAACACGTCACAACGAATCGCTTGCCGGGGCCCGAAACGGTGACTCCTCGATGGCGCTTCACCGCCGCCAGGGCTGGAGCCGGGCTTGCTGCACGGCCATCTGCTTCTCGTGGTCGAGGTCGCGGAGGAGGCGCTGGAGCTCGCGGAGGCTCTCGTCGTCCAGCGCCTCGAGCTTGATGCTGTAGCGGCGGCCGGTCGTACGCGTGATCTCAGCGACCAACCACTCGACCAGCCGCCGCCTCTGGTGGTCCTTCTGGTCCATCAGGCTTCCGCGCTCGCCAGCATGGCGGCGACGTCGGCCTCGCCCGCGTTCTGCAGGAAGGCCTGGAGGGACTTGCGGAAGAGGTCCATGCGCGAGTGCAGCCCCTGCCGCCGCCAGGCCTCGTCCAGCTTGTCGACCAGGTCCGACTCCATCCGCAGGGGCAGCACCTTGAAGGTCACGCCCTCGCGGTGCGCGCTCTTGCGCGGGCCGACGGGGATGCGGCCCTTCTGCGCCTCGCGGATCTTCCAGATCAGGTAGGCCTTGTTGTCCGAGCCCGTGGAGCGACCGACCACCTCGAGGTAGCGGGCCTGCAGCGTCGGCACGTCCAGCCTGGTGAGCTTCTCGCGGGCGGGCGCGGACTCGACCGCCGCGTCGGTGGCCGGCTCCGTCTCGGGCGCGTCGGCCTCGGGCTCCTTCGCCTTGGCGGCCTTCGCCTCGCTCTCGGCGGCCTGCAGCGCCTCGGTGATGCGCCGGATCAGGAAGGTCTTGTTCGGGCTGCGCGTGGTCTCGCCGGTCACCTCGGCGAACTTCGCCTGCAGCTCGTTGACCTTCATCGTGCTCAGCTTCTCGATCGCCTTCTTCGTCGTCTTGCTCATGGTCCTCTCCTTCAAGGTTGGGCCGGCGCGGACCACCCGCGTCGGCGGGTTCACGTCGGTCACTTCGCGCTCTGGGCCTTGGCGAGCTTGCGGAAGCAGGCGAGGTCCACCGCCCGGGGGTCGCTGGTCACGAAGGAGAAGCGGCCCTCCTTCTCCATCCAGGGCTGGACCTCGATGCGGTCGTCGGCGGTGACGCCGCCCGCGCGGGCGAGGTCGTCCTCGTCGCTGAGGTGGGCGTAGTCGGGGCCGTCGACGTCGATGTCCGGCCGGGCCGCGTTCCTGAGCACCGCGACGATGCGGACCTTGTACCCCTTGAGGTACGGGTGCTCCGTTCCGTGGTAGGTCGTCGTGCTTCCGAGAATCTTCGCCATCGTTCGCCTCCGCGCTCGCGATCGAGGCCATCTCGATCGTCAAGGACATACAGGCGTCGGCGGGCCGGAAGCTCAAGGCAATTCGACCGGAAAGGCGAGCGATTCCGGTATGTTGCGATAGACACGCAACGCCGCGAAACTGGCGGGGAATGTGGCCGACGAGAGGTAGGCGGGGCGACCTTCGGCGGCGGAAACCGCGCTACCCGCGCACGTGCCGCATGCCGTCGATCGCTTCCTTGAGCGCGACCAGCGCGGACTCGACCTTGGTGATGGCGGCGGTCTGCCCCTCGGCCATCTTCACGACGGTCGAGTGCAGGTCCTTCAGCTCGCGGTCCTTCTTCTCGTTCACCCGCCAGAAGGCCCAGCCCAGGATGGCGACGAGCCCGTAGGGACCGGTGGCCTTGAGGAATTCGGCGAAGGCGGTGAAGGCGGTCGGCTCCATGGGCTACTCCTTCTTGGCGGCCCCGATGAGGTCCGCGAGGTCGACGTTCCAGCGCACGCCCGTACCGCGCCGGACGGCCTCGGCGAAGGCGGCGTCGGGCGCGAGGCCCGCCTCGATGCGCAGCCAGGCGCAGAGCACGAGCAGCGAGCCGTCGGCGTGCCCGAAGTAGTGATGCGCGTAGACGCCGGGCTTGAGCTTCGCCGCGCTCTCCACCTCGGCCATCGCGAGCTTGGTGCCGGCGAGGCCGATCCAGGTTCGAGGGATGGCGAGGCCAGACGCGGGCGAAGTCGCCCACTCGACGAACCGCGCGACCGCCTCGGCCTGCGCCGGCGTCGGCAGCACGTACTTCTTCTTGTGGGCCCAGGGCGCGTCGATGACCGTGGACCAGGCCATGCCCGGCTTGAGGTAGCTCGGGTAGTACGGGTTCACGACCTCGATGCCGACCGAGGCGACGTTGTGCTGGCTCGCATGCGCCAGGTTGTCGTCCGCGAGGTCGCCGTGCTGGGTGAAGCGGCCGTGCTCGTCGAGGATGAGGTGGACGCTGAGCTTGCGCTTCTTGAGGACCGCGACGGTCTCCTCAGCCGAGCGCGTGACCGTCTCGTGGATCACGAGCTCGGTGACGGGCTTCCCCGCCCGGTCGCGGCAGCGGAAGCGATGCACGCTTGCCGCGTTGAAGTTGAGGACGTCCAGGCCGGGCGGCGGCTCGAGCGGCTTGCCGCCGACGATGAAGGCGCGCTCGCTCACTGGGCGCCCCCGTCGGTCTTCGGGGGAGGTGGCAGCTTGAGGCCGTCCTTGAACCAGCGGTCCATCACCGCCGCGGACGGCTCCTTGATGGGCGCGTTCTCAGCGGTCAGCCCCTGCGCGAGCCGTCCGCCCTTCACCAGCCTCGCGTGCAGGGTGTCGACGAGCAGCTTGTGCTTGTGCCCGAAGCTCCCCTGTGACGGATGGTCCTCGCCGACCGGGGACCGCAGCAGGAACTCAGCCGCGCCGCACGTTGCGCAGACGGGCATCGCGACCACGTTCGAGTTGATCTGCCCTTCGCGGGAAAGGCCTGCGACGATGGCGCTCACCGGGACGGTGATGACCGCGCCGCACTTCGCGCATTCCTGGTCGAGATCGGCGGTCCTGAGCTCACGGATAGGCATGGATGCTCCTCACGCGACCGCCGTGTAGGTGCCGAACCAGTAGATGGTCGTGTTGGCGGCGACGTTCTGGTACGAGAAGAAGCCGAAGCCGTCGCGGTCCGCGTCCCACAGGCTCGGCGTGCCCGTGAAGTTGGCGGCACTCGTCTGCGCGAACGTGATCGACGAGGGCGTCGCGGGGAAGCGGGAGCGGAAGGTGTTCCCGCCGCCCATCGCCATGTTCCGGGTCGCGTTGTAGGTGTTGTGCGTCTCGATTCCGACGCGCCCGACCTCGCGCACGGTCCCCGTGATCTCGAAGGCCGAGTTGGTCGTCGAGCCCATCGGGATGGTCCAGGTGCGGGTCCAGTCGGTGAACGTCGCGGCGAAGCTGTTCTCGTGGAAGAGTTGGAAGTCCTCACGCGAGAAGCGGAAGCCGCCGCAGTACCAGCTCGTCGAGTCGCGCGCCCAGGCGCTGCCGTTCCACGAGGCGTTCAGGGTGAACCAGACGGACGTGCTGTCGACGTAGACCCGCAAGTGGGTGGCAGCGGCACCGACGCCGATCGCCTCCCAGAGAAGCACCTTGCCGGTGCCCATGTTGGGCTGGTGGATGGTGCGGTGCTGGCCGGCGTTGGTCTCGTTGCCGCGGTAGTGGTCGTCCTCGAAGGCGTCGAGAACCTCGGCGAGCGCCGCCTCGACGTCGGATGCGTTGAGGTTGCCGCCGGCGTCCGCGACCGAGATGGCCGAGGCATCGTGGGCGTCGGTCGGGTCCGCGACGTGCGCGTTGAGGTTGCCCACGACCTCCTGGAGCGCTCCCTCGACCTGGGTGGCGGTGATGATGCCGCCGGCGTCCGCAACCGAGACCGCGGAGGCGGCGTGCGCGCCGGTGGCGTTGGTGATGTGGCTGTTGACGTTGCCGAGCAACGTGGCGAGCTGTGCGTCCACCGTGCCGGCGGCAAGTGCGTTCGGGGTGCCGGTGACGGCGTCCGCGCCGATGCGCGACGAACCGGGCGTGCCGGCGGTCTGCGCGAGGAGTGTGCTGACGATCTCCTGGAGCTGCGCCTGGACGCTCGTGCCCGCGATGTAGTTGTGGACCGCGGCCGAGATGGCGCTCGCCGCGTGCGCGCCCGCCGCCGCTCCCACGTGGCTGTTGAGCCACGCCAGGAGCTGCGAGAGCTGCCCGTCGACGTTGCCCGCCGGCAGCGCGTTCGGCGTGCCCGCGACCGCGTCGGCGCCGACCTTGGAGGCTCCGGGGGTACCCGCCGTGGCCGACGAGAGGTCGTCGACCACCTCGTCGATGGCCGCCTGCACGTTGCTCGCGCCGACGAAGCCGTGCGGGGTGTAGGTGACGTGGGCGGCCGGGTGCTTGTTCGCCGTGCCGTCGAAGTGTCCGTCGAGCACGGCGTCGGCCGAGTCGAGCGCGGACTGCACCGTCTCGGTCGCCGGGGAGAGCACGGACCAGAGGCCCGAGACGACCTGCACGGCGTCACCGGTCGCGAAGATGAACGCCTGGCGGCGAGAGGTGTCGATGTCCCCGGCCTGGATCTGCGTCTGCCCGTGGCTGCGCAGGACGTCGCAGACGAGCAGCTCGTCCTCCTGGAGCGGCACCTTGGCCGCCGCCCCGACGTTCCCTTCCGCTCCCTGGCGCACGACGAACTCGAACGTCTCGTCGCGGCGAAAGTAGACCTGCTGAGAGTTGCCGTCGGTGCGGGGGTCGGAGAGCAGCCGGTCGAACCGGATGAAGACGGCGAGCCACCGCTCCTTGCCGGCCACCGTGACCTCGGTCGGGATGCCCGAGAGGTCGACCGAGCAGTCCACCCGCTGGCCCGTGCCGAAGAAGATGCGCTGGCCGATGTGGTCGTAGGCCCGGCCGGGCGCGGTGAGGTCGATGGTGAGATCCGCGACCGGCGAGTGCGGGGCCGGCTCGGCGCCGCTGACGATGCCGTAGACACCGATGTCCGCGGCCAGGTTGCGGTCGGCCTTCTCCAACAGCTCGAAGCCGAGGTCGAGCTCGGTCTCGGTCACGCGCTGGCGGAAGTAGTAGTCCAGACGATCGGCCATGCCTGCTCCTCGGGGTCGCGACCCTTCCAGAGGGGCAAAGCCGGGCGGTGCCGGAATGGGGACATGGGTCAGTGCAGGTCCGTGGACGCCCCCAACTCGCTGATGCCCAGCTCCCAGTGGTCGAAGCTCGCCGGGGCGCCGGGCTCGATCAGGTCCACGAAGTGGGTGTGGGCCGGCCGCATGTAGTCCACGACCGCGCGGAGCTGGCGGCGCTGGGTGTCGGTGAGCGCCATGCCCACGGACACGTCGAAGGCATAGCGGGCGAAGCGGTCAGAGGGGCCCAGCTCCCAGTCCACGCCCAGCTCCGACTCGCCGAGGATGAGCGTGGTCCCGGTGAACGGTGTGATCGCCTCGACGTCGATGCCGAGGAAGAACCGGATGGCGTTGCGGATGCCGGCCGCCGTGCCCTTCTGCCGGTACATCTCGACCAGGACCGAGGCCAGCCGGCGCTTGCCGAGCGCGTCGAGGTCGAACGGGAACGGGTTTCCGAGGTCGGCGAGGATGGCGTCCAGGAAGGCCTCGGGCGCGCGCTCGAGGTCGAAGAGGTCTGGGAAGCGGTCCACCTCGGCGAGCAGCAGATCGAGCGCTTCCTGCAGGCAGGCGACGAAGCGCTTGAGGTCGCCGGTCGTGTCGTCGCGGCGGTTGTGCTTGGGCAGCATGGCCCAGAGGTCGAAGCGCCGCCCGAGCGGTCGCGCGGGCCGGAAGCCGGCGAAGACCGCCTGGTGGAACGGCGCCTCCACGGCGCTGCCGTGGACGTCGGTAACGCCGGTGGCGACCACGCGATAGCGCACGTCCGGTGTCATCTCGGTGTCGAGGTCGATCCGGACGACCGAGCCGCTCGCCTCCGCGGCCACCGGCTGCACCTCCACCGCCGGCGCGTCGAGCGCCAGGAAAGCGAAGCCGACCGGATCGGTCACGAGCACCTGCTCGTCGAAGCCTACCTGCACGGTCTTCTGGGCGGTGGCCTGCCCTGCCAGCAGCTTGGGCGCGGTGCGGTCCTCGGCCGTGAACTCGTAGGTCTCGCCGAGGGTGTCCGCGCCTCCGACGGTTGCGGAGGTCACCCGGACCTCGACGACCTCCTGGCTCGTGAATGGCGTCGTCGGGTCGAGGACGATGCGCAGCGTGTCGGCCGTCTCGGTGACGGAGGCGCGCGGGCCGTCGAAGCCCGGCTTCAGCTCGGGTGCCGCCCCGCCCTCGAAGGCGAGCACACCGCCTACCCACACGCGCGTCGCATCGCGGGCGACGCCGTCCGTGCCGGTGTCCACGAGCTCGAGCACCACCGCGCTGTCGAGCGGCACCCCGTCTTCGGCCGGGCACGGATCGCGGTTGATGACGAGTAGCCTGGCCGTGGCGATCACCGCCGCGACGTTGTCGACCACCAGGACCGGCAGCTCGAGGAGCGCCATCTACGCCCCCACCAGCTCGAGCCGCACGCCCACGGTGTGCACGCCCGAGAGCTTCGAGACGTTGGCGGCGAGATCGGTCACCGTCCGCGAACGGCCGGGGCGAGCCGTGGAGGTCGCATGCTTCACGCCATCGACGATGATCGACGCCTCCCAGGCGAAGCCGGCGGGCACGGTGGCAGGCACGCGCAGGCCGAGGTGGGCCCGCACGAGGCCGATGTCCGTGAGGTCGGAGTCCTGGACCACCTCCGCGCGGTCCCCGATCGCGAGGTCGAAGAACCTGCCGGCCTCGTCCTCGCCGAGCACGAACGCGTACTCGCCAGAGCCCGCGGGGAGACTCGCCGGCCGGATGCGCCCCTGCCCAAGGCCGAGGCGGCTCGTGAAGGCGTCGAGCTCCATCAGGTCTGCCTCAGCAGCTCGAGGTGGTCGAAGAAGGACCGGCGCGTGACGTCCTTGACCATGACGCCGAAGCCGCCGCGCCCCGAAGTGAGCGGCTGCGAGCCGCTGTTGATGCCGGTGTTGTCGTCGATGAACTCGGCCATGCCCGCCACCTCCTGCCACGAGGGCGCGGTGCCGAGCGGGTGCGCGACGAGGTCGTTCTTGAAGACCTTGAGCACCACGTCGCCGTTGAGGTTCACGATCACGTCGAGCCGCAGGTGGAGCCAGGTCCCCGGCGTGAAGCTCTCGCCCGAGGCGAGCAGCACGTTCGCACCCTCCGACGCCGGGATGCCCGCCGCCACCATGCCCTTGCGGAGCACGATCCGGTGCGGGTCGTCGTCGGACAGCCCGAGCAGGTAGGCGGTGTCGTTGACCGAGTTGCCCTGGCAGCACAGGAAGAAGAACGGCGAGAACCCGGTAGGGCCGCCGCTCGGGCCGCGCTGGATGCACCCGCGGATCGAGCCGCCCTTGGCCATGGGCGCGAAGTCCACCAGGTTGGCGAACAGCCCGACCGCGCCCTGGACGGCCGCGAGCGAGTTGAAGGCGAAGAGGAAGCTCCCGCCCCCGGGCGGCCGCGCGATGCCGGCGGTGACGCCGCGATCCACGGTGGCGATGTCGAGGCCGTCGTTCAGGTAGCTCCAGTCGGTCTGTGCCATGTGCTTCTCCTCAGATGGTCGTCGCTGCGGTCCAGCCGTTGTCGAAGTCCTCGCGGTTCTGCGCGCCGCCGTCGAACATCGCGGTCGCCGAGGTCACGCCGGACCAGACCCAGGCGTAGGACTGGTTGCTCGACCACTGCTCCTCGAAGTCCTCGCGAGGCTCGCCGTCGAAGCTCCCCGTCACGGCGGTGACGAGGTCCCACGAGGTGGCGAAGCCGTCGTTGTTCCAGCCGGCCTCGAACGCCTCGCCGGCGCCGCCGCCGAACGGACAGAGGACCAGCTGGCCCGAGGGCAGCTCGGTCATGTAGAGGTCGTTGCCCCAGGCGTCCTCGAAGTCCTCGTAGCCCTCAGCGAGCGGGTCGAAGAGAGCGAACGCCAGGTCGCCGTCCTCGAAGGCGAGCAGCAGATCCGACCACCGCTCGAAGTCTTCCCAGGCGCGGTACGGGTCCGGCCCGAAGCCGGCGATGCGCTCGCCGGCCACCGAGGTGACGAGCGTCCAGTGCGCGGCCTCGCCCGGGTTCGTCCCGCCGTCCTCGAAGCTCGGGTTCAGGATGGCCATCAGAGCACCCCGCCCGTGTCGCCGTTCACCAGCGTGACGGTGCCGAGCACCGGGAACTCCTTGATGGCGAGCTTCACGTCGGCGGGCAGGCCAGAGAGCTTCAGGTCGCCGTGCAGGTCGCCGATCTTGCGGACGCCCTCGGTGTCGCGGATGACGTTGAACACGTCGGACCAGGCGACCTCGCCGGACGGGTTGCCGTCGGCGTCCTTCACGTTGAAGCCGAAGTCGACGAGCGGGTTGGGCGTGCCGTCGGCCTCGCTCACGCGGAACATGGCCGTGAGGTTCGCCTTCACGCGCTCGCGCACGGTGGCGGCTGCGTGGCCCTGGCGCAGGTAGATGCGCGCCTCGACGTCGACCTTTCTGTAGACCGGGTTCTGGACCGACGGCTGGAACGTGAGCGTCGCCGGGTAGACCTCGGTCACCTGCAAGAGGACCAGGTTCTTGAGCGCCGGCGTCGGCAGGCCGCCGCCCTGCGGGATCACGTAGAGGACGCCGCTGTTCTCGGGAACGGTCGGGTCCTCGTTCGAGGTGAGCATGAGCGCGCGGGCCACGCCGGGCACGCGCCGGGCGTTCACCTCGAAGTCCTCGCGGGTGACGCTGCGGGTGAGCGTGCGAAGGCTCTCGGGCGCGAGCAGCTTGGCCGAGGCCACGCTCTGGCGGTCGGTGCCGCCCGAGGCCGGCTCGGCGTTCGTCACCGACACCTGGGCGGCGCGGCCGTGAAGGTCGGTGAACGTGCCCTCGACCACGACGATGCGGCCGGCGTCCACGTTGCCCGCGGCGCCGCCGCCCGTCTTGTAGGCCACGGTCACGGTGCCGGTCGGAGGGGCGCCGCTCGTGCCGTTGCCGAAGCGCACCGTCGCGCGGTCGTTCTGGTCGACGAGCGCCACGAAGTGCCGGTCGTTCGGGCCCGAGCCGAGGAGGCTTTCCTTCTCGACGAAGGCGCCGTTGGCGGCCGAGACCGCGACCGAGGCGTCGAGGTACGGCGTGTGGTCGAGGATGATGTCGAGGTCGGCGAGCCCGCGGCTGTCGAAGAGCTGGACGTAGGTCTTGGAGTTCTCGACGACGCCGCTCGCCTGCAGGGCGCCCGCCGGGATGATCACGTCGGCCAGAAGCTGGAAGCGAACCGGCTCGGTGACCTCGCGGGTGCGGACCACGGTTCCCGCCGGGATGCGCACGTCGGCCGAGGAGGCGCGGGCCAGCGAGAAGACCGCCTCCGCGGTCGCGGCCCGCGCGCCGTGCAGCTTGTAGCCGAGCATGCGCGCCAGGGCGATGACGTTCTTGCGCTGGGTGGCCGTGACGAGCCGGGACTCGCGGGCCTGGTTGTCGAGGTAGTAGCCGACCACGTCGCCGACGAAGGCGTACAGCTCGAGCAGGACGTTCCCGAAGCTCGCGACCGCGAAGTCGGACCAGTCCGGGAAGACGCTCCTGGCGAGCGCGATCAGGCGCAGCCGCAGGGCGTCGAAGTCCTTGTCGGTCATGTCGAGGCTGGACGGCAGCAGGGCCACGACGGTTCACCTCCGTGGTGGCAAAGCCACCGAGGGGCCGTCCGGGGACAGCCGTCAGCCTTCGAGGGAGAGCTGGACCTCCTCCGTGGTCGCCGCCTTGCCGGCGTCCTTGGCGGCGCGGAACCGGACCTTGAGCTGCAGGACCGGCCCGTCGCGGGCGGCGGTGACCGCGACCAGCTCGGCCTCGGGCACCCAGCGCTTGAGGCAATCGCGGACGTGGACACGGGCCAGGTCGGACAGCGCGGCGTCGTTGCGCAGGTGGCGAAGGACGTGGAGCCCCGAGCCGAAGGACGTGCGCCAAGGCAGCTCGCCCGACGACCTCGGCGTCGCGCCCTCGGTCAGCAGCGCCTGGCGCACCTTGGACGCGAGCAGGTCCTCCCCCGCCCCCGAGGCGAAGTCGCGCTTCTTGTCGCGCCGGAACGGGATCAACAGGCTGGTCGGCAGGTCGCTCATGGTCGCCTCCTCACGGTACGGGCACGGCGCTGCGCGCGGTCTGGAGCGCCTCGATGATGGCGTCGATCGGCGGGATGACGTCGTCGAGGGGCCGCCCGGCGAGGTTCGAGAGGTCCGGGATCTCGGGGCCGCCGACCATGCCCATGAACAGGTTGATGATGCCGATGAGCTTGCCGAGCGCGGCCAGGCTCTTGCCGACGTTCGCCGCCTCCTGCGCGACGTTCGCCTGCGCGCACTGGGCGATGGCCATGAGGCCCGCGTCCTCGAGGTTCGTGGCGCGGTCGATGACGCCGAGGATCTGCTGCACCTGCTGCTGGAGGTGCATGAGCTCGCTGCGCGCCTGCCTGAGCGTGTCGATCACCAGGTCGATGAGCCGCACGATGAGCAGCGGCAGCGAGAGCTGGGGGATGAGCTTCAGGAGCTTGGCGACCTTTTCGGCGAGGTCCGGCAGACAGGCCGCGAGCACCGTGGGGTCGGGCGGCGGCCCGAGCGTGTCGGGGATGGCCTTCACGCAGTTGAAGACCGCGACCACGGTGTCGATGATGTCGAAGATCGGCATCAGCGGCGTGAGCGCCGGCTGGATGATCTCCATCAGGTTGATGTGCTCGATGGTCACCCCGCCGGGCAGTGTGAGCTGGAACGGGTCGGGGATCTCCGGGATCTCGATGCAGATGGGCAGCGCCACGGTCGCCTCCTTCAGATCGGGTCCGCGACCGGGCGCACGGCCCGTCCGGCGATGGTGACCTGCGCGGCCTCGATGCTGACCGCGCCCACCGCCTTGATCGTGATGGCGGTCGTACCCTGGAGCGTGATGGTGTTCTCCTCGGCGTCGAACAGCAGGAAGTCGCCGGTCTTGCGGTTGGTTAGCTTGAGCTTTCGACTCTTCTTCGTCTCGTCGAGCTCGATGCGGAACGTCTCGGTGGCGAAGACGCGGTTGTCGGGCGGGTCCTTCTGCGCCTCCTCGGGGATCTCGCTCTGGCCGTCCGGCTTCCCCCAGTGCGTGCAGAGGTAGTACGGCTCGTCGACGTCGCCCTGGTTGAAGAAGACGGCGACCTCCGCGCCCTCCTCGGGCACAGCGAAGAAGCCGCGGTCCTTGGAGCCGCCACCGACGGTGCCGAGAGGCCAGGCCCACGGGCCGTAGGGCTCGACCAGCCCGGGGACGCAGACGCGCACGCGGCCGAGGCCCTCGGGGTCGTTCCGGTGGGTGACGTGGCCGACGTACATGCCGGTGAGGCGCGTGTCGTGGCGGCCGATGTCGTCGTCGAATTGGCTGAAGCTCATGGCCTACTCCTGCGTGGTCGACATGCTCATCTGCGCCTCGGGGTCGTCGTAGCCGACGCGGCGACCGTCCTGGCGGTACTCGATGCACGTGTTGCCCGTCTCGGGGTCGACCGCCTCGACCTGGGTCACCTCGCCGTCGTTGCGCGGGCGGGTGCGGTTGCGCTCTCCGCGCTGCTCCTGCGCGACCTTCTTCGCCATGCGCCCGGTGCCGTCGCGGGTGAGCTTCAGCTCGCAGGTGTAGCCCGAGCCCGAGACGACGTGCTTGACCTCGGTGACGTAGTACTTGCCCGAGAGGAGCTGAGTGATGCCCCGCACCTCGACGATGCTCTTGGCCCGTAGCGTCGGGTCGCCGACCACGTTCATCGAGAGCTTCATGGTCGACCGCTCGGCGGCGCGGAAGCGCGCGGCCGACTCGCGCTCGGCACGCTTCGGCGTCGAGGTCGCGGTCGGGTGGACGCTCGCCGTGGCGTTGCGGGTCTCCAGCGAGGTCGCGCCTGTCTCCGGGTCCACCACCTCGACGGTCTCGCCGAGCGTGGCCCGCGTGGTGTTCGCCGACGACGAGGAGGACTCGACGGTCGTCCTGGTCATCGGGTCGCGCCCCTTGACCGTCACCTTGCCGGCGCGCTTCACGAGGTCCGACTCGACGCTGACCGAGATGACGTCACCGCGGCCCGGGTCCGAGAACCAGGTGAAGACGTGGGTGGGCGCCGCGCTCTGGCGGCGCTCGTGGAAGTGCAGCCCCCCGTCGTCCACGTAGAACTCGAACTCCTCGCGGGCGGCGAGGCGGCGCAGGAAGCGAGCGTCCGTCTCGGCGGTCTGGTTGATGACGTCGAAGGACTCGGCCGTGTCCTCCACGTCGACGAACTGCCCCTCGTAGCCGTGCTCCTTGGCAAGCTCGCGGACGACGTCGGCGCGGGTCTTGTTCTCCCACTGCCGGGTCTTCGCCTCGCGGTTCATGAGCACCGAGAGCGCCTGGCCCTCGATGTCGAGCGTGGTGAAGCCCTTGAGCTTCTTGATGGTCACGCGCCGGGGCGGGGCCATGTTGCCCGGGTAGCCCCAGGACACCTCGAGCACCGCGCCGCCGGTCAGCTCCTCGCGCTCGAACAGGGCGAGGTCGTAGTTGTCGAGCTGGAGCGAGACCTTGTCGGCCTTCCTCTCCGAGTCCTCGTAGGTGAAGCCGATGATCCGGCCCGCGAGGTCGACGGGCTCGCCCGACGAGGCCTTCTCGCTCTCCAGCAGGGTGATGCGCACGCCGGGCGCGCTGCGGTCGATGACGGGGTTGCTCATCCGGCTTCCCTCCTGCGCGCTTCACCCAGGACCACGTCGGTCAGCACGCGGAGCGACGGGATGAACAGCCGGCGCCCGGGCACGAGCTCGAGCGTCGGGTCGACGATCGGGTCGGGCTGGAAGTCGGCGATGACCCACCAGAAGCCGCAGGCGCGCGGCAGCGGCGCGAAGTAGCGGCCGGCGAGGTCGAAGAGCGTGTCTCCCTGCGCCACGGTGTGGACGCGGGTGTCCTTGTGCTCGCGGAAGCGGTACGGCTCGCGCTCGGTGAGCTGGAGGACGTCCGCGGCGTCGCGGACACCCGTGCAAAACGTGTAGCGGGAGCCCGAGCGCGGCGGCATCAGTACTCCTCCTGCCGCAGGTACTCGCTCGTCACTCGCGCATCGAGGATCTCCTCGAAGTTGCAGGTGGCGGCGTAGACCAGCACGGCGCCGTCGCTGCCGAACTGCCGGTACTGGAACTCGACGTCGGTGAGCACCGTCTCGATCGAGAGCACGCCCGGCCAGATGAACAGCACGCGCGGCGGCGCGGTCGCCGGCACGCCCTCGGTCCCCTCCGGGGGCACGGTGAGCGCCCGCAGGAAGCGGCGGAACTCCATGACGTCGGTGTCGCCGGGCTGCTCGGCCGCGAAGACCTTGTCGAGGTAGAACTCGACGGACGAGAGCTGGCGGTTGCCGGTCCCCTGGAACTGCAGCACCTGGTGCGAGAGCCCGGGCACCTGCAGCCGGTTCCAGTTCACCTGCACCTTCTCGGCGAGCTGGGTCGGGTTGAAGAGGCAGTCCATCGACTCGGCCGTGATCACGTTGACCAGGAAGCAGCGGGGAGGTCTGGCGACGGCTTGCTCGATGCCCATAGCTGCCTCAGTACGCCGGCACCGGCGAGAAGGCCCGGGCAGCGTTCGACTGCTGGGCGCTGTTGACCGCGCGGGCGACCGTCTCGCCGTCGACCTGGACGTTGACCGTGAACGGCGGCGCCTGGCCTTTGTCCCGCGCCTGCGCGTTGGCGTAGGACATCATGTTCGCCTCGAGCTGCGCGAACTCGTTCATGCGCGCTGCGGAGTCGGCCGCTGCGGGCATCGACGAGGTCGCCGCCTCGCTGCGGGCCGCGGTGTCCTGCGTGCGCTGCACCGCCGCGAACTCGTCCTCGCTCTTCACCTCCGTCGAGAGCGGCGACCGCTTCAGGCGCTCGAGGCTCTCGGGCAGGAGCGCGTCGGGGATCTTGCGCAGCAGCTTGATGACGAAGTCGCCGATGGCGTCGAAGACCGACTTGATGGTGCGGCCGATGCCCACGAAGAAGTCGATGACGGGCCGGAAGAAGCTCTTGATGCCCTCGGCGATGCTGCTGAAGAGGTCCGAAAACCAGCGGCCGATGCCCACGAAGAAGTTGCCGATGGCGCGGAAGAAGCCGACCACCCCCTCGATGGCCGACGAGATTGCGGCGGGCAGCGTCTCGGTGAACCAGAGGTAGATCTTGGCCGCCGTCTCGCCGATCCAGGTCCCGGCGATCACGAAGGCGTCCTTCACGGCGTTGACCACCCAGATCACCGCCTCGATGACCTTGAGCAGACCGGCGAAGGCCAGCGTGACCACGGTGACGACCGCGCCGATGATGGTGCCCAGCACCTCGCCCAGCGTCTTCCAGCCGCTCGTCGAGCTGTCGACCGCGTCGCCCGACTCGTTGGTCGCCCCGGTCAGGGTGTTCCAGGCGGTCTTGAGGTCGGTGAGCGCGCCGCCCACGGTCTCGAACGCCGGGCCGATGTACTCCCACATCGACTTGAAGCCCGAGACGATGCCGCTCGTGATGCGGGTGAAGATGGCGATGAGCTTCGTCAGCCAGGTCACGACGGTGGCGATGGCCGAGCCTGCGACCTGGCCGAACGAGCGGAACTCGGACGACGGCAGACCGGCGGCGCCGCCGGCGACGCCCGAGAAGATGCCGGCGATCTCGTTGCCGAGGTCGCCGAGGGCGTTGGCGAGGTCCTCGAAGACCGGCCGCGCCTCCTCGATGGTCTTGGTGAACCCGTCCTTGAAGCCCTCCCAGATCTGCTGGATGCGGTAGGCGATCTGGTAGAGCCGGATGAGGAACTGCTTGAGCCCGAGGTTCTCGGCCTTGTTCAGCTCGTCGCGGACGGCCCCGGAGAAGCCGCCCTGCTCGAAGAGCTGCTTGAGCCCGCTGAAGAAGAGCTGGACCTTCTCCCAGACGCGCTTGGCGAAGTCACCGATGCCGCCGAGGTTCTTCTGGAAGGCGATCACGAAGCCCGCGACCACCGCGGCGAGCAGCCCCACGATCAGGATGGCCGGCAGCAGCGTGGCCATGATGCCGCCGATGCTGATGCCGAGCGCCTTGAAGCCGATCGCGAGGAGCGCGATGCCGGCCTTGGCGGTGATGACCGCGCCGATGAGGGCGACGATGGCGCCCGCGGCCACGACGAAGCCGGCGAAGGCCTTCTTCACGCCCATGGGCATCGAGCGGATGACCTTGAGCACCGCGTTGAGGGCGTCGACGACCGCGGTGACCACGGGCTTGAGCACCTGCGCGAACGGCTCGCCCACGACGATCGCCAGCGTCTCCAGCGACCCGCGCAAGAGCTGCTTCTGCCCGGCGAAGGTGTTGAGCATCTTCTCGCGGAACTGCGCCGCGGTGCCGCCGGCCTCCTCGAACTGCTTGCGCAGGTAGGCGATGGCGTCGGCGCCCTTCACCGTCTCGCCGGTGTTGGTGCGGATGCCGTTCGTGACCTGGGTCAGGATGGAGTTCACGCCGCCGAGCGCCTCACGGCCGAACGCCTTGAGCAGGAAGGCCGAGCGCTGGGCCTCGGTCATCTTGTCGAGAGCCGGGGCCATGTCCCCGAGCACGTCGAGGAACTGGCGAAAGTTGCCCTTGCTGTCGACGGCCGCGACGCCGATGCCGCGCAGCTCCTGCTGCGTCTTCGGGTCGGCGAGACGCTCCATGGCGACGGCGACGGCGGTCGAGGCACGCTCGACGCCGGGGATGACGTTCTTCACCAGGCCGAGGGCGATGAGTGTCTCGGAGAGCGACTGGTGCAGGGACTGCGCGCCGCGCGAGGCCGTGCCGAGGGCCATCGGCAGCTCGCTCGCGTTGAGGGCGAAGACGTTGACCGCCTGGAGCATGCGGTCGACCGAGATACCCGCGTCGTCCATGCTGATGCCGAAGGCCTTCATCGCCTGGGCGGCGAGGCCGGCAGCCGCCTGGGGAGTCAGCTCGCCGAGGGAGCCGGCGGCGAGGTCGAGGACGGGACGCAGAAGCTTGATGGACTCCTGCGCGTTGTAGCCGGCCTGCGCCAGCTCGCGCAGCCCGACCGTCGCCTCGGTGGGCGAGAACTGCGTCTCGATGCCGGCGTCGATGGCCGCGTCCTTGAGCTGCTCCAGCTCCTTGGTCGTGGCTCCCGACACCGCCGCGACGGCGGCGATCGACTGCTCGAACTTCCCGGCCGCATCGGCCAGCGCAAACGCGCCGGCCACGGTCGCCGCGCCCGCGGTGAAGATGCCGAGGCCGATGCCGAGCTGGCGGAAGGCGCCCGTGATGTTCTCGGTGCCGCCCGTCACCCGGTCGTCGAGGCTGGAGAAGCGTTTCTCGAGCGCGGACATCTTCGCCGACGCGAGGTCTCGCGCAGTGAAGACGAACCCGAGCCCGAGGTTGTTGAGCATCCGCTATCTCCTCCGTGCCGCCTTCTCCAGCTCCTTGGCCTCCTTCGACCGCTGGTTGCCGATGCGCTCGATGAGCCAGTCGCGGTCGTGGACCGGGAGGTCCAGCGCATCCGCGAAGGTGAGCGCCAGCCCCGAGCCGCCGTGCTGGTGCCAGCAGAGCTGGAACATGGCCTCGCGCCAGCGCTCCAGGTCTACGGTCGGGAAGAGGTTGTGGCCCCCGGCTCCGTCCTCCTCCTCTCCGGGAGGAAGAAGCCCTTCTCGAAAGGGAGCTCGATGCGCGTGGTGCCGAAGCACTCGGGGCACTCCACCTCGATCTCCGTATCGACGCCGCAGTCCACCCGGTCGAACTCGCCGAGGAGGAACGTGACGTCGGCCATGCCCAGGTCTTCGATGAAGCGCTGCTTGTCGCGGGGCTCGACGCCGTCGATGGACTCCAGCCGGAACCCGAGCAGCGTGGTGATCGGGCGCTCGCCGGCGGCGCGCCGAAGCGCGGCCATGCGCCGCTCGTCCGCGCCGGTCAGCAGCCGGAAGACGACCTTGCGGCCGGCGTCGGGCAGCACCGTCTCGAAGCGGTTCCCGTTCAGGAAGGCGGCCCGGCTCTCGCCGGACAGCGTCCGCACGGGCAGGTCGCGCAGGTCCAGCTCCCACTCGATGCGGGCGCGGCAGCCCCTGTTCTCGCAGGCCACCGAGAACGCGTAGTCCGCGCCGTAGGAGAGGACGCGGATCTGGAGCATGGCGAAGAAGCGGTCGCCCTGCAGCACCTTGCCCCAGTCGATCGGCTGCTCGCCGAAGTCGTAGGGTTCGGGGTCGAGGGTCTCCTCCCAGCACGCGGCCAGGATCTGCTCGAGCTGGGCGCCGCTGCGGGCGAGCTTGCGGTCGGCGAGGACGCGCTCCTCGCGGGCCTTCATGCCCCGGATTCGGCCGACGAGGCCCGAGGGGCAGGTGATGGTGTTCGACATGGTCTTGGCTCCTCCTGGGGTTCAGGTCTCCCAGGAGGGCAAAGCCTGCCGAGGGCGCAGTGGGGACATGGACGCTGCAATCGTCGCGGGCGTACATTCCCCTCGTGGCAGGCGACCTGCACATCGCGGCGACAGTGATTCGGGGAGAGTACGAACGCCTCCGGGAGAAGCTCGGACTTCAGGCCGTTCCCCTCGACATCTACCAGGCAGATGAGAACGCTGCGGCCGAGGAAGCGACGCCTCTTGGCTCTCCGTTGAGGAACGCTACCCCCTGCTATTCGGGCTGCAAGCGCATCATGATTCTGCCGCTCTGCGACGGGGACGACTGGCCTTCGCACGATCTCGACTTCCCGCCGGCCGAGTGGTCCAAGTACGGCGTCGAGTGGCCGATGTGGCGGATCGAACTCTGGCACGAGTTCGTCCACCAGGTGTCCGACGACGTTCATCGCGGCTGGAGCCCCAAGGAACCAGGTCGCCGACGTCCTGATGGCTCGATGAGCGACAAGGGTCATGGAGCAGGCTGGTTCGACGGCGTGCGCAGCGTGGCAGCCGCATTCGGCGTAGACCCTGAGAATCTCGACCGCCTTCTGGACAGATAGCGTCTACTGCACCAACTCGAAGAAGTCGTAGGTGAGCGTGACCGACTCGATGACGTTCTCGTCGGCCTCGTTGTCCCAGTCGCCGGCGACGAACTTCACCGGCCAGGCGCGCGAGAGCGACCAGCGGCGCAGCGTCGTTCCGTCGCGGTCCTGCTGGACGATGTCGAGGTTGCGCTTGTAGTTCACGTCGGTCAGCCCGAGGCCGCTCGAGGTGATCGCCACGTCCTGGAACCAGTCGAACAGGTCGCGGTCCTGGGTGGCTCCTCTTTCAAGGGTCACGTCCGCGAACGTCAGGCGGCCGGGGCTCTTGTTGGGGATGAGCGAGCCGCCCTCGAAGTACTGGACGTTGGCGACCTCGACCGACAGCTCGCTGCACTTCTGGAAGCCGGCGTGGCCGACGTCGTCGATCTCGACAATGAACTTGAACTTCTTGTGGAAGCTCCTGGGGTTTCCGATGACGGGCATGTTCGTTCACCTCCTCACGCGCCGGCGGCGGCGAGCTCGGCCTCGAGGGCACGGGTGTCCTGGCTGATGCGCAGCACGACGAACTCGGCCGGCTTGTTCGTGGCGAGGCCCACCCTGGCGATGAGCTTGCCGGCGAAGATCACCGACGGCGTGTTGAGCTGCTCCGAGACGTCGACGAAGAAGGCCTTCTTGGGCTCGCGCGAGCGGAACGCGCCGTTGTTCATCTGCGTGAGCAGGAAGGCGGTGATGGTGCGGCGCACCTGGGCGCGCAGGCCCTCGGTGTTGTTCTTGTGCCGCGCGAACTGCAGCCCGGCCTTGAGGCTGCGCTCGACGAAGATGACGCCCCGGCGCTCGGCGGCGTAGGGGAAGTTCCCGTCGCCCTTGAGCGTCCGCGAGCCGTCGATGTAGCGCGGCAGGCCCGGGCCGGTGGTGAGCGGGTTGATGCGCTTCGGGTAGACGAGGTCGCGCTTGCGCTCCTCCAGCACCTCGTCGGTCTCGAAGCCGAGGACGCCGAGCATGCGACCCTTGTCGATGCCAGCGGGCGGGTCGTAGACGCCGCCGGGACGAGCCGCGTCGGTGCGGGCGTAGACGCCGCAGACGATGCCCGACGGCGGGACTACGAGCTGGTCGGCGGTGCCGAACACGGAGCGGGCCGGGTTGAGGACCTTCACCCGCGGCCAGTAGACGGCGCCGAACTCGGACAGGCCGAGCAGAGCGGCGGTGGTCTCGACGTAGGTGGCGATGCCGGTCGCGCTCTGTCCCTCGGGCGGGTCGAGCACCGCGAAGGCCATCCCGTCGCGGTCGACCTCGCAGTAGCGGACCATGGCGTTGTGGACCGCCGGCGTCGCGCGGCCGGGGACGATGATCAGCGAGACGTCGAGCACCTGGTCGAACGCGTTCAGGCCGGTCTTGCCCGTGGGCGAGCCGATGAAGTCGTTGTCGGTGAGCCCGGTGAGCCCGTCGTCGCCGCCAGCGAGCCCCACGGTCTGCACCGCGGGCGCCGGGTGGCCGGCGAGGAGCTGGTCGATGATCCGGACGAGCGAGGAGCCCGAGCGCGTGTCGTTGACGACCGTCTCGACGTACCGCTCGTGATCGGAGTCGGGCGACAGGTTCGGGAAGGCCTCGCGGTAGACGCCGTCCTCGATGACCGCGAGGTCGAAGAGGCCGGCATCGCCCGAGGTGGGCGCGCGGACCTCGGCCTCCAGGCGGTTGGAGTAGGCGCCGGGGTCTTTGCCCTCGACGCGCAGCGCGTTCGCCGGGCCGGCGTCGCTGCCGTTGTGCAGGGTCGTGTCGAGGCCGAAGACCGAGGCGGTGGCGGCGCGTGCCTGGATGGATGCCGCGGCGCCGGTCGCGACGGTGCGAAGGTCGATCGCCCCGCCCACGTCGGGCTCGACCACCACGCCGATCACGGCGGCCTCCAGCACGGTCTTCACCTCAGTCGCGGTTGCCGCTCGAATGCGGGCGACGTTGCCGGTTCCCGACACCGCCCCCGCGGGGAACCCCAGCGCGGCGTTCGCGGTGCCGCCGGTGACCTGCACCTTGCTCGCGGTCCCGGCGGTGTCGCTGGCGATGGAGAGCCCGGCGACCGGGTCCGCGACGGCCTTGCCGCCGAGCACGCGCTCGTTGATGGCGGCGGCGACGTCCGATGCGGACGCGCTCGCCCCCAGGTCCGGGAAGACCAGGGTCTGCTCGGGGCCGTCGTCGATGCGCACGAGGAGCGTGTCGCCCGCCGCCACGGCGAAGGGCCCGCTGTTCACGGCCGTGACCGAGGCCGGCGTGCCGTTGAAGACGGCCTCCTGGTCGGCCCCGCCGTTCACGGCGACGACGATGCGGTCCCCGTCCGCGAGCAGGAACGGGCCGGCGCTCGCACCCTCGAGGCGCGCGGGCGTCGGAACGCCGGGTGCCTGGAGGTAGGCGAAGCCGCGCACGGCGGTCGCGCTCGCGGGGTTGGCGATGTCCGTGTGGTGGACCGTGCGCACGGCCCAGAGCTGGCTGCCGCCGTTCTCGAAGAAGCCCATGGCGGCGAGGGCCAGGTCGGAGTTCGGCGTGAAGCCGCCGAAGACCCGCTGGAACTCCTCGAAGGACGTGCAGAGCACGGCCTTGTCGAGAGGTCCCCGCTGGGTGATGCCGACCGCGCCGACGACGGAGGTAGGGGCCGAGGGGATGCCGCGGACGGCGGGCTCCTCCTCGACGACGACGACCTTGGAAGACAGCAGCTCTCCGCTCATGCATCACCTCGCGTTCTCTTGCCGGCGCGGCGGTTGTTGGGGTCGGGGTTCACGGGTCTCTGCGGGGCCGGCGGCTTGCGCTCCACGCGGAGCTCGCCCGCGCGCACGGCCCGGTCGACCTCGGGGACGGCGAGCACCGCCTCGTCCACGCCCTCGAGCCGTGCCTCGGCGGCCAGGGTCAGGGACGAGGGCACCCGCCTCGGGTCGCGGCCGGGCGTCATGGCGCAGGCGCAGCGGCCTCGGGCCGCGCAGAAGCTCTCGTGCGGCAGTGTGAAGGTCTTCAGGCGGCCGCTGGTGTTGGTCATCGTGACGGTCATGGGGTTCCTCCGGGGACGCCGCCCAGGTCGAGTTCGGTCTCGGCGACGGCCTTGCCGATGTCGGCGGGCAGGCCCTCGTCGATGTCGAAGCCGCGCACGACCAGGCCGGCGGTGAAGACGCGCACCTCGCCCTCGCCGTCGAGCTTCGTGCGGACCTCGCCGTCCGGGTCCATCTCCCAGCGCACGGCGCCGAGGGCCGGGTCGGCGGGGTCGCGGTCGAGCACGAGCCAGCGGTTGAGGTTGAGGAAGGTCGCGGTGGCGGCGAGCAGGTTCAGCAGCTCGACCGTCCGATCGGAAGCCGCGGTGATGGTGAAGCCGAGGTCCACGGTGAACGGCGGCCGGCGGCGCTGAAGCTCCGGTCCCGATGGTCCGGCGACCGGGTCCTCGTGCGGCTCGTTGGTCGAGAAGAAGCGGTTCTCGACGAGCCGGGGGCCGGACAGGACAAGCGACGGCAGCTTGGCCATGGCCACGACGTTCAGCCCGTCCGAGGGCGTGTCGTCGTAGTCGAGCGCCACCGAGGCGCTCACGTTCTCGATGACCTGCCGCTTGAGCTCGCGCAGGAGCGCGCGGACGACCCGGGTGAGGTCGGCCTCGCGCACGATCGGCGTCCGCTGGAAGCGGTACGCGGCGGCGAGGCTGGTCTCCTCGCCGGGAACGGGGACGCCGTCCGTATCGAGGTTCCTGAGCGCGACTTCGGCGGCGCCGGGCGGGTGCGCCGGCGTGCGGAGGTCGACGAAGGACTCGCCGCTCTCCTCCCGGACGCCGAGCACGGTCGCGGTGACACCGCCGAACAGGACCTGCACACGCGCGGCGAACCCGGCGCCGCGCAGGCGCACGAGATCGCCGCCGCTCGCGGGACCGGCGGTCGGGCCGATGGAGGTGATGGTCGGGCTCGCCATCAGGCAGCTCCCCAGCCCATGAGGCGGGCGACTCGGCCGAGGAAGCGCTGCTGCGCGCCCTCGGAGAACTTGCGGAACGCGGGCCGCAGGAACGGCCGCGCCGGGATGGTCACGACGACCACGCCCTTGCCCGAGCCGGGCTGCGGCTCCTTCCCTGCTTGCTTGAGCATGGCGAAGATGAACCGCCGCATGCGGGCTGTGACCGGGATGACGATCGGGTTCGAGCCGAACTCGTGGACCTGGGCGACGTCGACGAGCGAGCGGCCATCGCGGCCGCGTGCCTTTCGCGGCACGCCCACGAAGGCCTCGTCGCCCTGGACGATGGCGGCGACGGAGTTGCGCAGGTCGCCTCGGACCATGAGCGCCTTGGTGCCGCCGAAGCCGGCCAGCTTGCGCGCGGCCAGCGTGAGCGGCGACAGCGGCTTGAACGGCTCGCCGCCGGGCGCCTGCTCGGTGATGCCGGTGACGATGCCCGCGCGCAGGACCTCGGCCTCCTGGCGCAGCGCGGTGCCGATCGAAGCCTTCAGCTTCATCGGCCCCTCGCCCAGGATGCGGCGCGCGAGCGCCCAGTCGCCGGTCTTGCGCACGGTCATGCGCGCTCCTTGAGGGCTGGCGCGTGGACGTTGAGCCAGGCGATGGCCTTCTGCGAGGCGCGGTTGACGATCCCGCCCCGGCGGACGGTGGCCGCGGACATCGTGAGCGCCTTCTCCGCGACCTCGATGTCGGTCGAGGTGCAGGCGTAGTGCTTGAGCTTGGCGGCCAGCGATCTCGGGTCGAGCACCTCCCCGGTGCGCCAGAAGTGCAGCTCCAGGTCGCAGCGGTACGCCTCGGCCTCGTAGGCGGCGCGGCCCGCGCTCGACAGCAGGTACTTGCCCGCGAACTTGAGCCACCCGTCCCGGTCGAGCTGCTCGACGTGCTGGTGCTCGTGGACGCAGACCGCGAGCTGGCCCCAGAGGCTCCAGCCGCCGTCCTCGCGCCCGGGCTCGAACGGCACGTAGATGCGCCGACCGATGGTGGTCGTGCAGCCGCGCAGGAACGCCTCCGCGTCGAGCACGCCCATGAGCCCGAGGGCTTGCGCCGCGAGCTTCATCTCGACGGCGTTCGCCTTGGCGATGGCGCGCGTGCCGTACTCGCGGGTCATGAAGTCCCAGAAGGCGCGCACCAGCTCCGACGCCTCGGCGCCGGTGAGCGGCGAATGGCCGATGGCCTTGGGCTCGGCGTTCATCGGCCGCCTCCGGTGCACTCGTCGGCGGGCAGGCAGGCGTGCACGAGGCCGGCGTCGCCTTCGCGGGCCGGGCAGCACGACCAGGCAGCACCGTCACCGCCGATGACCTCGGCGCAGTTCATGACCTGCTGCCACTGACCGTTCGAGTCGCAGGTCTCGACGAGCGAGCCGTTACAGCGCGTCTCCTTGGTGTCGCAGACCGGGACGCAGGAGCAGAGCTGGGGCGTGAGGAACGCCAGCAGGAAGAAGACCTCTCTCATTGGACCCTCCCGGTGGCTACCTGCCGGTCGCCGAAGGTGACGAGCAGGAGGTTGCGGTGCGGCCTCGCCATGTGGAGGCCGAAGCCGATGGGCCGCGCCTCGGTGGCGTAGAGGCCGGGCGGCGTGCGGATCGCCTGGACCAGCGCGCCGTCGCGGTCGTAGAGCGCGTGGAGGCGGTCGCCGGGACGCAGAAGCGCATCCCCGCTCGCGGCGTCGACCAGCCCCTCGCGCTCGAGGTCGGCGAAGTGGAACACCAGCTCGAGCCGCGACTTCGGGCTGTTGCCCGCGGCGAACATCCGCAGGGCGTCGAAGGCCTCGGGCTCGACCTGGCAGGGCAGCCGTACGGCCGGGTGCTCGGCGCGGACACGCTCGCCCACGCCGTCGTCGTCGCGGTCGACGAGGACCGACTCCTTGAAGTCGGGGTCGTAGCCGCCGGCGAGCGGCCCCGCGCCGTCCGGGTCGGCCTCGGCCGTGGCGCGGGTGTCGAGCCGGTGCAGCTCGGCCAGGAACGGGAAGATGAGCCGCCCGCGCATCACGCCGCCCCCATGCCGGCGGGCCGGCGGTAGCGCAGCAGGACGCCGTCGAGCTCCGGGTCGCCGGTGAACGGGCCGGTCTCCTTCACGCCGTCGAGCCGGTAGCTCTGGTCGCGGGTGCGCTCCTCCAGGATGCGCCAGCGGTTGCGGGCGTCGGTGGAGGCCTCGCCCGCGAGCGGGTGCAGGAGGCGCAGGACGAGCAGCATGCAGGCCCTGCGGATCTCGAGCGGCGTGCGCCCCTCGGCGGTGCCGTCGGGCTCGGTGAAGCCCCACAGCCCCTCGGCCGTGACGTTGCCCCGGCCGCGCGGAAAGGAACGGCAGCGCCGCAGCGTGAGCCGCGGAGCATCGAAGCCGGGGTTGACCGGAGAGCCCACGACCACGAGGTCGTCGGGCGAGAGCGAGAGGTCCGTGTCGCCGACCGCCAGCCGGTCGAGCCGGATGGGCGGGACCGGCGGCTCGATGGTCGGGTGTCCCCGGCCGTCGAGTGCGAGGGTCCGGGCGCGCGGCTCGAAGAACCAGCCGGTGATCCGGTCGATGGTCCTTCCCGCCTCCTCGATGAGCGAGGCGAGGCGGTCGTCCGCGGCCATGGCCACGGTGACCCCCTCCGCGCGCAGGTCGGCGACGGTCGCGTACATCTCAGCCCCGGTCCTTCCTCGGCTTCCTGTCGTCCTTCGGAGCCTCGGGCAGGTCGGAGGTCGTGACCGCCCCCGCCGGACGCGCGACGGACAGCTTGATGTCGTCTGCCGCGGTCTTGCGGGCGTTCTGCGCCTCCTTCTCCTTGGCCTCCGCGGTGCGCGCTTCCTCCTCCGTGCAGACGTCGAAGGCGAGCGGCGAGTGCGGGTCGGCCGGCTGCTGGTGGACGGAGCGCAGGTAGTCCGCGACGGCCTTGGCCACGCGGTACCAGCCGCGCTCCTCGTGGAACTTGATCCCCTGGTAGGTGTACCGGCGCAGCACGTGGCCGCGACGCGGGTCCAGGGGCTTGAGCCTGACGAGCATGGTTTCCATCGTTCACCTCGCTCAGAGCTGGACGTTGATCGCCTTGGCCACCCCCGGCTCCTCGGCGAACTTCACGTCGAAGCGCAGGGTCGCGACGATCTTGAGCGTCCCCTCGGAGATCTCCCGGGCCGACTCGATGCGGATCTGCCGCCAGATGCCGACCTGGATGTTCTTGGGGTTGCAGAGCAGGATGACTGTCTGGTCGTTGCCCGCCCCGAGGTTCTCGGGGAACAGCGGCACCGGCTGCACGGGCACCCCCGAGTAGAGGACCGGCGTGTCGCCCTCGAGGAACTTGTCGCCGACGGCGGTGGCGCGCTCGGCCAGACCGTTGCGGTAGTCGAGGTCCGCGTCGACGCTGGTCATGAAGGCCATCGCCTTCTTGTCGCGCAGGTGCTCCGACGGCAGCGTCTTGAGCATGTCCGAGAGCAGGTTCTTGGTGATGTGCGCGCCGGCCGCGTCGACCACGTGGCTCGTCGCCTGCTTGACGACGCCGTCGAGCGTGGCGAGGAACGGGTCGGCGGACGCGGTGTCGCCGCTGACTACGATCTCCTCCATGTCGCGGGAGATCGCCTCGGCGATCATCTCCATGATGGTCTGGCGCAGCTCGCCGCGCTCGATGCTGTCCTCGAGCGTCTCGTCGGAGAGCCGGACCTCGGCCTTGAACAGCTTGGCGTCGAGCTCGACCGAGCTGAGGTCGGGCTTGGCGCGGTCGCCGACGGCGAGGGCCGTGGCCTCCTGGCCGGGCCGCAGGATACGGCTGCCGAACTTGATCTTGGAGATCTGCTGCTTCGGCGAGGCCATCGGGACGACGGTCGCCATCTTCATGAGGACCGAGTCCTTGATGAGCAGGCGCATGAACTTCTGCGCCTGCGCGGGCTTGAGGATGCCGCCCCCGGCGGTGAGATCCGCCAGCGCCAGGTCGGCCTTCTCCAGGATGGTGCGGTTGCTGAGGTAACTCATGGGTTCGCTCCTTGTCTTTGCCGGCGTCTGGCTACCGGGGCTCACAGGTCGTGGAAGGAGACCGCCTTGTCGACGTTCTCCCGGTCGAAGGGCCGGTTGAGGTCCATGGGCCATCCCACCTCCTCGTCTTCCGGCCGGTTGCCTTCCTCCCGCGCGGGCGCGCTGTTCGGCAGCCCGAAGCGCTTCTCTAGCTTCGAGAGCCGCTGCGCCTGCTCCTTCAGGGCCTCGACTAGCTTCCTCACCGAGTCGGTGAGGCCCGAGAGGTCCTTGCGGAGCGGGTCGTCCTGCGGGGGAGACGCGGTCACGTCCCCGGGCTCGGGGTCGCGCTTCTCGTTCTTGTCCTTGGCGTCGGGAGCCGCGTCCGACTTGGGCTTCGTCTTCGCGGGCGCGGCCTTGCTCGCGTCGATGAGCGAGCCGATCTGCTGCAGGGTCGCCCGCACCGACTCGATGACGACCGCCAGGTCGCCTTCCGGCTCGGGCGGGGGCGCGGGCTCGGCGCCGGCCGACTCCACCAGGCGATCCGCGAGCGCGCGCAGCTCCGCGGCGATCTCTCCGATCTGGAGGCGGGCGTCGCCGCGGGCGAGCGCACCCAGCGTCTCGACCGTCTCGGTCAGCCGCTCGAGCGCCTGCACGGCCGCCTCCAGCATGCTGCTGTCGGGCGGTCCGCCGGTGTCCGCGGGCGCGGTGGTCTCGGCCTCGGGGGCAGGATTCTCGGGAGGCGTCTGCTTCGCGGTCGGAGCCGCCTCCCCATCGGGGGTCTTTGCCTTGTCGGCGTGGTTCTCTTCCATGGGGTCACTCCTCTTCACGATGAGAAAGCGGTGCTTGTTCGCCGCCCGGTCCACGAGCGAAACCTCCTCGACGACGATGTCGAGCAGGCGGTGGATGCTGTCGTCCTGCTTGGCCGTGCTCATGCGGCCTCCTTCTGTTGCTCGGCGGCCTCGGGCACGCGGCGAGCGGAGCCGCCGATGGAGAAGCCGGTGAGCTTCCCGTCCTTCACCTCGGCCCAGAGCTCGTCGGAGAGGATGCGGACCGCGAGCAGCCAGGTGCCCTTGCGGACGGTCGTCTCGCCCACGGCGAAATCGACCGGCGCGAGGTAGCTCTCCAGCACCTTCACCTGGCCGTTGACCCGCATGCGGTGCATGAGGCCCAGCCCGCCGAACTCCTCCATGAAGCGATGAGCGGCCTGGCGGACCTCGTCCGGCGAGTAGATGTCGCCCTGGGCGTCGACCACCTCGGGCTCGAGCACCACGCCGAGCACGTACCGCTCGTCCGCCGGGTCCGTGCCCTTGATGAGCGGGATGGACTTGGCGAAGACGTCGTTCTTCCTCGTGGCGCCGGCGAGCAGCTCCCGCGCCCGCTCCTGCAGCCCGAGGAGGTCGTCCTCGGTAAGGCCGGGGATGCGGCTCTGCGGGATGCGCGCGATGGCGTTGCGCAGGTGCGGGAGGTCGACCTTTCCGTCGGCCCCGCGCACCGGGAAGTGGCGCAGGTTCCGGGGCACGGTCTTGCCGGCGTCGTCCGTCGCGCCGCCGGGCTCGACGTACAGGAACGCGCTGTCGGGCAGGTCGTTGACGAACGCCCGGGTCCACGCGGCCTTGTCGGCGTCCGCGAGCTCGACGTGCTCGAGGACCTCGACGTCCTCGGACTTGGTGATCTTGAAGTTGGCGCAGAACAGGCGCGAGGCCGTCTTCGCCCCGCCGGTGCCCGACGCCTCGCGGACCTTGAGCCGGAAGACCTGGCCGACGCGCTTGAAGGCGGCGGTGTTCTCGGGGCTGTCGTTCAGGACCGCGATGAAGCGGCCGCGGACCTTGGCGAGAGCCTCGACGAACTCGCCGACGTCCACCGCCGCGTCCTTGTCGTACCACTCGCCCGGGTAGGGCGGGTCCACGAAGAAGAAGGTCTCGGGGCCGTCGAAGCGCTCGATGGTCTTCCGGTAGTCCTGCTTGAGGATGGTCACGTCCTTCAGGCGCTCGGCCGCGCCGAGGAACTTCTCCGGGTCGGTCGTGCTGCCGAGGTGGTTGCGCGCCGGGTGCGTGCCGTCGGGACGGCAGTCCCGGGCGTGCGTCCGGACGAACACCAGCTTGTAGAACCGGTCGAGGTCGCCGCGCGGCGTGAGGTCGCGGGCCTTCTCGAAGCTCTCCTTGGTGCAGGTCCACTCGAAGCGACGCAGCTTCTCGACCGTCTCGACGGTCATCGACTTGATCGAGCGGTGCAGGAACACCACGTCGTCGTCGAGATCCGCGATCACCTCTTTGGCCGAGGGCTCCTTGGCGTAGAGCACGGCCGCCGCGCCGGCGAACGGCTCGACGTAGGTGGCGTGCTCGGGGATGAGCGGGACGATGCGCTTGGCGTAGTGGAACGAGCCGCCGAAGGTGCCGAACGGCTGGCGCTTCTCGACGTCGTCGTCGAGCGTCCAGTCGTCGCCGAGCGCCTCGGTGAGGCTCTTCTCGACGAGGTCGTAGTTCGAGACGAGGAGCGTCGTGAGCACCTTGGGCCCGCCGACGCCGCGCATGGAGCCGATGGTCCGGCTGGGCCGGATGCGCTTGACCCGGAACCCCTCCTTCTCGAAGCGCGCGGGCAGCTCGCCCCGCGTCCCGTAGGTCACGAGGAACTTGCCCTTGATGGACTTGAGCAGCGCGAGGAAGCGCGCCTCGTCGAAGTCCGACTCGCCGACGTCCACGTTGTAGCCGGGGTACGGCGGGTCCAGGTAGAAGGCGGTGTCCTTGCCGTCGTACTTGCGGACGACGCGCTCGTAGTCGCCGCAGTGGATGCGGACGTTCTTCAGGCGCGGGCCGAACTTCTCGACGCGATCGACGGTCGCGGCTTCGATGCCCTCGCCCGAGGGGCTGAAGGACCGGCCGCGCAGCTTCCCGTAGGAGAAGTGGGTGACGTACAGGAACCGGTGCAGCTTCTCGACGTCGTCCTTGGGCCGGGCGTCGAACAGGCGCTTGAAGGTCGCCTCGTTGCCGGTCCAGGTCATCTTGCGCAGCCGCGCCACCTGCTCGGGCTTGAGGCGCTTGATAAGCCGGTAGGCCTCGACGATCTCCGGGTCGGCGTCGTTGATCACGTCGTACTCGGTGGGTTCCTTGGCGAACAGGACCGCGGCGCTGCCGGCGAACGGCTCGACGTAGGCCTTGTGCGCGGGCAGGAGCCCGGCCAGGCGATCGGCGAGCCGCTTCTTGCCGGCCGGCGAGCCCCAGATGGTCTTCTCGACCGGCGCCTGGAAGCGCGTCGCCTTGGCGGGGTCGTAGTTGGTGGCGACCAGGGTCACGCCCTGGCGCGGGCCGTTCCCCTGCGAGGTGCCGACGCCCGAGGTATGTCGCCAGCGGCGGACCATGAACCCCTTGAAGAGGTCGGCCGAGCCGCGCGTGCCGTAGGTGCAGAGGAACTGCCCCTTGATGCGACGGAGCACCTTGGCGAAGCGCTCCTCGTCCCAGTCCTTGTGACCGGCGCCGACGCGGGTGTCGGCGTCGTAGCCGGCGTACGGCGGGTCGAGGAAGAAGAACGTGTCGGGGCCGTCGAACTCGTCGATGACCTTCTCGTAGTCGGAGGAGCGGACCCGGACCTTCTTGAGGCGCGGGGCGAGCTGCTCGAGCCGCTCGACGAAGCGGGAACCGGCGCCCACGTTCTTGTCCGGCATGGTGCCGCGCCGCAGCTTGTTGAACGAGAACCGGCTGAGGTAGGCGAAGCGGTAGAAGCGCTCGAGGTCGTCGTCGGGCACCCCGGCGTCGACGAGCTTCTTGAAGTGCTCCTTGTCACCGACCCACTTCTTGCGGCGCAGCCGCTCGAGCTGGTCGGCGGTGATGCTCTTGGCGAACTTGAAGGCGAAGGCGATCTCGGGGTCGAGGTCGGAGACGACCTCCACCTCCGACGGCTCCTTGGCGAACAGCACCTGGGCCCCGCCGGCGAAAGGCTCGACGTAGACCTTGTGCTCGGGGATCTCGGCCGCGATGCGGTCGGCGATCCGGGTCTTGCCCATGGGCGAGCCCCAGATGCCCTTGTCGACCAGCGCGGGCGCGAGCTCCGCGACCAGGTCCCGGGCGCGGGCGACCGCCTCGGTGAGCCGGTCACTCATCCCGGACCTCCACGGGGTCGTTGCCCCAGGTGCCATCTTGGCCGGTGGCGTTGAGGTCGCGCGGCCAGGCGGTGCCGTCGTCCTTGGCGGCGGGCTTGCGGCCTCGCAGGACGGCGCACCGATCGCGGACGGCCGCGAGCCGGAACTTCAGGTCCGGCTGGGCCTTCGCGGTGCTCTTGTCGGTCGCGCCTTCGGACACGGCTTCACCTCCGCATGGGCAAAGCCGGGCATGCTCAAAACGGGGACACGGTCACTCGACCTCGGCCACGGTCGTGGTGCGGCAGAGCCCGTGGTAGGGCGGAAAGCCAATTCCGAGGTCGCCCAGCTCGCGCTCGCCGAGGCCTCGCGAGAACTCCCCGCGGTCGTCACGGGCGCCGACGCCCGAGCGCACGATGTCGGCGATGGAGTACCGCTCGCCGCCGCGCTCGATCGACAGCGACCGCTTGCCGGTCGCCGGGTCCACGGTGTCCCGCACCCAGGGGTTCAGTTCCTCGATGCTGTCCGGGTTGGCCTCCACCCGGTCGAACAGCTCGAGCCCGCGGCTGACCGAGAAGGTCTTGCCGTCGAGGAACCGGCAGGTGGGCGTGGTCACCTCGTCCAGCACGGCCACGATGCGGTAGCGGGTGACCGCCGCCTCCGCGTAGGCCGAGAGCTGGGAGAACGACCGCCCGCGGCCGACGAACGACCCGGCCACGACATCCCAGTAGGCCGGCGAGCGACCGGCGATGATGCCCTTGGCGGCTTCCGCCAGGTCCTCGGCGATGTCGTCCCGGCCCAGGCCCGACTCGAGCCCCTCGGAGACGATGCGCCGGGCTTCCTCGCCGAACGCGTCGTGCCGGCGGCCGTACTCGTCGCGGACGTAGTTAGCCTGGCTGGAGCGGAGATGACGGATCACCCGCTGGTCGACGGCGTTGAAGTCAGCGCCGATAGCGAGCTTCTGGTCGCGGCGAGCCCCGTCCCGGGTCGCGCGCACCACCTCGGTCGCCGCGTTCCCGAAGACGGTCTGGACCTTGGCCGGCACGTCCTTGGTCTTGCGACCGGACGCCTCCAGCGCGCGGGAGATGAGCGAGCGACGCTGTTCGACCGTGGTGCGATGCCAGTCCACGTCGAGGACCTCGACCGCCGCCTTGACCGCGGCGTGATCGGAGTCGGCCGCGCGGCCCTGAAGAAGGCGGGCGAGGCGCACCACAGCGCGGTCGAAGCCGCCCGGTGTCCCGAGGTTCATGGCCTTGGCGACGTCGAGCCGCAGGTAGCGGCCGAGGAGCGCATCGGCGACGTCGCGGGCCTCGGCGACCAGGGCGAGGTCGTCAGCGGTAGCGCACCTGACGCACATTCGCGTCCTCCTCCAGGGTGGCCTCGCCACGGTCGAGGTGGACGAGCACAGCGCAGTAGGTGCAGCGCACCGGCCGCGAGAAACTCACGAGCAGGGAGCCGTTCTCCTCGGCTTCGGTGATGACCAGCCCATCGCTACCGTTGAGGGCGACGGTCACGAAGCCGCAGCGCAGGCAGCAGACGTGGTAGCCGACGATGCCGGACAGGGGGTTCTGCGGCACGCGGCGCAGGTCGCCGCGCTCGAGGCGGCAGGGGCGGCGGTCGGTGACGTGGAGCCTCATGGTCACCCGCCTCCCGTGATGGCGACCGGGTGGCGGGCGCGTCCGCGAACCTCGATGCCGGCCTCGGTCGGCCGCATGAGGATCTCGTGGTCGGCGGCGCAGCCGTCGCAGACCGCAAAGACGAGCGTGCCGTTGCGCCAGATCGTGATCGCCTGGTCGAGGCCGACCCGCGCCTTGCACACGCGGCACTCGATCACGCCCCGTTCGGCGTCGAGCTCGGCCTGGCGGACCCAGGCTCGCTGGAGGTCAGCGCCATTCATCGCGGGCCTTCTCCTCCTCGAACCACGAGGCCAGCTCGTCGCGCGGCACCTCGATGCGGACAACGTCGTCCCCGGCGAGATACCGCCGGGCGAGGTTCAGCCGCTCCTCGGCGAGGCGCGTCTCTTCGGCGTCCAGCTCCTCGCGCAGGTGCAGGAGGTGCCGGGCGTCGTCGAGGAGGGAGCCCTTCGCGGTGTGGGCCCGCAGATCCTCGACGCCCGTCTGGATGCCGGCGAGCGTGAGGGTGATCGGGCGCTTGACCCAGTCGTCGCTGATCTTGCGGAAGTCGCGGTTGAAGATGTCGCTCGCCAGCAGCCGTCCCTCCTCCGGGGTGAGCACGCCGACCCGCACCAGGCGCTCGACCATCGCGGTCATGCGCTCGGGGTCGCGGGTCACCGGCGTCTGCGAGCGGAACCGCCAGAAGCGGATGCCCATGTCCGCGAGGAGCTTGCGGTTGATGAGGAAGTCGAACTCGTCGCGCTCGGGCTGGAAGACCTGGTCCTCGGCGAAGCGCAGCGCGCTTTCGGCCGTGGCCCGGTTGAAGTCCTTGCTCTCGCCGCGCAGCAGGCGCGGCAACCGGAAGGCGCTGCCGACCTTGTCGATGTTGCGCTCGTCGTAGAGCTGGAAGAGCGCGTCCTGCTGCTGGGCGTCGGTGAGCGGCCGCAGCTCGATCTTGGCCCGGGCGTTCTCGCCCGAGCCGCTCCCGCCCTCGGCCTCCAGGATCAGCACCTTGTGGAAGTTGTTCTTGCCCTTGAGGTTCTCCTCGATGAACCGCTCGATGCGCGGGATCGAGGGCTCGGAGAGCTTTCCCCCGGAGACGAGCAGCGCCAGCGGCGGCACGCTCTTGTTCTCGAAGTAGAGGAAGTTCACCTCCTCCATCTGCCGCGAGCCGAGGACGGCCAGGAGGGTTCCGACCCAGCGAGGCACGCCGTAGGGCGAGCGCGGGGAGTGGATGGAGAAGTGCAGCAGCTCGGTGGCGGGAGCGTCGTCCGGCCGGGTGCGCAGCAGCATCCCGGCGTCGGCGAACACCTCGCCCGTCTTCTTCGAGACGACCCGCGGGTCGCCGAACGCCTTGAAGAACACCGACTCGACGCCCTGGATCTGCACGAACCGGCGCAGGCGGCGCCGGGCCGACACGGTCTCGTAGGCGACCGGCGAGATGCGGACCTTCTCCTCGACCTCCACGGGCGCGGGGTCGAGCGGCAGGAGCCGCACCGACTGCGCCGAGACGTGGACGAGCCGGGCGACCTCGCCGCGGTTGTTGCGCAACACCTCCCAGTACGCGTTGCCGGTGACCTCCAGGTCCTGGCGGGTGCGGCGGCGCAGGTCCACGAACGAGTGGTCGAAGCAGCAGAAGTCGAAGAACGACTGGAGGCGGGCCTTCTCGACCCGGGCGAGGAGCATCAGCTCGCGCTTGCGGGCCGTAACCTCCTCTCCGGTCGGCTCGACGAGAGCATCGGCCCCGAGGTCACCCCGCTCCTTCGCCGCCTGGCGTTCGAGCGCGACGCAGTCGGCGACGCGCTGGTCGGCGTCCTCGGCGTCGAAGTCGATGGCCGGCTCCAGCCGATGGCCGAAGCCGTCGATGTTGGTGGCGTAGGCGTCGACGTTCTGGCGCAGCGAGTTCGAGTGCTCGAGGACCAGGCAGAGCGCCTCGGGGTCGTAGGGCGGCACGAGCGCACCGGCGGACGCGAAGGCCGCAGAGAGGTCCTCGCCGGCGGCGAGGCTCGCCGGGTCCTGGACCCGGGCACCCAGCACCACAGCCTTCAGGATGGTCTGGACGCGCTCGTCCGAGGCCCGTGCTTCCCGCTCATCGGTCATCGCGCGGCCTCGACGTAGGCGACGAGGCCCTTCGGACCGAACGACAGCGAGCGGACGCGGTAGCCCTCGGCCGCGAGCTTCTCGCGGGCGGCCTCGCGCAGCCCGTCGAGGCTCGGGGCCGCGACCGTGAGCGCGCGGGCGGGCTTGGGCGGCCCGGCCGGCGGCTGGCCGTTGGGGATGACGAAGACGTGCAGCGTGCGCTCCATCGCGGGCTCTCCCGAGCAAGTGGAGGCGGGGCCGGTCAACCCTTGTCGCCGGGTCTGGGAGCCCACGGGATCGTGAACCGGCCTGGGTCCACCGCCCCGCCTCCGTGAGTGCAAAGCACCGTCACGCGACGACGGGGACAGCTACTTCCCCACCGGCTTGTCGGTCTGCGTGCGCAGGAAGATGTTCGCTGCGCCGACGGCGGCGAGGATTGCCTGCTGCCAGCCCGCGCCGCCCGCCACCGCCGACACCACCGCGGTCGCGATAGTCGCCAGGCCCAACCAGATCGTCTTGCTCTCGTACCAGGACTTCATGGGTCGCCTCCCTGAGTGGTTCCGGAGAGGCAAAGCCGCGGGCGGTCGAAGCGGGGACAGAGGCGGGAATATTCCCAGGCCCGCCGCGGTTGAAACCCTGGCCAAATCGACGGGTTGGACTGGAATGGGTTGACAAGCAGGCAGAACGTTTCTATACTTGCTCAAGTGAGGTAATGAATCGCTCATGGCACGAAGGAAGACAGCCGCACTCGCAAGAACGCACGGCAAGGCCGGTGCGGACGAGCATTGTGGTGTCTTCTCCGTGGACCAGGAGCGCGTGCGTCGCGGAAGGGCCGCGCTTCCGCCCAGTGAGCAGGCGCAGGAGATCGCCGACACCTTCAAGATGCTCGCGCACCCGACCCGCGTGCGGCTGATCAGGGCGCTCGCCAGCGGCGAGATGTGCGTCTGTGAGATCTCCGAGGCGGTCGGGTTGTCGGTCTCGGCGACCTCGCACCAGCTCCACCAGCTCAAGGATCTCCGCATCGTGCGCTCGCGGTCCGAGGGCAAGCTCGTCCACTACTCGCTCCACTCGCCGTTCATCGTCTCTCTTCTCGACGACTGCGCACGCCACCTGGCAGAACAGGGGGCGCGCGCATGAAACTCCAGCGTGTCGCCGTTCTCGTCCTCTTTGTCTTCGTCGCCGGCATGGTTTCGGCGACCGCGGGCGAGGTGCTGCGATCCTGGGCGAGCGGGGATCAGATCAGCCACACCGAGGGCTCGCCCTGTCCCGATCCCGACGACAAGGGCCATCCCTGCGGCCCGGCCTGCGCGTGTACCTGCTGTCCGGGTCACGCGGCCACGACCCTGTTTGTCCCGCAGCAGCTCGCGCCAGCTCCTCCCGACTCGGATGAGCTGAATCTGAGCGTGTACGACGACCTTCATCCGAAGGACGTCCACTTCCGCATCTTCCACCCGCCCCGCGCCTAACGCCTTCCCTTTGAGAAGGCGCCGTTGCGCTCGCGTGCCCCCGTGCAACGCGAGCCGATGGCTTGGCGCAACCCGGACGTCCCTCGCGGGCGTCATCGAAAGGCAGGTATTCGAAGATGCATTGCGTTCTCAAACGCGCCTCCCGCTGGAGGCGCGGTCAGCTCCTACTTGTAGTTCTCCTCTCGGCGAGCCCGGCGATGGCCGGCCCGGGTCAGCCCGATTCGGTTCCGCCGGCCGAAATCGCGGACGGTTCGTCCGCAACCGTCAACCTGACCTGGCCTGACGTCGTCCGCCTGGTCGATCAGCACCCGCGGCTCTCCGCGGGCAAGTTCCAGGTCGACGCCGCGCGGGGCGGCGTCGACGCCGCTGGCGCCGTGCCCAACCCGACCCTGGAAGGCAACGTCGGCCAGGGCGTCGCCAGGACCGGTGGCGCCTCCCGTGTCGAGTGGGGCCTCGCCGTGACCATCCCCTTGGGTTGGATCGCGCAGCGCGGGTCGCGCATCAGCGCGGCCGAGGCAGAGGTCGACGTCGCCCTGGCCGAAACCAAGGCGCTGCGCCGGGACGTCCTGCTCCAGCTCCGGACCCTGTTCTGGAACCTCGCCTACGAACAGGCCAGGGTCGCATCCCTCGAGGCGCTCGAGGCGCAGACCTTGGCGCTCGTCGAAACCGTGAGGAAGCGAGTGGAGAAGGGCGAGGTCCGCCCCGTCGAGGCGACCCGGGTCGAGATCGAGCTCGAGAAGGTCACGAGCGAGCTCGAGGCGGCGCGCGTCTCGCTCAAGGCCCGTCGCGCCGAGCTCGCGCTATGGCTCGGCGTACCCGCGGGACAGACGCTGGTGCTGACCGCCGATCTCGATAGTCTCCCGGTGGCGCTCGATCGCGACGCGGCCCTGTCCAAGGCGCGGATCGCCCATCCGTCCCTTGCAGTCGCCAGGGCGCGGACGCGGTTCTTCGAGGCCGAGCTCGACACCGAGAAGCTGGCTCGCGTGCCCGCGTTCGGTCTTACGGGCTTCACGAGCTACGAGCTGGACCGGCGGGCCTACGGTGTCGGGCTCACGGTCGACCTGCCGCTCTGGAACTGGAACTCCGGTCGCATCGCCCAGGCGGAAGCCAGACTGGCCGCCAGCCGCAAACATGCCGAGGCCACCGGCCTGGAGCTTCAGGCCTCCGTGGTCGACGCCCAGGCGGCTTGCCAAGCGTCGGTCGCGACCGCGACACGGTTCAGGAACAACGTGGTGCCGCGCTCCGAGACAGCGGCGTCAACCATGGAGAAGACGTACCAACTCGGCGAGGCGAGCCTGCTCGAGGTCATCGATGCCCGCCGCACTTTGCTTGATTCGCGCCGCCTCTACCTGAGCGCGCTCGCGCAAGCCCAGATCGACTGCAGCCGCCTCGGCGCGCTCGTCGGAGAGGAGCCCAAATGAACAGCCGCATCTTCATCCTAGTCTTCTCGTTGGCCCTGGTGGCCGCGAGCGCGTCCTGCAACAAGAAGAACCCGGCCGAAGGTACGCCTGTTCCGGCGGCGAAAGCCGACGACCATGCGTCCCACGAGGGCGAAGGAGGCCATGCCGAGCACGGCGAGGGCCCCGAGGGCAAGGAGCCCTCGGATTTGGACCGGCCGATCCCCGAGCTGGTCGGTCTCACCTGCGAGCACAAGAAGAAGACCTACGAGTGCGACGAGTGCCGCTACGAGACGGGCTTCGTTCGTGCTCCCGCTTCCCTGACGCAGGGTGGCCTCTTCACCACTACCAAGGCCGAACGGCAGAAGGTCGCCGTGCCGATTGCGCTCACCGGCGAGGTCCGCTTCGACGAGCGACGGGTCGGCCACGTGAGCACGCAGGTCGAGGGCATCATCAAGACGGTCCACGTCGCGCTCGGAGATCAGGTCAAGAAGGGGCAGCCGCTCCTCGAGATCGAGAGCGTCGCGGTCGGCGAAGGGCAAGCCGCCTACCTCGAAGCGCAAGGCATGCTGACCCTCGCGCGCCGCAACTTCGAGCGAGTGTCCGAGCTGCGAAAGGAGAACATCTCCTCCGAAAAGGAGTACCTCCAGGCGAAGCAGGAACTGGAGGCGGCCGAGATCCGCGCGACGGGCGCGCGTAGCAAGCTCAACCGCCTCGGTACGGGAGGGACCGAGGGCGGGCGCATCGTCCTGCGAGCGCCGATGGACGGCACGGTGCTGGTGATGCACGCGGTGTCCGGCGAGGTGGCCAAGACGGAGGAAGCGCTCCTGACCGTGGGCGACAACACGGCGGTCTGGGTTTGGGCCGATCTGTACGAGCGGGACATCGCCGCGGTGAAGAAGGGCCAGGCCGCCCAGAAGCTCGCGGCGACGATCTCGGTCAAGGCCTACCCGGGCGAGGAGTTCGCCGGAACGGTCGATCTGGTCAGCCCGGCAATGGACGAGTCCTCGCGGACGGTCAAGGTCCGAGTTCAGGTCAAGAACGAGGACGGCCGCCTGCTCGCGGGGATGTTCGCGGCGGTCAAGGTCTTCCTGCCGGGCACGGAGGAGACCATGGCCCTGCCGAGGCAATCCGTCCTCGAGGACGAGGGCCGCTCGTTCGTATTCGTCCACTACCAGGGCGACTACTACGTCCGGCGCCCCGTCGTCGTGGGACGGCGGTGGGCCGGCTGGGCCGAAATCAAGAAGGGCGTCGAGCCGTCGCAGGTCGTCGTGGCCGAAGGCGCCTTCCTCATGAAGTCCGACGTCCTGCGCTCGAAGATGGGCGCGGGATGCGCGGACTGAAGAAGGGAGATCGCCATGAAACAGATCACCTTTTTGCTAAAGAACCGTCTCCTCGTGCTCCTCGCCACCGCGGTCCTCATTGCGGCGGGCGTGATGGCGTGGCTGCACCTGCCGATCGATGCATTCCCCGACGTCACCAACACCCAGGTCATGATCCTGTCGAAGGCTCCGGGGCTGGCCGCCGTCGACGTGGAGCAGCGCGTCAGCTACCCGATCGAGCAGGTCATGCGAGGCCTGCCGCGCGTGAAGCAAGTACGCTCGCTCTCCAAGGCCGGGCTGTCGCAGGTGGTCATCATCTTCGAGGACGGCGTCGACACCTACTGGACCCGGCAAGTCGTCTTCGAGCGCCTCAGCATGGCGCGCGAGGAGCTCCCCCCTGGCGTCGAGCCCGAGCTCGGCCCGATTTCCACGGGTCTTGGTGAAATCCTCCAGTACACGCTGGAGGGAGAAGGCAAGAGCGCGATGGAGCTGCGCACGGTCCAGGACTGGATCGTGGCGCCGCTGCTCAAGCCCATACCAGGGGTCAACGAGGTCAACAGCTTCGGCGGCGAGGTCAAGCAGTACCAGGTGCTGATCTCGCCCGAGAAGCTCCTCAAGTACGACCTCACGGTCAACGAGGTCGTCGAGGCGGTCGAGCAGGGGAACGCCAACGCGGGCGGCGGCGTCGTGGTGCGGGGCTGGGAGCAGCTCTACATGCGCGGCGTGGGCCTGATGAAGGACATCCCCGACATCGAGCGCATCGTCCTCAAGTCCAAGGACGGCTCGCCGGTCTACCTGAGGGACGTCGCCGACGTCGTCATCGGCGCCGAGCCCAGACAGGGCGCCGTCTCGCGCGACGGCGAGGGCGAGGCGGTGGCGGGCATGATCATCATGCTCAAGGGCGCGAACTCAGGGGACGTCGTGAGCCGGGTCAAGGAGTCGATTGGCAAGATCCAGGGCACGCTCCCCGAGGGGGTGAAGCTCAACGTCTTCTACGACCGGACCTCGCTCATCGAGGCGTGCATCAAGACCGTGGTCGACGCGCTGCTCGAGGGTGGCATCTTCGTCATTCTCATCCTCTTCCTCTTTGTCGCCGAGTTCCGGACCGCGCTCATCGTCGTGTTCTCACTGCCGCTGACCTTCCTGGTGAGCTTCATCTTCATGGGCTCGGCGGGCATCAGCTCGAACCTGATGAGCCTGGGCGGCCTCGCGTTCTCCGTCGGCATGGTGGTCGATGCGTCGATCGTGGTGGTCGAGAACATCCGGCGGCATCTGGCGCACCGGACAGAGAAGGAACACAAGCGCCGGGTGGTGGCCGAGGCTCTCGTCGAGGTCGCGAGGCCGGTCGCCTTCTCGGTGCTCATCATCGCGATCATCCTGGTGCCGCTGTTCACGCTCCAGGGCATCGAGGGGAAGATGTTCGCCCCGCTCGCCGCGACGATGCTCATCGCTCTCCTGGTGTCGCTCGTCGTGGCGTTGACCGTCATCCCGGTCCTCTCCGATGTCTTCCTCAAGCAGGTCCCGGAGAAGGAGTTCGGCTTCATCCGCCGCTTCCACAGGGCCTACGTGCGATTACTCAGTCGCGCCGTGCGGCGCCCAGCGGTGACCCTCGGAATCTCGGGCGGCGTGCTCGTTGCTTCCCTGGCGCTCCTCCCGTTCATGGGCACCACGTTCATGCCCGATCTTGATGAGGGATCGATTGCCGTCAACGTGGTGCGGCACCCGAACGCCTCGCTCGACGGCTCGGTCAAGGTCGCGACGTTCATGGAGCAGCGCCTGCGGAAGTTCCCCGAGGTCGAAACGGTGGTGAGCAAGACCGGGCGGGCCGAGATCTCCGAGGACCCGATGGGCCCGGAGCAGACTGATGTCTTCATCATGCTCAAGCCCCGCAAGCAATGGGGCACCGGGCGCGACAAGGCCGAGCTGGTCGAGGCCATCCAGAAGGACCTCGCCGAGATCCCGGGTCTGCGCTTCTCCTTCTCGCAGCCCATCGCGCTGCGCGTGAACGAGCTCATCTCGGGCGTGAAGAGTGACCTCGCGATCAAGGTCTTCGGGCCCGACCTCGCCGTGCTCAAGCAGTTCGCGGACCGCGCGGCCGCGACCCTGGGCGGCATCGAGGGAGCGCGGGATGTGAAGGTCGAGCAGGTGTCGGGCATGTCCCAGCTCGACGTGGTCATCGACCGGGAGGCCGTGGCGCGGCACGGCATCAAGATCGGGGACGTCAACGCCGTCATCGAGACGGCTGTCGCGGGCAAGAAGGCCACGACCCTGATCGAGGAGCAGCGCCGGTTTGCGGTGGTCGTGCGGTTCCCGGAGTCGGCCCGCGGCGACATCCCGGAGCTCGAGCGGTTGCTGGTCACGGCCCCCGGCGGCGAGCGCGTGCCGCTCGCGCAGATTGCCGACTTCCAGGTTGTGGAGGCGCCCGCGCAGGTGAGCCGCGAGAACGGCATGCGGCGGGTGGTGGCCGAGGCGAACATCCGCGGCCGCGACCTCGGTGGCTTCGTGGGCGAGGTTCAGCAGAAGCTCGCGCCGCTCGTGAAGGAGCTGCCGTCCGGCTACTACGTCGAGTACGGCGGGCAGTTCGAGAACCAGCAACGGGCCATGCGTCAGCTCGCCATCGTGGTGCCGATCGCGCTCCTGCTGATCATGGTGCTGCTCTACATGGCGCTCGGATCGATCTGGAACGCCTTGCTGGTCTTGCTCAACCTGCCGTTCGCGCTCGTCGGCGGGGTCATCGCGGTGGTGGCGTTCAGGATGCCGGTCTCGGTGTCCGCGGCGGTCGCCTTCATCGTGCTGCTCGGCATCGCGGTCCAGAACGGCGTGGTCCTCGTCGCCTTCTTCCGTCAGCTCCGCGAGCAGGGAGAGTCGGTGGCGGACACGGTCACCAAGGGTTGTGACCTCCGCTTCCGGCCACTGCTGATGACCGCGCTCACGAGCTTCATCGGCCACCTGCCGATGCTCTACGCGACCGGCTCCGGGGCGGACATCCAGAAGCCCCTCGCGGTGGTGGTCATGGGCGGCCTCGTCACCTCGACGCTGCTGACGCTCATCGTGTTGCCCACCATCTACTCACTGTTTGCAACCCGCTTCGCACCGGCCAAGGCCGGCGTCGAGCTGTAGGAGACGGCCATGAAGGAGATCAAAGCGATCGTGAAGCGCAACATGCTCGACAAGGTCATCGACAGCCTCCAGGAGCTGCCGCACCTGCCGGGCATCACCATGTCGATGGTCTACGGCTTCAACCGTAACGACCCCGGCGGCGAGACTCCCGACCTCACCGGCGAGGCGAAGATGGCCAAGCTCGAGGTCGTCGTTCCGGATGCGCTCGTTGAGAAGGTGATCGAGACCATCGCCCGAGCCGCCCGCACCGGGCTCGCGGGCGACGGAAAGATCTTCCTCTACGACGTCGCGGACGTCGTGAAGATCCGCACCGGCGAGCGCGGTGCGGGTGCGGTGTGATGGGGCCGGCCATGACCACGCACCGTCTCGTCGAAGCCGCTGAGGTGGTGTCGCTCTTCGTCGGCTACCTGGCACTGTGGCGACTGAAGCGACACCGCGACCGGCGTCGTACAGGCGTCGACCCCGAGGTGATCCACATGGCGACGACGCCGGTGCAGCGGTACTTCGCGAGACTCTTGCGAGTCATGACCGGCCTGGTCGTCCTCGTCATCGGGCTTCACGCGGGGGCACCCGACGCCTGGCCGCCCTTGGTGCGGGTGGCCGCGCTCGACCCCTGGTGGTTCGACGTGGCCGGGGCCGTCCTTGGTGTCGCGGGGCTTGCCGTGTGCGCGGCCGCGCAGGCGACGATGGGCTCCGCGTGGCGGGTCGGCATCGATGTCGACCGCCGCACGGACCTCGTGACCGGCGGCATCTATCGCCGCGTTCGCAATCCCACGTACCTCGGTCTGCATCTGGTCAATCTGGGCCTGTGGATCATCTGGCCGACGACGCTGGTCGCCAGCTTCGCGGTCCTGTTCTTTGTCGTGATGGAGCTCCAGGTGCGCGCCGAGGAGGAGCACCTGGTGAATATGCACGGCGAGGCATATCGCGCCTACGCCGGCAGAAGCTGGAGGTACATTCCATGGATCTACTGAAATTTCGTTTGCTCGGTGCGGCGGCGGTGACCGTGGCGCTGGGGGGATGCGCGACGACGCTCCCCTACGTGTCCAACGACTCGAAGCTCGTGGTGAGCGTCGCGGAGAGCGATTTCCACCGCATCACCTACGTGCGTGCCGACGAGGACGAGGGCGAGCTCGTCGTCTACGGCAAGGTAGAGCATCGCCACGGGTACTGCGTGCGGGACGAGCACGTCGACGTGGCGATCAAGGACCGGCAAGGGCAGGACCTCTTGGCCGAAAGCCTGCCCCTGAAGCGGAGCACGAGCCCCAAGCAGCACGGCTGGTACGGCGCCTCGTTTCGCACGAAACTCAAGGCGGTGCCGGCGGGCAGCTCCCGGCTCATGCTGGCGGTCCACGACAGCGGCTGCACGGCCGTGGACGGCACCTTCGACTGCGGTGAGAACGTGGCGAGGACAACTGCCCCGGCTCCGGAACGCTCCGACGGGCGGTGAGCGAGCCGTCCCGGAGCGAACGGAGGAAGGTGGTACGCATGAGCGGAGAACACGAACATCACCGCGCGGAGGTGAAGCACGAGCGCCCCCTCTGGTGGGCGTTCGGTCTGACCGCCGGTTTCCTGGTGGCCGAGGTCGTGGGCGGGCTGCTCACGAACAGCTTGGCCCTTATCTCGGACGCGGCGCACATGGCGACGGACGTGTTCGCGTTGGTGATCTCGCTCGTGGCGGTTCGGCTTTCTCGCAGGCCGCCGGACGCCAAGCGCACGTTCGGCTACGCGCGCATGGAGGCGCTCGGGGCGCTCATCAACGGAGTGCTCCTCTTCGTGGTGGCCGGCTACATCTTCTGGGAGGCCGTCGGCAGGTTCCGCACGCCGTCGCCGATTGCATCGACCGGCATGCTCGTCATCGCGGTCGGCGGGCTGGTCGTGAACCTGGTCTCGATGCTGCTGCTGAAGTCCGGCAGCGGGGAGAGCCTGAACGTGAAGGGCGCCTACCTCGAGGTCTGGAGCGACATGCTCGGCTCCGTCGGCGTGATCATCGCGGCGGCGGTCATCAAGGTAACCGGGTGGACCGTCGCCGACCCGCTCATCGCGGTGCTCATCAGCCTGTGGGTCCTGCCCCGGACCTGGATTCTGGTGCGCGAGGCCGGGCACATCCTGATGGAGGGCGTGCCCGGGCATCTCTCTCTCGACCGCATCCGTAGCGCGCTGCTCGCCGAGCCGGGCGTCGTGTCCGTTCACGATCTCCATGTGTGGTCGCTCGGAAGTAGGGAGCCGGCGCTGACGGCGCACCTCGTGGTCGGCGCCGGGGCCGATGTGGCCGCGCTTCGGATGGCCGTGCTGGCGACCCTGGAGGCGAAGTTCGAGATTGGCCACGTCACGCTGCAGGTCGAGGTCGCGAGTGAAGGCTGCTTGACCGCGGACTGCGAAGGGAGCGCCCATGCCTGAGGAGCGCGGCAACGAGGCTCCCGGCACCGGCATCGCCGAGGGTTCCAATTGCCAGTGCGCGTCCGGCTGCCACGGTTCCGAGAGGCCGGCGCTGGTGAAACAAGGGTTGCGACTCGAGTACCTGACCGTCGGCTGGAACATCGTCGAGGGCGTCGTTTCCGTCGCCGCCGCCCTGGCCGCCGGCAGCGTGGCGTTGCTCGGCTTCGGCATCGACAGCTTTGTCGAAACGACGTCGGGCCTGATCTTGATCTGGCGTCTGCGCGCCGAGCGCCGGGCGCGTGACCCCGAGGAGGTCGATCGGCTGGACCAGCGGGCGCACAAGCTCGTCGGGCTCTCGCTGTTCCTGCTCGCGGCCTACGTCGCGTTCGACGCGACCAAGGCACTAATCACGCGGGAGCGGCCCGAGCCTTCCTTGGTCGGCATCGCCATCACGTCGTTGTCCCTTACCGTGATGTGGTGGCTGGCGCGTGCGAAGCGCAGGACCGCCCGCCGCCTGGGAAGCCGGGCGCTGGAGGCTGATTCGTTTCAGACGACCGCATGCTTCTGGCTGTCCTTGATCACTCTTGTCGGCATCGCTCTGAACGCCGCCCTCGGCTGGTGGTGGGCAGACCCGGTGGCCGCGCTCGGCATGACCTGGTTCCTCGTCGCCGAAGGCCGTGAGGCTTGGCGCGGCGAGGACTGCGGCTGCGGCGGCGCCTGCCACGACGATTGACCTCTCACCCCAGCACCCGCACCCCGATCTCGACGCCCCGCGACGGCCCGGGCCCGCGCTCCTTCTGGCAGGCGAGCGCGATGGCCCAGAAGCGATCGGCGTGACCGCCGCGGGCGCTGCGCTCGGCGTCGAAGCTGACCTTGCCCGAGGGCAGCACGCGGCGCTTGATCGAGTGGACCTGCGCGACGAGGTCGCGGTCGCGCGGGAGCGCGATGTCCTTGCGCTGGAGCAGGATCTTGAGGTCCGTCGCCCAGCGCTCCTTCGACTCGTTCGAGAAGGCCTCGCCGACGACCTGCGGGAAGTCGCGGGTCAGGTTCTCGGCGAGGTTCATCCCGATGCCGCTCCGGTCGATCGACAGGCGCGCGACGGGGAGCGAACCGAGCATGCGCCTCAGGTCGGCCTCCTGCTCGGCGAACGGCACCTGGTCGTAGCGGCGCAGGAGGCGGCAGACGAAACGGCCGCCGACGTCCTCGAACAGCGCCAGCTCCGAGCGGTCGCGCGTGCGGCCGACGTCGAAGCCGGCCACGAGCCGCCCCTCGGGGAACGGCAGGTCGGTGAAGTCGTCGGCCAGCGCCAGGTCGGCGTCGGTGCAGGGCAGGATCAGCTCGTAGGGGAAGAAGCTGTAGCTCTCGTCGACGAAGCGGCCCTCGAACTCCTGCTGGAAGTCGTCGAGCGGCAGCGAGTCGAGCTGCTCGATCACCTGCTGCCGGCCGAAGGCGGCCACGCGCTCCTCCGTCGGCATGGCCGGGGCATCGACCGCCGCGCGCTTCACGTCGTGGCAGAAGAACGAGCAGAGCCACCACGGCACATCCTGCCGGGTGTGGTGCGGGTACTTGCGCAGCTCCTCGCAGGCGATCTCCCAGAAGATGCCGCGCCGGCCGAGCGGCGTGCTGCAGCCCGTGAGCTGGCCGCGCGAGCGCAGGATGAGCGCGGTCGAGCCGGTGTAGACCTCGCGGTCGTTCACGTAGTGCGCGAGCTCGTCGAGGTAGCAGTCGCCCTTCTTGCCGCGCGGCGGCTTCGACGGCACCGACAGGATGCGCGAGAGCCGGCGGCCCGAGCCGTTCGACTCGAAGGCCAGCTCCGTCTTCGAGTCCACGACGAGCCGCTTCTGGTACGCCAGCGGCAGCTCCTCGAACACCTGGCGGGCGATGAGGATCTTCTCCTTCGCGTCCTCCTGGTTGAACGAGACGAAGACCGCCGTGTGGCCGTCGCGCAGGTGGCAGCGGGCCAACGCCTCGAGCGCGAAGACGAACGAGTAGCCGACCTGGCGGCTCTTGGTGACCCAGCGGAAGCGCGAGCGGTTGCGCAGGAACGCGAGTTGGTAGGCCTCGGGCTTCACGGGCTCGCCGTCGTAGCGGCACAGGCCGCCGACGAAGCCCCACTCGGTGCCGAGCCACGCGCCGAGGTCCGACTCGGCCTGCTTCACGACCACGCCGGTCATGACCTCACCGCCGCGCGAACCGCCGCTTGCCTTGCCTTTGCGGCGGTACGACGCCTGTATGGGAGCGTGACGAACGGCCAGGAGGTGAACCCATGACCGCGTACGCCGATGCCATCGCCAAGCCGCCGCGCACGCTCACCGACCTCGAGCAGAAGCTCCTGCTCAAGGTCACGGGCGAGCACCGCGACGGCTTCCGCGACCACGTGATCATCAGCCTCGCGCTGGGCACGGGCCTGCGCGAGCACGAGCTGCTCGCCCTCGACATGGGCGACGTCTTCGACGACGAGGGCCGCGCCAAGCGGCGGGTGACCCTGCGGGTGTTCAAGCGCAGCGCCGACGAGCCCGCGATCCAGGAGGTGGTGCTCCCCGACCTCGTGCGGGCGAAGCTGGAGAAGCTGCGCTCCTGGAAACGGCACCAGGGCGAGAGCCTCGCCCCGGACGCGCCCGTCTTCGTGAGCCGCCTCGGCAAGCGCCTGTCGAGCCGGCAGCTCCGGGAGAACTTCACGACCTGGCAGGAGCGCGCCGGGTTCGAGCGGCACCTCTCGTTCCACTCGCTGAGGCACAGCGCCTGCTCGACGCTCTACCGCCGCACCAAGGACATCCGGATGACCCAGCGGTTCGCACGGCACAAGTCGATCCTGACCACGTCCATCTACGCCCATCCCTCCGACGAGGACCTCGTCCGCGCCGTCCGCGACCTGCCCTGCTGAGTACCGGGGACCTACTTGCACCTCGAAACCGAACACGGCCACCGGGAACCGCCCGCTCGGTTGTCCGGGGGCACCCCGTTCGGTTTCCCGGATCTGGCCTTCTCGGGATGGGGAACGAGCATCCGAGCCAGCGGGCTGCCCGGCACGAAAATCCGACCCTCCCCCCGGCTGTGGGCAGAGGTAGGCATGATGACCTCCGAGGGACCACCCGCCCGCGAAACGCAGAGGAAAGCGGCGGTTGGCCACCGCGAGGGGCGCGCCAACTCCGCGCCGCAACTCCGCATTCCTGCGAGCCGCCCGCGCGGCGAACCGCCGCTTTCTGCTCTTCTCGGCGGTACGCGCGCCGGCGATCGGGCCTGGCCGCCAGGCCTTCACGGCTCCTCCTCGTCGCCACTCGGGCCAACGTGGGCCGCGACGGCGGCCTCGTCGTCGCCGTCCGGCGGTGTCTGCTGCGCGTCGGGCCCGGGCCGACCGTGCGGTTCTCCCGGGCCAGTCGCGAGGGAGGGAGGCGGGGGGTTGTCGTCCTCCCGCTGTTCACCAGCGGCGAGCGATTTCGCGGCGCCGAGAGTGCTACCCCGCTCGTCCTCGCTCGCGTCCTCGACCGCCTTGAGCATCTCGCGGTGGCGGGCCTGCAGCTCCTCGAGCGACAGCGCCGCGTGGACCTCCTGGCGGGAGTCAGCGCCGCCCAGGATGAACTCCTTGAGGCGCAGCATGATGTTGAAGTCGCTCGGGCTGTCCACCCGCACCTTGCGTTCGGCGACGGCCTCGCGGAACGCGATCAGGTACTCGTCGATCGTGGCGACGGCGTCCTCCTTCGAGAACGCGATGGCCTCGGCACGCAGCTCGAGGAGCTTCTCCTCGGTCTTCGCCAGCAGCCGCTCGCGGGCGCGGTCGCGCCGGCGCAGGCAGTCGTGCTTCTTGGCGTAGTCCGCGACGACGCTGTGGCAGACGCCATAGCGCTTCGCCAGCTCGCGGTACGAGGGGTAGTTCACGGCGGGCTCGCCGCCGTCGGGAGAGGGCACGAGCTCGCCGAGCACGAGCATCCGGTCCAGCTCGTCGTAGTTCACCTTCGGCCCGTCGCCCTTGCGCGGGCGGCCGTTCTTCTTCGCCTCGGCGTCGGTGTTCTTCTTGGTCACTGCGTTCCTCCGCGCGGGGCTCCCGGAGGGTCAAAGGGCGCAGGAGTCGGAACGGGGACCGAGCGCGGACTCGAGTAGGTCGCGCAGGCGGTTGACCGCGCGGGTGCGGCGGCGCTTGAGCCGCTGGTAGACCCGTTCGTGCGGCTGCTCGTCGCCGTTGACCCGCTTCACGTAGTGGCGCAGCCGCTCCCGCTTCAGGATGGTCGCGACGACGAGGTCGAGGTTCTGCCCGGGCAGGTGCTGCCCCGCGAGGTCGATGAGCATCGCCACCGTCTCCTCGGGGTCGGTCTCCGGTGTCGCCTCGGGCTGCTCCTCGTCGAACGGGGCGACCGAGGGCTCCGCGGCTTCGTCCAGCTCGGCGCGGTCGCGCTGGAGCTGCTGCTCGAGCCGGACGGCCTTGAACACGCGGCGCTCGGTTCGCTGCCGCAGCCTGAGCGCGGTGCGATCGGTGACCTCCGCGAGCGGGAACGAGGCGACGACCTGGAGGAAGCAGGAGATGACGAGCTGGTCGAGGTCGTCGCGGTCGAGCGCCTCGCCCCAGATCCGATGACGGAGGCGGCTCAGCATCGGGTAGTAGGCGACGAGCAACGCCGACGCCCAGAACGACCTCGAGGTCGCCTGGTGCTCGGCGATGAGGGCGCGGGTGAGCGCCTCGCGTTCGACCCAGCCGGCGGGCGACTCGTCGCTCATGGCGGCGAGCACCGAGAGGACCGTCGCGTGCCGGGCGAGGCAGCGGTGACGGGGCTTCGCCTCGTCGAACTCGCGGCACGAGCCGGTCCCGACCTCGGTGCGCATGGCGTCGAACGTCGCCCGGAAGGTGCTGCTCACCTGCGGCACCCCCTCCACCACTCGGCGAGGAGGTCGAGGAAGTCCTCGAGGTCCATCGCCACGAGCGGCGACTTGCGGTCGTCCTTGCAGACCGCGATCGGCCAGCGTCCCTTCGGCGACGCGACCGTGGCCTGCTCGAGGGCGGCGCGGACGTTGGTGCGGTGGTGGTGCTTGGCCTCGACGAAGAAGCACGGGACGTCCACGTCCGGCGCCTCCTCGCCCGAGCGGTACTGGAGCCCGCGCTTCACCTCGGCGTCGGGCATGGCCTCGCGGAAGCGGTGGACCAGCTCGCGCTCCCATTCGGCCCCTTTGCGTCTGGAGTGCGCGCCGCTCATGACCGGGCCTCCGGGGCGACGAAGCGGACGGGGATGCCGAGCGCCTCGGCGCGGTCGATCTCCCGGCGCATCCCGCCGGTGACCGTGCCGCCGTAGACCCGCAGCTCGTCGCAGACCGCGACCAGTTCGAGGCAGAGCGTGATGGCGAGGTCTCGCTCGTCGCGCTCATCCACGAACGCGGGCAGGTAGATGTGCGGGGCGATCGGCAGGTGGCCGCCCTCGACGACCGCGCGGCAGATGACCTTCACCTTGCGGGCGTTGCCCTCGGGGTCGCCGCCGAACGGGTGGCAGACGTAGACGCGCAGCCGACGTCCCTCGGGGCGAGGCCGGGCGCGACGGAGGCGCACCAGCTCGGCCGCGCAGTAGTGGAGCGCGTCGATGACCTCGGCGAAGGCCTCCTTCGGGTAGTCGCGGCCGTCGTCGATCCGCCACGGGCCGTAGACCGGCCGCCCCTGGTCGAGCCGGACGAGAGCGGCCTCGGCGACCGCGCGCTCGTCCAACTGGAGGTTGGCGAGGAGCTGTTCGAGGGAGGCGTTCACGCGGACACCTCCTTCGCCCAGAACCTCGGGATCTGCGTCTTGCGGGCGCCGGCCTCGAGCTCGGCCTTGAGCAGCGCGACGCGGTTCTTGTCGGTCTGCTTCGCGAGCTTCTTGAGCAGGTCCTCGAGCGCCTTGTTGTCGATGACCGCGAGGTCGCCGACGAGGTCGTTCCAGGCCTTGCCCGTCGCCTGGCCGAGCTTCTCGATGGTGGCGGCGAGCGGGTACTCGAGCTTGGTGGCGTTGAACATCCGGTACTTCACGCCGCCGAGGACCAGCTCCTCCTGCTCCTTGAGGTGGGCCTTGAGCACCGCCTCGAGCTCCTCCTTGCGGGCGTAGAGGACCTTCGCGAGCCGGGCGACCTCCTCACGCTCCTTGGCCACGGCCTCGAGGTCGGCGAGGTCGGGGCAGACGAAGTCGCGCGTGCCCTTGAGCGCCTCGGCGTAGGCGGGGCAGCCGGCCCGGTGGTCGCAGTACGGGCAGTTCGTGTTGAGGCGGGCCGGGAAGGAGGTGGCGACCTCGGTCTGCTTGCCGAGCGTCTCCACGTAGGCGAGCGCGGCGTCGAGCTGCTCGGGCGTGCGCTCGGTCTCCTGGCGGACCCCGTGGCGCAGCATCCAGAAGGTGAGCTTCACCTTCTTCGCCCACGGCCAGAGCTTGCGGGCCGCGACGTGGTACAGGCTCATCTGGAGGCTGGTGTCGAGCTCGTCGCGGGTGAAGAGCTGGCGGTTGGTCTTGTAGTCGATGACCTCGACCGTCTCGTCGTCCACGCAGTCAACGCGGTCGATGAAGCCGAGCACGGTGAACGGCCCGACCGGCAGCCGGAACTCCTTCTCGACCGCCAGGACGTCCCGGTGCTCGATCACGCCCTGCTCGCGGACGAACCGCTGCAGGATCTCGATCCCCTCCTGGAACAGCTCGATGCCGGTGAGGCCGTCGGCGGTCCAGGCGTCGCGGAAGACCGTGAGCGCCCGGTCCTCGGAGAGCGGTCCGCTGCGCTCGTCGTCGACCGCCTCGCGGACGAGTCGCTCGAGGACCGCGTGGATGACCTTGCCGAAACGCAGGGCGATGCCGGGCTCGGGCTGGTGCTTGTCGATGTAGTGCAGCCGGTACGAGAGCGGGCACGACTCGTATCGGGTCAGCCGGCTGAAGCTGAGGTGGTCGTTCTTGAACTGGGTCATGCGGGGCTCCCTTCGTTCGCCGGCTCGGCCGGCGGCTTCTTGTCGAAGGCCACGACCCGCGACCCGGGGAATGCGTCGAGCACCCGGGCGATGGTCGCCAGGTGCTCGGGCGTGATCTCCTTGCGGGGCTGGCCGGTGTAGGCGGGGACGAGCCAGAGGTCGCCGTAGTCGTCGGAGCGGACGCAGACCTCGACGCCGAGCGCCTTGAACGACTCGATGTCCTCGGTGGTCAGGCCGCGACGGGGCGTGGGCGTGGGCTCGACGTCGGCGGGTTGCTCGACCTTGACGGCCGGCTTCTCAGCGACCGCGGGCTGGGCCTTCGCCGGCTTCTTGGCGGGCGGGTCCGGCAGCGGGTTGCCGAAGAGGTCCTTGGACGGGGCCGGCGGACGCTGGCCGTTCTTCTTCAGCCACTCGACGCACATGAACTCGCCGGGCAGCGAGCACGCGCCGTTCGGCAGGTAGTGCCGGCAGCGCTTGCCCTCGCCGCGGACGTACTGCTCGCAGGTGATCCCCGCGGGCTTGTCGTCGGGCTGGGCTGTCTCGGGTGCCGCCATCCGGTCCTCCTCGAGGCGCCGAGGGGCGCCGTCGTGGAGGAAACGCGGCCTGGATCAGCGAACTGGGACAGGCGATTGGAGGCGGGAGGCCCGAGCCCCGGAGGTGCGGAACATCAGCCCATGTTCCGCACATGTTCCGCACGCCTTTGTCGAGCAACTACGGGCACTTGTCGCCAAGTGCGGAACATGCGGAACTTCAAGGCCCTATCTTCGCGGGTGCGCGCGGAAAAATTTCCGGGAGGAAGAGAGAAGGAAAATAAATATGTGCGCGCGTGTGAAGAGTAAGGGGGGGGTAAGTTCCGCATGTTCCGCAACCCGACCTAACAGCCCGCCGCTGCTGCGCTTTTGGCTGCGGAACATTGGGACGGCATGTTCCGCAGATGTTCCGCATGTTCCGCACGTCGGCGGTCGGTCGGGCTTCGGGGGTGGCGGGAGGACGACGGGTCAGGCCCAGGGATCGACTTCGTCGTCGTCCTGGTCGTCAACCGGATCGGGGTCGGGCGAGGCCGGCGCGGGGGCGGGAGCGGTCGCGCCGAGCTTCTTGAGGGAGCAGACCGTGCGCTTGTCGCGGTCGCGGCTGTGGACGCAGACCAGGAGGTCGCCGAACACGCGGTCGCGGGCACCCTGGAGAGCGCGGCCGAGCCGGCTCTGCTGCGAGCGGGTGCTGCCGTCGCCCCGGACGTTGAGCATCAGGTCCTGCTTCTCGCACAGCTCGACCAGGTCGGAGATCCGCAGCTCCGCGTCCCGGTGCTGCTCCCACCAGGCCGTGGTGAACTCGCGCCAGGCGGCCCCCTCCACGTCGGCGTCCTCGTAGAGCTGCTTGATGTTGCCGAGGAAGCCCTTCACCCCGATCACGTCGAGCAGGCCGCTCATGACGTTGGCCCACTGCTCGTAGGAGCCCAGCCGCGCCCGCCCCGAGGGCCGCCCGGCCGCGAGCCACGCCCGCACGAGCACGAGCGCCGCGCGCACGAGCTCGTCGCGGTTGGCCGTGGCCCACGAGGTGATCGGGTCGTGCTTGAACTTCTCCCGCAGCCACGCCTGGTCCTCCCTCGGCGTGATGCGGATGCGCACCGAGCGCCGGGCGAGGTCCTTCGACAGCTTCACGTTGTTGCCGGTGAGGAGCCACATCGCGGTCACCGGCAGGGACAGCATCTCGCTCTTGCCGAGGACGCGGTCCTTCCACTGGTGGGCGGTCAGCACGGACGCGAGCGCCGCGCTCGTGAGCGTCCAGCCTTCCTTGGCGTTGTCGAGCAGGATGATCGGCCGCGCCAGCGTCAGCTCGGCGGTGAGCGCCTTGCGGATCTCGTCCTCGGACTCGGCGAGGGTGCGGCTCTCGCAGGCCTTCCCGGTCACCACGGTCGAGATGAGGTTGCACAGCAGCCCCTTGCCCGAGCCGACGCTCGGCGCCTCGACCACGTGCAGCGGGGTGAAGCCGTCGATCATGCGCCGCACGAACGGCAGCAGGAGGGCGGCCATGGCATGGGCGCGGTCGGCGTCGTCGGCGAACGGGAAGTCCACCAGCAGGTCGTCGAGGAAGAGGCTGCGCGCGGCCGCCACCTCGGCGTCGGTGGGCTGCTCGGGGATCTCGCCGACATTGAGGGCGGCGTCCGCCTCGAGCCAGAGCCGGTCGCGCTCGTGCAGCCCGGGCGCGGCGACCAGGTTGCCGTCGCGCCCGAAGACCGGCGTCGTGATCACCGTCTCGACCTTGGGGAACGAGGGCGGCGGGTACGCGATGAGGTCGCGCCCGACGTCCTTGGGCGGGAAGACGGGGTACTTCCCCTCCTCGGTCACCTGGACCCAGTCGGCCTCGCGCAGCAGGTAGCCGAACACCCCTGTCTCGGTCACCTCGGCGAGCACGGGAATCCCGCGCTCGGTCTTGTGCAGCCGCGCGAGCCGTCCGTCGCGCACGACCAGCGGGGCGTTGTCGTTCTCGAACGCCGCGAGCGTCGCGGCCTTGATGCGCCGCTCGTTCGCCTTCGACGCCACCTTGCGGGCGTCGACGATGATCTCGCGGAGCTGGCGGCCGTTAACCCGGATCTCGGGCACGTCGCCTGGGCTCGGCGGCCTCGCCACGACCGCCTCGACCTGCCTCTTCGCGGCCAGCTCCTTCACCCGCCCCGTGAGCGCCCGGCGCCGCACGCCGAACTTGGCGGTCACCGCGTCGAGCACGGCGTCGGCGACGATGGGCGTGCTGCCGGCGATGGACTCCAGCACCGGTTCGAGGAGCCGGTCGAGCTCGCCCTTGGGCGTCTCCTTGGGGATGCGGTCGAGCAGGTAGTCGGGGTACGGCTTCGCGGCCGCGAGCACCCCGCGCAGCGCCTCGGGACCGGACGAAGCCACCAGCTCGTTGACGTCGATCTTGTCCTTGCCCTCGGGGCGCGGGATGAGCGCCACCCGGACGTCGCGCCCCTCGGCCCAGAGCGCGGCGGCGGTCTCCCGCGCGCCCGCCTCGCCGGCGCCGTTCGCCTCGGCGTCGTTGCAGACGACGATGCGCTTCGCGTGCCGCGTGAGCTGGACCAGCCGCGGGACGTCCTGCTTGCGAAAGCGCGTGGTGACCGGCGAGATGCACGCGACCCCGGCCTGCCGGGCGCTGATGCAGTCGGTGACGCCCTCGGTGATGAGCAGCTCCTCGGCTCCGCGCGCCGCGTCCTCGTTGTAGAGGTAGTCGTTGCCGACCGTGGGCGAGACGTAGTCGTGCCGCTCCGAGTGCGTGAGGAGCTTCTTGTACTTCGACTTCTCCCACTCCTCGTCGCCGGTGTACTCGGTCGCGCGGGCGATGAAGTAGACCACCTGGCCCGCTCGCCAGTACGGGAACACCAGCCGCTCGCGGAAGAAGTCCTCGACGCGGCCGCCCTGGAGCACGACGAAGAGCCCGGTCTTGAGCGCCAGCTCACGGCTCGCGCCCAGCACGTCGGTGAAGTGCTCGAAGAGGTGGCCGTCGGCCCAGCCGAGCTGCAGCTCGTCGATGGTCTCGTCGCTGAAGCCGTAGTGCCGCCGGTAGGAGTCCTCGCGGACCTTGGTCGGCAGGACGCGGAGGTAGTAGGTCGCGGCCGCGGTGAGCAGGCGCTGCACCTCGCGCCGCTCGACCATCGCGTCCAGCTCCCGCCGCCACGACTCGTCGTCCTGGTTCGGCCGGCGGACGCCGCCGCGCTCGGCCAGCGTGAAGACCGCCTCCTTGAAGCCGACCTTGTCGCGCTGCTGGATGTAGTTGAAGACGTCGCCGCCGAGGCCGCCGCCGTTGGAGAAGTCGTGCCACGACTGCGTCTTGGGCCAGACGACGAAAGACGGGTCCGACTCGGGGTGGAAGGGCGACAGCCCCTTGAGGGTGCTGCCAGCGGGGCGCAGCTCGACGTCGCCACCGATCACCGAGACGATGTCCGAGCGCGAGCGCACCTCCTCGACGAAGGCTTTGAAGTCCACGTTCATCGGGCGCAGCCCTCCGGTTGCGCGCCCAGGATCTCGGCGTAGAGCCGCCGCCGCTCGACGTGGTGCCGGCGCAGCACGGGCACCTTGCGGTCCACGAAGTCGAACAGGACGGCGTCGTCTTTGTCCGGGTGGGTGCGCATGAGCCGGCCCAGCCGCTGGAGCGTCCGCCCGCGTGCCCGGCCCGGGTACGTCAGGAACACCCGCGACAGCGTCGGCAGGTCGAGCCCCTCGTCGGCGAGCGTGGTCGCCACGAGCACGGGCACCTGGCCGGCGCGCGCCGCCGCGAGCAGCTCCGTCCGTCGGTCCTTCTTGACCGAGCCGGTGAGCAGCTCGGCTTGGACGCCGCGGGTGCGCAGCATCCCGCAGAGCGTCTCGCAGTGGTCCACGCGGCCCGAGAGCACGAGGCACAACTTCCCGTTCGACGCCTCGGTGGCCACGAGGTCGGCGACCAGCGTGTTGCGGGCGTCGTCGCGCACCAGCGTGTCGAGCATGCGCGCGTAGTCCTCGGCGCTCGCGTAGGGGAAGGCGAAGCCGGTCTCGACGGTGCGGATCTCCGGGAGCTTGAGCACGCCGGCGGCCACCAGCTCCTCGTGCGTGACCTCGGCGACGGGCGGCCCGAGGAACAGCTCGAGCAGCGCCGAGAGCCCGTCCTCCCGCTCGGGCGTCGCCGTCAGGCCGAAGCGGTGCTTGGCCGGGCAGCGGTCGATGAGCTCGTGGAAGACCTGGGCCGCGACGTGGTGGGCCTCGTCGAGCAGCAGCAGGCCGAAGCCGCCAAGGAAGCCATCGAGCCAGGCCGGGTCGCGCCGGGTGAGCGCCTGGACGAGCGCCACCGTGATAGGCCCGGTCGTCACCTCGCCGTCGCCGACGAGGCAGGCATCGACGCCGAGGAGCGCCTTCAGCTCCGAGCGCCACTGCTCGGCGAGGTCGAGGGTGTGAACGAGGACCAGCGTCGGGGTCCGCAGACGCGAGGTCGCCCCGATGCCGATGCGCGTCTTGCCGCCGCCGCAGGGGACGACGACCGTGCCCTGGGTCATCCGAAGCATCGCGTCGACCGCGCGCTCCTGGTACGGGCGCAGCGGCGGACACGGCAGTTCGGGGAGCCGCTCCGCGGGGACGATCCGGTGGTCCTCGCAGGCGACCAGTGCGCCGTCCACCGCGGCCAGCCGCTTGAGCGTGCCGATCGCCCCTCGCGGGAGGCGCAGGCCGTCGCCATCCTCGTCGAGGAAGCACAGCCGCTCGGGGACGCCGCGCGCCGACAGGCCGAGGCGCAGCCGGTCGAGGTAGGCCGGGTTGGGATAGGACAGCGCCCGGCGCAGCCGCTCCGCGAGCTTCGGCATCACGTCGGCGGCCGTGAGCCGGATGCCGGAATCAACCCGGGCCAGCATCGGACGCCTCCGCGAGGAACCGGCTGATGTTGTCGAGGTTCCGGGTGGTGAGCATGGGCGGCAGGCTCCTGATGAACCTGCGGCCGTAGGGCTTGTCGGCGATCCGGCGATCGAGGATGACCGCCACCCCGACGTCGCTCTGCGAGCGGATGAGCCGCCCGACGCCCTGGCGCAGCATGATGATGGCGCGCGGGACGAGGTAGCTGTTGAAGGCGTTCCGGTCGGCCGCGCAGATGGCGTCGACCACCGGGTCGTCCATGTTGGGGAACGGCAGCTTGTCGATGACCAGGCCGGTGAGCGCCTCGCCCGGCACGTCGATGCCGGTCCAGAAGCTCTCGGTGCCGAGCAGCACCGAGCCGACGTCCTCCTTGAAGGCGCGGGTCAGCTCGGTGCGCGGCAGCTCGCCCTGGCGCAGGACGCGGTGACCGTTGCGGCGCACGCGCTCGTGGACGGCGTTGAGGTTGCGGTAGGACGTGAAGAGACCGAGCGTGCGCCCGTCGCAGAGGTCGATGACCTTCTTGAAGGCGTCGGCCGCCGCCTCGACGAACTCGGGCTCGCGCGGGTCGGGCAGGCCCTCCGGGACGACCAGCAGCGCCTGGTGCTCGAAATCGAACGGCGAGTCGGCAACCACCTCGAGCGCGTCGTCGGGCACCCCGGCCTCGGCGCGGATGAAGTCGAACGTGCCGGCCGTGGTCATCGTGGCCGACACCATCGTGACGGACGCGGTGGCGCCGAACAGCTGCTCGCGCAGGAGGTCGGCGACGTGGACCGGCTTGGCGCCGAGCTTGGCGCGGCCCTTCTGGTCGAGGTCGATGAAGTAGACCTTCCCCGGGTTCGAGAGCGCCGTCGCCTCGCGCAAGCGCGCAGCCGCCGTGGACGCCTGGCGGCGGGCGATGCGCCCCTCGGCGCGGTCCTCCTTGTCGAGCGACTCGTCCTCCTCGATGCGGCCGGCGACGGCCGCCAGCTCGTCGAGGGGCTTGAGGAGCTGCGCCGCGGACGCGAAGCCCGGGCGCTTGAGCCGGCACTTGTACGCCGGCGAGCGGGCGTGGTCGGCGACCGCGGCGAAGAAGTCGGAGGCCTCGTGCCACAGCCGCTCGGCCAGCTTCTTCTTGCCGAGCTTCTCGGCAAAGCGCGCGAGGCGGATCGCCACGAACTCCGAGACGGTGAAGCCGAAGAAGTCCCGGGCGATGTCGGCCGCCTCGTGCGCCTCGTCGAGCACCAGGTAGTCGAAGGCCGGGAGCACGAGGTCCAGGCCCGTCTCCCGGCGCACGGCGAGGTGCGCGAACAGCAGGTGGTAGTTGGTGACGACGATGTCGGCCTCGGCGGCCGCCGCCTTCGCACACTCGGCGAAGCAGGCGTCGCGGAAGCGGCACCCGTCGCCCTTGCAGTCGTCGGAGCCGACCGAGAAGCGCGACCACACCTGCGGCGGCGGCACGAACGGCAGCTCCGAGACGTCGCCAGTCGTCGTGGTCTCGGCCCACGCCGCCACCTCGGCGAGCTGGCGGTCGAGGTCGTCGCAGGTGAAGCCGGCGAGCTCGCCCCGGGCCTCCGACTCGGCCATGCGGTCGTGGCAGAGGAAGTTGTTCCTCCCCTTGAGCAGGGCGAAGGTGAACGACCACGGCAGCACCTCCGAGAGGAGCGGCAGGTCCTTGCGGACGAGCTGCTCCTGCAGGGCGATGTTGGCCGTGGCGATGACCACCTTCTTGTCGCGGTGGCGGGCGTGCCAGACGGCGGGGACGCCGTAGGCGACGCCCTTGCCGGTGCCGCACGGGCCCTCGCCGAGGGCGTGGCGCTCCTCCCGCATGGCCTGGTCGACCACACGGGCGAGCGCCACCTGGCCCTCGCGTTTCTCGTAGCCGGGGAAGCGGCGGGCGAGCAGACCCCCGTCCCCGAAGACCTGTTCCAGGTACTCGGTCATCGGTTCCTCGCGCGTCCCCGTGCGGGGAACGTGATCAGGCGAACGGGTCCGTCTCGTGGCTGTCCGCCGCCGCGGGCGCGGCGAACTCCGACGCGAGCACCTCGACGAAGGCCCGAGCCTTCTCCACCTGCGCCGCCGGGAGGTCCTTGATGCGGGTGACGCCGAACTTCTTGCAGAAGCGGTCGGCGGCCTCGCGGGGCATCGTCTTGAGCTGCGTGGCGATGGTCTGGGCCGTGCCGGCGTCGATGACGCCGTCGTCCTTGCGGTCGTAGCTGCCGAGCGACGACGAGTCCTCGGAGTCGCCGTAGAGCTTGTCGAGGTCGTTGAGCTTCAGCCCCTGGAACTCCTTCTGCTGCTCCGGGGTGAGCTGGTGCTCGGGCAGGATCGAGTAGGTGGTCTTCGGGTCCTTGGCGGCGCCGTGGCGCTGGATCTCGAACGCCCAGCGCTCGATGCCGTACTTCTCGCGGACGCGGACGAGGTCCTTGAAGAAGGTGACGCCCTGCTCGAGGACCTTCACCTCCTTGGTGTCGTAGAGCACGACGTTGAGCGCGACGCGCAGCGAGGGCTTGAGGCCCTGCGCCTTGAGCTTGTCGTCGAAGGGCATGTACTTGCCGTCGACGAAGCACACCTCCCGCGGGAACGGCTCGCCGAGGAAGACGACGACCGCCTTGTCCCCATCGTTGCCGAGCTTGAGCCAGGTGCTCGAGCCCTGGTCGTGCTTCTTCGCCATCTCCTCGGTCTGCTGCCACTTGTTCGCTGCCATGGGTCATGCCTCCTTCTGGTTGGGCTCCCGCCGGTACACGGCGAAGAGCGGGGTTCCGTCGGAGGCGGTGCCCGCCTCCTCGATGTGGAAGTCCGTGCCGGGCTCGATCACCCGTTCGAGCTCCCAGCGCCTGTACAGGCCGGGCAGCCGCACGTAGTCGTCCGCGCCGGCGACGCTCGGTTTCTCGTCGCTCATGCCTGGTCCTCCTCGGTGGTGAGCCGCAGCAGGGCGGCGATGGCCGGGTGGGGAGCGGGGCGGCCGTCGGTGCTCGAGCGCGTCTTGCTCCGCGCCCGCCGCCACGCCCGCTCGAGCCCGGCGGCGACCTGGCGCACCGTCTCGTCGTCCGTGCCGCGCACGGCGAACACGCCGCCGAGCACCAGCACGACCTCGCGGAACAGCGCGGTCAGGGCGCCGCCCTCCGTCTGGTTGCGGGACATCTCGCTTGCCTCCTGGTGGGCTCCGTTCATGGCCAGGAAACGCGGCCGTCCCGGGCGAACTGGGACAGGTCTCATCGCGATCCCCCGAGGCGCTCGCGTATCCGCTTGATCGCCCGCTGGAATCGCTTGCGCGCGGCCTCGTGGCCGATGCCCAGCTCGTCGGCGAGCTCGTGCAGGTCGAAGCCGTAGAGCGCGGCGCCGATGACCAGGTCGGCGTCGCCGTGGACGATGCCGGTCAGCCAGGCGCGCACCGCGGGGAGGTCCGCCGCGTCCACCGGCAGCTCGCGGTCGTCGATCGTCGGCTTCGACTCGAGGTGCTCGTCCGGCCCGGTGGCGGCGGGGTCGTCGACGTCGACCACGCGGGCCTCGTCGGCCCAGCGCCGCTTGAGGGCGTCGCGGACGTCGCGCTCGACGTTGAGCACCAGCGTCGCCGCCAGGCGGTTCACGCCCGACAGGTCGATGCGCGCGACGGTCGTGGTCACGATGAAGCTGATCTCGGTGACCAACTCGTCGGGGCGACCGGCGAAGTCGCGCAGCCGGTGGCCGTAGATCGCGTCGAGGCCGGGCCAGAGCCCGAGCCACACCAGCGCCGAGGCCAGCTCCCGCCACTCGGCGTTCGCCTGCACCGCGCGGACGAGAACCGCGTAGATGCGGTCCTTCTCGTCCCGATCGCCGTCCTTGTTCGTGAGATATGCGACGAGCGCGTCGGCCGCGTCGAACCGCTCCAGGACCTTGTCGCTCTTGCTCGCCGCCTTGAACTGCTGATCCGCCTTCAGGGTCGTGATCGACCGCACCAGGCTCTCGTGGAGAGCCATCCAACGTGCGCGCATCGGCGCCCGCCTTCCCGGCCGGGCGTCGCGCGCTCACGGAGGACCGAATCAGGGCGTCATGCGCTCGAGTTGGTTGTCAGGGAGCGGCGCTCAGGCGGTCTTCACCGCCCGGGCCTGGGCTCCCCTCGGCTCCGTCGAGATGTTCAGGATGTTCAGCGACCGACAGCGGGGCGCGTAGCAGACCAGCGTGGCGCGGAACGCGCCGTCCAGCGTCGCCTGCAGATCACCGCGCTTGATGGTCAGCCCCGTCTCGTCGAGCTTCGCGAGCAGGGTGCCGCAGCTCTTGCAGCGGACTTCGTCGTGCTTCGGATTCATCGTGACCTCCTTGCCCGCGGCCGTTCCGCGAGCGTCGTGAGGTCACTTTCGAGGTGAGGGGGATGGGGGCGTCGAAGGGGGGAGAAGGGCGATGCTCCGGGGTCCCGCGAGCGGTTACTCCCCCCTCCCCGAGGTCTTCGTGGGTGCGGGCACGCCGTGCTTGCGGGCGTCGTCGAGGAGCTTCTTGGCGACCTTGTCGCGCTGGGCGAAGTTCTCGGCGCGCGCCTTCTGGCCGGGCGACGGCTTCCCCTTGGTGGTCTTGGACTTGGACTGCAGCTCGCCGATGAAGGTGAAGTTGGCGAGGCTCGCGTCGAAGGTGATGTTGGTCGGCGGGACGGCGAGGCGCACCTTGCCCTCGCGGCCCGGAGCCCGCTTCACCAGGGCCGCCCGGTCGTCGGTGGGCACGAGAGCGTGGTCGAGGCGGCGCAGCTCGTCGCGCACGTCCTCGAGGTCGTGGTCCTTCTCGTCGCCCTGCAGCCGGAACTTCTCCAGCCAGCCACCGTCGTCGACGTCGGCGTCCTCTCGACGGCGGGCCGCGAGGAGCAGCAGGCGCAGGAACTTGAGGTCGCTCTTCTGGAAGCCGCCGTACTCCAGACCGTTGATCCGCACGACGTGGCGGACGCCGGGCTCCTCAGCGAACTCGAAGCGCACGTCGTCGAAGATCCCCTGCGGGTTCGTCGTGCGGCTGGCCCGGTAGCTCGGGTCGAGGAGGTCCAGGGCCCGGGCGAGGTCAAGGCGGCCGTCGTCGTTCTTGGGCGACGACAGCAGGACGATGCCGCCGTCCGCGACGGCTCTGTCGGTTGCGCCGCGCACGCCCGGCGGCAGCAGGACCAGAAGCTCCCGGCCGCCGAGCGGCCCCTGCAGTCCGCGCGCCGTGTTCTCGATGTCGGGATGGTCACGCCGCGCCCAGATCACCGCGAGGCGGCGACCGCGGCGGCAGAGCGTGCCTACCGCGACCAAGCCTTCGGGCAGCTCGGCGTCGAGTGCCTCGAGCCCGTTGGCCGAGCGCAGCTCGCCGACGATGGCCGCGATCCACTCCTTGGTCTTGAGGGTGCGGATCACGAGCTGGTCGCGGGTGAGCTTCACCGGCTCGCACCGGGGCGCCCCGTTGCCGCAGACCGCGACAATGTCCCCAGGGCCATGGTGGATCACCCGCCGGGGGCAGTCATCGTGGACGGGGTGCGGGCAGGGATAGCTCGTGGCGAGCTGCTGTTCCGGCCTCAGGTAGGGCGCGAGGACGTGGCGGTCGTCGCCCAGCGCCTCGGCCCACTGCGCGTCGATCCCGGCGGTGACGGGCAGCGATTCGACACGCCGCCAGATCCGCAGGAGGTCATGCATCCCCGTCACCGGCGACGATGGCGAAGCCCCGCTTCGTCAGCCAGGTTTCCACGGAGGACGCGTCGCTGTCCCGGGTGAACGAGGTGACGTTGGAGTTCGACACCGTCACCATGCGCGGCGCCTTGGAGTCGGCGAACTTCACCTGGAACTTCGCCTTCGAGATGCGGGCGCTGTCCGGGATCGTCCGGTTGCGCCGCTTGAGCGCCTCGAAGACGTTGGCGGCCTTGCGGATCTCGACCTCGTTCTCGGGGCCGCCCCAGAAGTACTGCACCTCCTTGAGCACCACCGACTCCATGCCGTCGATGTCGCTGCAGACCAGGGAGTCCTCGCCGTCGGCGCGCAGCGGGTCGAGCGTGAACTTGGCCTTGCCGGCCGGGAAGTGCAGCGCGTCGCCGAAGAAGTGCAGCCCGACCTTCTCGCGGTAGAGGTCGTAGATCTTCTTGCAGCTCCCAGCGTTGATGCTCAGCTCGCCGGTCTTGCGGTCGTACCGGATCACGTCGAAGACCTCGGGCCGGTAGTAGACGCTCGACGAGCCCGTGGAGTTGAGCGCGCCCTCGCGCTTGCAGGGGTCGCCGTGCCGCACGAGCATCCAGACCTCGTCGGGACGGTCGAACACGAAGACCTTGGAGTTCCGGCCGCGCTTCATCTGATCGAAGACGTCGTCGAACACGGCCTCCAGCGTCTGGAGCTGCTTGTCGGTCGGCTTGGCGAAGGGCTTGCCGTTGCCGTTGGCGGGCTGGAAGTACTGGAAGGAGCGCTTCGACACGAGGAGCGTCTCGGCGTGCTTGTTCTCCAGGATGTCCGGTGCGTGCAGCCGCACCATGACCGCCACGTCCGCCGGCGTCGGGTCCGGCCCCAGCTCGAGCTGCTTGCGGAGCGCGGGCGGGAGCTTGGCGATCTCCTCGCGGAGCGCGTCCATGCCCTCCGGGGTCGCCATCTCGTCCACGAAGAAGAGGTCGTCGACCAGTTCGCGCGGCGTCGACTCGTCCGGCGTCATCAGGACGTGCGCGAGCGCCTCGTAGTCCAGCTCGCCCGGCGCCGGCCGCGGGACCGCCTTGCCGCCGTAGGTGCCCGTCGCCTCGGCGGCGTAGAGCACCGGCCCGGTGTTGGCCAGGGCCACTCCGCGACGGGCGAAGTAGGCCTTGTGCTGGCCGAGCAGGGAGAGCAGATTCTCCGTCCGGATGGACTTGAGCGTCTCCTGGTTCGTGAACCTCCTGAGCGTGAACGTCGACATCTGCACCTCCAGTCCGGCCGGAACTGTCACCTAAACAGTTAACACGCCGGTCAAAAAAAGACTACCCGTCCGACTACAGCAACAGCCTCCCCTGCGGATCGTTCGCGTCGTCGACGAGCTTCAGGTCGACGAGCCGAATGCGCATCGCCTGGTTGGACACGTTGCTGAAGTTGCCGGCCGCGATCACCTCGCTCGCGAAGTCGCGCAGCTCGGGGCCGAACTCGCTTCCGCCCTTGAGCGCCTTGAGGTGCGGGATCATCACGGGCAGCGTGCCGCGCACCTGCTTGGCCGTCGCGCGCACGTCCGCCTCGGGCATGAGCAGCCGGGCCGCGAACTGGTCGGCCTGCCACTCCGCGGGGTCCTTCTTGGTCGAGCGGCAGACGATGGCGGGCCGCGCGGGCCGGCCCTCCTCGAAGGCGTAGAGGGGCAGTGTCACCTTCTCCATCTCGATGATGGGCCGGTGCATCCACCAGTGGCCGATCTCGTGGGCGAGGGTGAATGCGAGCCGTCCCTCCTTGCCTTCGAGCGAGCTGTCGAGGCGGACGACCTTGTCCTCGAGCCAGGTCGCCCCGAGGACGTCGGGCATCTTGAGCAGCTCCTTGAGGTCGGTCACCTCGAGGTCGAGCTTCAGGTACTTCTCGGCGATGTCGTCGACGTCGATCGGCGGGCGCGGTGGTGCCCCCTTGGCCTTGGCGTACTTGTGCAGGAGGTCGAGCACCATGTGCTCGATCTCTGCCGGCTTCCGGAAGGGCACCTTGATGTCCATGCTCAGCGCTTCCCCTTCTTGCTCTTGTCGAGGAGCTTCATCAGCTCCTCCGACGAGACCCCCTCGTCGCGCGCTCTCCTGAGAAAGGCGGGCATCCCCGCATCCGACTTGATCACGTCAGCGACGTCGTGCGCGACGCGGCCGGCCAGCTGCATCAAGGAGTCGGCCTTGACGCCGAGCACGGCGGCGAGCTTCCCTATGACTTCCTCGCCCGGCGCCGCCTTCTCGGCGTTGTTCTCGACCCGCGACAGGAACGTAGCTGAAATGCCGACCTTGGCCGCCGTCTCGCGCAGACCAAGCTCGCGCTCCTTGCGGAGTCGCTTGATCCGGTCTCCCAGCGTCTCGGCCATCTTCTCTTCTTCCTCCTGCTGTGGGCGTCCGCGGCACCGCCAGGACGCACCGTGAACTAAACACTAAACACTTGCCCCCTGGATGTCAACCACCAACCTCGTGAGTTGTCCCAGGCGGCCTTCCGGGCCCGCGTTTCTCCCTCGGAACGCTCGAAGGGAGAACCACGGTGTCGCATGCCCCGATCACGAACGACAAGCCCGCGCCGGTCGGCGACGGGACCAAGCCGCTGCCGCGCGAACAGCGCCGGCAGGTGATCGTCGAGGTCCTGGCCATCGCGGTGGTCGATCTCCTGCTCGCGGAACGCGAGCGTGTCCGGGGCGAACATGAAGCCGCAACCCGCTGAACTGACAGAGATTCTTACCTTGCCTTCACAGAGAGCCGACGCCCTCATGGCCCTCGACGACGGCATCAACCCCCGTCGCGAAGGAGGCGCCGACATGGGCAAGAGCGAACAGGTGAGGAAGGCCCGGGCCGCAGCGGCCACGGTCTCCGAGCAGCTCACCGCGCTGGAGAAGATGACGGTGGGCGAGCTCGTGGTGAAGTACCGCGAGGTCTTCGGGGTGCCGACCCGCACCCGCAACAAGAACTACCTGCGCAAGAAGGTCGGCTGGCGCATTCAGGAGCTGGCCGAGGGCGGGCTGTCGCCCCGCGCGCTGGCCAAGATCGAGGAACTGGCCCCGCAGGCGCCCGTGCGCTGGCGGGCGACACCGCAGCCGACCGCGACGCCTGCGCCCATGGCGGTGGCCGTGGTGGCGATGCCCGTCCCGGACCCCGATCGCGACCCGCGTCTGCCGCCGCCGGGCGCGACCATCGTCCGGGTTCACAAGGGCGTCGAGCACCGGGTCACGGTCCTGGACGACGGCTTCGAGTACAACGGTGAGCGCCACCAGACGCTGTCGCAGCTCGCGCGGCGGATCACCGGCACGCCGTGGAACGGGTTCCTGTTCTTCGGCCTGCAGCGCCGCACGCAGCCCGAGCCGGTGGAGGAGGCTCGCGGATGAACAAGAAGCGACCCGCCGCACCGTCGCCGGTCCCCGAGGTCAGGCGCTGCGCGATCTACACCCGCAAGTCGACGTCGGCGGGCCTCGACCAGGACTTCAACTCGCTCGACGCCCAGCGCGAGGCCTGCGAGCAGTACATCAGCCGCCAGGCGTGCCTCGGCTGGCAGCTCATCGCCGAGAAGTACGACGACGGCGGCTTCACCGGCGCGAACCTCGAGCGGCCGGCCTTCGCGCGGCTGCTGCAGGACATCGAGGCCGGGAAGATCGACGTGGTGGTCGTCTACAAGGTCGACCGCCTGAGCCGCTCGCTGCTCGACTTCGCCAAGGTGATGGACCGCTTCAGCCGCGCCGGCGCGGCCTTCGTGAGCGTCACGCAGAACTTCTCGACCGCCGACGCCATGGGGCGGCTGACGCTCAACATGCTGATGAGCTTCGCGGAATTTGAGCGATCCATGATTGCGGAGCGCACGAGGGACAAGATCGCCGCCTCGCGCCGCAAGGGGAAGTGGACGGGCGGCATCCCGCCGCTCGGCTACAGCGTCGAGAAGAAGAAGCTCGTGGTGAACGAGGTCGAGGCCGCGCTGGTGCGGCGAGTCTACGACCTCTACCTCGACAAGCGCTCCGCGGTCGCCGTCGCCACCGCGCTCAACGCCGAGCACCGCTCGACCAAGCACCACGTTGCCTCGAACGGCAACAGCCGGGGCGCCCGCGAGTGGCAGAAGAACGCGGTGCTCGCCATCCTCAAGAGCCCGGTGCCGGCGGGGCTGATCTCCTCCGCGGGCGAGGTCTACGAGGGCGAGCACGAGGCGATCATCGAGCGCGAGCTCTACGACCGGGTGCAGGCGCTGCTCGCGGAGAAGGGCGGCGACCGCGTCATCCGCAACGGCCGCAACCCCGAGTACATCCTCACCGGCATCGTGCGCTGCGCCCGCTGCGGGCAGGCCTTCACGCCGGCCTCGAACCGGCGCGCCACGGGCAAGGTCTACCGCTACTACCGATGCTCGACACGCGACAAGCTGGGCAACGACGCCTGCCCCTCGAAGCCGCTGCCCGCGATGGCGATCGAGGGCTTCGTCATCCAGCGCGTCCGCGAGGCCCTCGCCGACGGCAAGTTCGCCGCCGCCGTCGCCAAGGCCGCCAAGGAGCGGCTGGAGAAGGAGCGCGGACCGCTCGAGGAGGAGCGGTCGCAGCTACCGGGCCAGATCGCCGCCGTCTCGACCGAGGGCAAGCGCCTGGTCGAAACCGCGAGCAACGTGACCGGGCCCGCGCGCCGCCTGCTCGACGCCAAGCTCCAGGAGGTCGGCGAGCAGCTCGGCCGCCTCGAGGCCCGCTACCTTGAGGTCCAGCGCCGCCTCGCGCTCCTCGCCGACACCGAGCTCGAAGCGGAGTGGGTGAAGCGGTGCCTCGCCGACTTCGACACGGTCTGGGACACGCTCAGCCCCGAGAACCGGATGCGGATGGTCCACGCCGTCGTGGCGCGCGTCGAGGTCGACGAGCCCAACGGCGACATCCGCGCCTTCATGACCGACCTGGGCGCCGACGCCGAAGAGGTGGCCCGGGCCGTCGAGGTGACGCCATGAACGAGACTAAGCCGACCGAGGTGCCCCCGGGCGTCCGCATCTTCGAGGGCAAGCTCCACCGCGCCCAGCGCGGCCACGGGAAGACCTTCGTCGAGGGGCCGCCGCAACCGCCGCCCGAGCCAGTCCGCCGCCCGGCGCGCGTCGCGGTGATGCTCGCGCTCGCCCACAAGATCGAGGACGCCATCGCCCGCGGCGTCGCCCGCGACCGCGCAGAGGTCGCCCGTCGCCTCGGCCTCACCCGGGCGAGGCTGACGCAGCTCATGGACCTCACGCTGCTCGCGCCCGACATCCAGGAGCAGATCCTCTTCGCCGAGTCGGTGGACGGGGTCGAGCCGATGAGCGAGCGGGAACTGCGCACTACAATCGCCAGGTGGGACAAGCAGCGACTGAGTCGCGGTGGCCGAGTTACTGGTCCCGCGGCTTGAAGTCGTCCGACCGTACCCCGAAACGCTTGAGCAGGCGGTGAAGGCTCTCCCTCTCGACGCTGGCGCGCTCCGCTGCCCGGGTCACGTTGCCCTCGAACTCGCGCATCAGAGCGAACAAGTAGTCGCGAGAAAAGCGGTCGCGCGCCATTTCGAGCGCGTCCTTGTAGGGCAGCTTGACCAGAGCTTCCATCGGCACGCTGCTGGTCTGGCTCTCGCGCAGCTCGGCCGGCAGGTCACCAGCGTCCATCTCGGGTCCTGCGGCGACGGCGACCGCCCGCTCGATGGCGTTCTCAAGCTCACGGACATTTCCGGGCCAGCGGTAACCGCTGAGCACGCGCAATGCCTCTGATGTCAGTCCCTTTAGCGCTCGCTTGAATGACCGGGCATGCTTGTCGAGGAAGTGCGCCGCGAGCAGCGGAATATCCTCCCGACGTTCGTTGAGCGATGGCATCCGCACGGGGAAGACATGCAGGCGGTAGAAGAGGTCCTCCCTGAAGCGTCCGGTCTGGATCTCGGCCTTGAGATCCCTGTGGGTCGCGGCGATCACACGGACATCAACCTTCGTGGGCGTGTTGTCACCCACGCGACGGATCTCTCGTTCTTGCAGCGCTCGGTTGAGCTTGACTTGAACCGCGAGGGGTAGCTCACCCACTTCGTCGAGGAAGATAGTGCCGCCGGCAGCCTCCTCGAAGAGACCCTGCTTCGCCCCTACCGCGCCCGTGAACGCGCCCCGTGCGTGGCCGAACAGCTCGCTCTCGACCAACTCCGCGGGCAAGGCTCCGCAGTTGATCGGAACGAAGCGTCGATCTCTTCTTGCGCTCTGATAGTGGATGGCACGCGCCGCCAGCTCCTTGCCCGTGCCAGTCTCACCGGTGATGAGCACGGTAATGTCGAGCCCCGCGGCCTGCTCGAGGAGCCGATACACGTCCTGCATCGCTCGGCTCTTGCCGACGATGTTGTGGAAGGAGTGAAGGGACTGCAGCTCCTTGCGGAGATTGGCGGCCTGCTCCTTCAGCCGCTTGCGTTCCAGCGCGCGGGTCACGGTGAGCACTGCGGCGTCCGGGTCGAATGGCTTCTGGAGATAGTCGTACGCTCCCTGCTTCATCGCCTCGACCGCGTCGTTGACCGTTGCGTACGCCGTCATCATCACGACCTCGGTGTCCGGCTGCCGCCGCTTCACGGCCTTCAGCACTTCAAGGCCGTCCGCACCGGGCATCTTGAGATCCGTGACCACGACGTCGAAATCCTGGGCTTCCACCAGGGAGAGCGCTCGTCCACCCTCGGCGGCTGTTGTCAACTCGCAGTCGTCGCCCAGGATCTTGGCGAACAGCTTCAGCATGTTCTCCTTGTCGTCTACGACAAGGATGCGCGCCCGAGTCATGGCGTTCCTCCCCGGGGCGGATGCGGCAGACGCAGGACGAGACGGGCGCCGCGCTCGGGCGTTTCGGCCGTAAGGTCTCCCCCGTGCGCCCGAGCAATGGCGCGCGACACCGCGAGGCCAAGTCCGGTGCCGCGCTGCTTGGTTGTGAAGAACGGCTCGAAAAGGTGCTCACGAACACCGTCCGGCAGTCCCGGTCCGCTGTCGCTTACCGAGAGCTCGGCGCGGTCACCATGGTTGACGATCCGCACCTCGACGCGGCCCTCCGAATCGACGGCCTCGACCGCGTTCTTCACGAGATTGAAGACGACCTGGCGCAGCTTGAGTGCATCGCCTGGCACCGAGGACTCTCCCTCGACGTTGATGGAGGTAGCCTTGGTCTGCTCCGAATCGGCCAGCCTCGCCGCCACATCATCGGCGAGCTCCCGCAAGTCCACGAGGTTGCTGCCCGGCTTGATCGGCCTTGACAGGTCAAGCAGGCCGTCGACGATCTCCTTGCAACGCAGTGTCTCGGCCTCGATGACCTTCAGGTCCTCGGCGAGACCGGCCTCGGCCTTCTTGCCGAGAACCCGAACGTAGCCGAGGATGACACCGAGCGGGTTGTTGATCTCGTGGGCAACGCCCGCAGCGAGCCTGCCGATGCTCGCCATCTTCTCGTTGAGCAACCGCTGGTGTTGGTGCTCCTTCACCGAGGCGGCCATCGCGTTGAACTGGCGCGCCAGCGCTCCGAACTCATCCGGCGACTCGACCTCTATCCGCGTGTCGAGGTCGCCAGCGCCGATCCGCTCCGCTCCCGCTTTGAGCCGTGCGATCGGGCGGGCCACCGAACGGCCGATGACGATGCCGGCCACCGCGGCTAACGCGGGAGCAATCAAGAGAAACAGGATCGCCCACGTGAGCGCCCGTCGTTGAATCTCTGGAACGACAGCTTGAAGCTCGACGACAGACTCGGAGAAGCGGGCGGCCAAGTAGCTCGTGTTGTCCTGCGCTATCGCCGCGGAGCTAAGCACCTGGCGATGCTCGTCCTGAACCGCCTTGGTCTGCCCTGCCAGCACACCGGGCAAGATCCGGTTCCGAAAGGATGCATCCATGTCGGAGAGCGCTTGCTCGATCCGCGCCACCCATTGCCGCTCGTCGGGTCTGACTGCAAACCCACGCATCTCGCGCGCGAGAGCCGCCGCCTTGTCGCCCGCTCCCTCATAGTATTTTCGGTGGCTGTCGTCGCCGATGATGATCGTGTGCGCGATGTGGGCGTACTGGTCTCGTACCGAGCTGGCCAGCTCGAGGGAGAGTTGCAGCCCCTCGACCCGATGGCTGGTTTGCCTCAAGGCGTCGTGGATTTGAACGAGGCCGTGAATGGCGACACCGGCGGTCAGCGCGTAGAGCGCGATCAACGAGGCGAAGGCCACGAAGAGACGACGCCCGGTACCCGCCCACACGAGGTTCTTCATCACGGCTCCGATGCCGACCCCATTGGATGGTCCAAGCAAGCGATGAGCCAACTTCAACCTCCTCGAAACAACACGGTTTCTTTCGGTCACCACGGCTATCGGGTAACCCGAAGGGTTACAATGTAACTGGTCGGACCCGGCTTTTCAAGCAAATACTCAGGTCGCGATGGCGACGCGCCGACGCAACAGTACGTAACTGCTAATGTAACACGCCAAGAAGAGGATTGGCTCGGGGATTGCTTACAAAGCAAGCAGGACGGCTCAAACAGGAGGTTTCGACCAATGAAAACGACCACCTTGACACTCATCGCGATTGTCGGCGCAGCTTCCCTGGCCTTGTCGGCTTGCGCCAAAGATGGGCGTACCGAGGCTGTGCCCAATCGCTCGCAGCACGCCGCATCCACGACCGGGCACGAGCAGGTCGTCGAGCTGTCGGTCACCGCGGACGGGTTCGTCCCCGTGTCGTTCAAGGTTCACGCCGGACACCCGGTGAAACTCGTTGTCACCCGCAAGGTGGAGCGCACCTGCGCGACGGACATCGTCATCAAGGATCTCAAGATTTCCGCGCCGTTGCCACTGAACAAGGCGGTCGAGCTCACTTTCACACCGACCAAACCCGGAAAGGTCCGATTCGCCTGCGCGATGGACATGATCGCGGGCGAGATCGTGGTCGAGTAATCGAAAGAGGGGCGCCATGCGTAGCTCATCCGCCAACGAATGCAAACGACGTGCGCTCCAAGGTGATCGCGCGGTAAGTACCGTGGGCCCCAATGGCCTCGGCCTGCTGCTGACTTCGCTGCTGGTACTTGTGTTCGTCTTTGCACCAGTCCCGGCCCGGGCACAGACGTCCTCGCCGTACGCCCTTCCGTCTGACCCGACCCTCGATCTGCTGATCTCCGAGAGCCTGTCGGCGCGCCCCGAGATCGTCGGCGCCGAGGCCACCGTTCGCGCGCAGCGAGCGCGAGTGCCGCAGGCCGGGGCATGGCCTGATCCGATGCTCCAGGTCGGCGTGCAGAACGATGGCTTCGCGAGCTGGGAGGTCGGCAAGATGGAGACCAGCTACTACTCCGTCATGGTTTCCCAGACCTTCCCGTGGCCTGGGAAATCAGACCTCCGATCTGACATTGCGGAGCTCGGGGTCGGACAGGGCAGGCTGGGCGTCACGCGACTGCGGCTGTCCACCGAGGCCGATGTTCGGCGCCTGTACGTCGGGCTTCTCCTCGTCCGCGACCGAATAGCCTTGCTCGACCGGCTCACCAGCCTGTGGGAGAAGTCCGCCGAGGTCGCACGTTACGTCTACGAGGCCGGGGGCGGTTCCCAGTCGGACCTGCTCCGTTCTCGCCTCGAGCTGCGCCGACTGAAGCAGCGGCGTCTCGCGCTTGCGGCCGAAGAGCGTACCCTGGTGCAGGGGCTCAACCGGCTTCGCGGTCGGCCCCTCGACGAGCTGATCGAAACGAAGGTCCACCTCGTCGACCTCGGAGTGCCGAAGCTGTTCGATGAGAAGCGCGCCGTCGACGACGCGCTGGCACGCAGCCCCGAGCTCGCAGCCGCGCGGATCTCCATCACCGCGGCTGGCAAGTCCGTGGATCTCGCGAACCGGAGCTACTTCCCCGACCTCGTGGTGAGCGCGGGCGTGATGCCTCGCGGGGGCGACTTCCCGCCGATGTGGCTCTTGTCCGTCGGTGGCACAATTCCGGTTTTCGCGGGGAGCAAGCAGAGCCGCGCAGTGGAGGAAGGCGAGGCCCGCGCAGCCGCCGCGCGAGCCAACGTCGATGGCATGGAGCAGCTCCTTCGACTCAGGGTCCGCGAGCGGCTGACCTCGCTGGCCGCGTTGTTGGACACCCTAGGCGTTTATGACGACGGCCTCCTCGTGGAATCGCGCGCCACGGCCGATAGCACGCTGGCGCAGTACCAAGTAGGGAAGGTCAGCTTCGCCTCCGTGCTGGACGCCAACGCCGGCGTGTTGGCCGACGAGGACGGTTACCTTCAGACCCTTGCGGCGGCTGACCAAATCGTGATCGCCGCGTACGAGGTGAGCCTCAACCCGGTCGCGACTTCCGCGGGCAGCGCCATGGGAAGCGCGGCGATGCCCGGTCAAGGCTTCACCAGCGCCGCGCCCAAGAACTCGACCGCTTCCGACGGATCGGCCTCAGACGCGGACCGATCCATGTCGGGGGGGATGTGAGAGGAGAGCAAGCCATGACGACCGAAGGTCAACCGCCGGAAGTCCAGTCTCCGGAAAGTCGCGCGCCCGAGGCAGCAACACCGCCGTCGGCACCGCCCACTCGACGCGGTCGGTTCGGTTGGCCCGCCATCGTCCTGGTCGCCATCGTGAGCGCCGTGCTGGCCGGCGGCGGGGCCCTTCTCCTTTCGCGGGGAGCCGGAACGGGGGACGAGGGAGCCGCTCACGTCAAGGCGCAGTACCAGTGCCCGATGCACCCCACCATCATCCAGGACCACCCGGGCGACTGCCCCATCTGCGGCATGAAGCTCGTCAAGGTCGAGTCGGGGAAAGGTCCAACGTCTTCGCCGGCGAGCAGTCCGGCGAAACGCAAGATTGCCTTCTACCGCTCTCCGATGGACCCGAAGCAGACCTCACCCACCCCACGCAAGGACGAGATGGGGATGGACTACGTCGCCGTGTACGAGGACGAGGTGAGCGGCGGGGGCTCCTCCGTGCCGGGCCTCGCCGTCATCGGCATCGACCCCGAGCGCCAACAGCTCATCGGTCTCAAGACGGCCGAGGTGGTGCGAGGACCGGTGGGCGGGCAGGTGCGGACCGTCGGCCGCGTCGCCATCGACGAGACCCGCGTCCGCCACGTCAATGTGAAGAATGGCGGATTCGTCGAGCGCATCTTCGTCGACTTCGTAGGGAAGCGGGTGAAGCGGGGCGATCCTCTCTTCACGCTGTTCAGCCCCGAGCTGCTCGCGGCGCAGAACGAATTCCTGCTCGCCCTCAGGACACGCGGCACCCTGGGGGCAACGGCGGGGTCCGGCGGCAGCGGGCAGGCACTGGTCGACGCCGCCAGGCGACGTCTAATGCTCTGGGACGTGTCCGCGGCCGAGATTCAGCGGCTCGAGGAGACCGGCCAACCGACCAAGACCCTGACGTTCTATTCGCCCGCCGCGGGAGTCGTGACCAAGAAGGACGTCGTCGAAGGGATGAAGCTCGAGGCCGGCGCCATGCCTTACGAGATCGTCGATCTCAGCGTGGTGTGGGTGCTCGCCGACGTCTACGAGAGCGAGCTGCGCTTCGTGAAGGAGGGAACCCCAGCGACGCTCAAGCTCAAGGCGTTCCCGGACCGCACGTTCGAGGGCAAGGTCATCTTCCTCGACCCGCTCCTCGATCCGCAGACCCGCACCGTCAAGGTCCGCCTCACGTTCCCGAATCCCGGCGGTGACTTGCGACCCGAGATGTTCGGCGAGGTCGTACTGAAGACCGCCTCGCACGAGGGGCTCGTCGTCCCCGCGGACGCGATCATCGATTCGGGCACGACGAAGGTCGTCTTCGTTGCGCAAGGCGAGGGCAAGTTTCAGCCCCGGCAGATCGAGGTCGGGCAGTCCGACGGCACGGTCGTGGAGGTCACGAGTGGGCTCCGAGTGGGCGAGCTCGTCGTCACCAGGGCCAACTTCCTCATCGACTCGGAGTCCCGTCTGCGCGCCTCGCTCAACGCCATGTCACCCGCCGTGGGCAAGCAACCGGAGAGCGCACGAGTACTTCCGCCGTCCGGCACACAGGGCGCGAGCCAGGAAGCTCCGGCTGGTCAGGACGCAGCGCCCAGCCATGGGGGGCACCAGCCATGATCAAGCGCATCATCCGCTTCTCGGCTGAGAATCGCTTCCTGGTGATCGCAGGGGTCATCGTTGCCTTGGTCTTCGCCTGGTGGTCGATGCGCACGATCCCGCTCGATGCGCTTCCCGACCTCTCGGACACGCAGGTGATCGTCTACTCGCGCTGGGACCGGAGCCCGGACATCATCGAGGACCAGGTCACCTATCCGATCACGACGGCGCTACTCGGAGCCCCGCAGGTCAAGGCCATTCGCGGCTTCTCGGACTTCGGCTTTAGCTACGTGTACGTGATCTTCGAGGACGGCACTGACATGTACTGGGCGCGGACCCGCGTGCTCGAGTACCTGTCGAAGATTACGCCGCAGCTTCCGGCCGGGGTGAAGACCGAGTTGGGTCCCGATGCCTCCAGCGTGGGCTGGGTGTTCCAGTATGCCTTGATCGACAAGAGCGGGAAGCACTCGACCGATGAGCTGCGCTCCTACCAGGACTGGTTTCTCCGCTACGCCGTTCAGAGCGTGCCCGGCGTCTCCGAGGTCGCCACGGTAGGCGGGCAGGTGCGGCAGTACCAGGTCACCGTCAATCCCAACTCGCTCGCCGCCTACAAGATCCCCCTCGATGCCGTGATCGAGGCGGTCCGCAAAGGCAACAACGACGTCGGCGGGCGGCTCGTGGAACTCTCGGGCCGCGAGTACATGGTGCGCGGCCGTGGGTACGTCAAGAACATCCATGACATCGAGAAGCTGGTACTGCGGGCGGATGGTGGTACGCCCGTCCTCGTCAAGGACGTCGCCCAGGTTGCCCTCGGCCCCGAGATGCGGCGAGGCATCGCGGACTTCAATGGCGAAGGCGACGTTGTCGGCGGCATCGTCGTCATGCGCCAGGGTGAGAACGCGCTCAACGTCATCAATCGAGTCAAGGCGAAGCTCGACGAGGTCAAGCCCTCGTTGCCGGCCGGCGTGGAAGTCGTCACCACCTACGATCGGTCGGACCTGATTGACCGCGCCATCGAGACGGTCACACACAAGCTGATCGAGGAGATCATCATCGTTTCGATCATCATCCTCATCTTCCTGTGGCACTTCCCCTCCTCGATCATCCCCATCATCACCATCCCGGTGTCCGTGGCGCTGGCCTTCATCCCGATGAAGCTCATGGGGCTAAACGCCAACCTGATGTCGCTCGCGGGGATCGCGATATCCGTCGGCGTCCTGGTCGATGGTGCGATTGTCGAGGTGGAGAATGCCTACAATAAGATCTACCACTGGGTGAAAGACGGCAAGAAGGGCGACTTCCACCAGGTGCGACTGGAAGCGCTCATGGAGGTCGGCCCCGGGGTCTTTTTCTCGCTCTTGGTCATCGCGGTCGCGTTCTTGCCGGTCTTCACGCTTGTCGACCAAGAAGGCCGGCTGTTCCGCCCGCTCGCCTTCTCCAAGAACTTCGCCATGGCCATCGCCGCCGTGCTCGCTATCACGCTCGACCCGGCGCTTCGCATGCTATTCGCTCGTATCGAGCCGTTCCGCTTCCGGCCCCGCTTTCTGGCCTGGCTCGCAACCGCCCTCTTCGTTGGCCAGTACCGGTCGGAGGAGCGTCACCCCATCAGCCGTCTGCTCCACTGGCTGTATGAGAAGCCTTGCCGCTTTGTGGTGCGTCACGCAAAGGCCACGATCATCGTCGCGGTCCTGATTGTCGCGAGCACCGTACCCATCTACCTCCGGCTGGGCTCCGAGTTCATGCCGCCGCTGCGGGAGGGAACCATCCTCTACATGCCGTCCGCTGTCGAACCCGGCATGTCCGTTGCCGAGGCGCAGAAGGCGCTCCAGCTTCAGGACAAGATTCTCATGACCTTCCCCGAGGTCGAGCGGGTCTTCGGCAAGGCGGGCCGGGCCAACTCATCCACCGATCCGGCCCCGTTCACGATGATGGAGACAACCATCACCCTGAAGCCAGAGAGCGCGTGGCGCGAGAAGCCTCGCTGGTACTCGTCGTGGGCACCCGACTGGGCCAAGGGCATCCTGCGTCCATTCTGGAACGACCGCATCACCCACGCGGAGCTCGAGGACGAGATGAATCACGCGCTCCAGCTTCCGGGCATCTCGAACGCCTGGACCATGCCAATCAAAGGCCGGCTCGACATGCTGTCGACTGGCATCCGCACGCCGGTCGGGATCAAGATCATGGGCGCGGATCTCGCCACCATCGAGCGGATCGCCAAAGAGACCGAGGCGGCGGTTTCCACGGTACCCGGCACTCGCAGCGCCTATGCCGAGCGTGTGGCGGGTGGGTACTTCCTCGACTTCGTGCTCAATCGCGACCAACTGGCCCGCTACGGGCTCACCGTCGACGACGCCAACATGATGGTCATGACTGCGGTCGGCGGCGACAACCAGAGCACGACTGTCGAAGGTCGCGAGCGCTACGGCATCAACGTCCGCTACGCCAGGGACTACCGCGACGACTTGCAGGCCCTCCGCCGCGTCCTGCTGCCGCTCCCGAGCGGCAAGGGACAGATCCCCATGGAGGAGATAGCGGACGTCGTGCTCGCACAAGGGCCGTCGATGATCCGCGACGAGAACGGGCTCTTGGCAGGCTACGTCTACGTGGATTTCGACACGGCCAAGGTCGACGTGGGCACGTACGTCCAGCGCGCCAAGGAGGCCGTCGGCGCCAGCGTCAAGATGCCCACCGGCTACTCCATGACCTGGAGCGGACAGTACGAGAACATGCTGCGCGTGAAGGAGCGGCTCAAGCTGATCCTGCCGCTCACGCTCGTGCTCATCTTCGTGCTGCTCTATATGAACACCAAATCGGCGTTCAAAGCATCCATCGTGATGCTCGCGGTGCCGTTCTCCGCGGTCGGCGCGGTCTGGCTGCTGTGGCTCCTCGGCTACAACGTGTCGATAGCCGTGTGGGTCGGGATGATCGCGCTCATGGGCCTCGACGCGGAGACCGGAGTGTTCATGCTGCTGTTCCTCGACCTGTCACACGACGAGGCCAAGAAGACGGGGCGCCTCAACACCCGAGGGGACCTGGTCGAGGCCATCATCCACGGCGCGGTCAAGCGTGTTCGCCCCAAGGCCATGACGGTCTTTGCGGCCATGCTCGGCCTGTTGCCCATCATGTGGTCCATCGGCACGGGCGCGGATCTCATGAAGCGCATCGCGGCGCCGATGGTGGGTGGACTCGTGACATCGTTCGCGATGGAGCTCTTGGTCTATCCGGCGATCTACTACCTTTGGAAACGCCGGGGCCTTCGTGACGGCCCGCCCACCGAGGCGCCAGCCGAGAGAATGAGTGACGATGGCGCCGGAAGCCTTGCGGAGCAGCCTGGCGTCGCAGTGGGTCACACCGCACCGTAGTCATGCGCCTCTGCCACAGCCCCGTCGTCCGCGTTGCCGCCACGGGCGGCCACGTGGGCCACGACGGCGGCCTCCTGGACGATCGCGCGCTGCCTTCCGGCTGTGAACCACGCGGCCCGCAGCGGGCCGACTGGGATCGGAACCAGGATGCGGACGCCGGGTTAGCAGCAAACCCGCCTCGGCTGCTAAACGCGATCTCTACCTGTGAAACGCTCTCTGGCGCTCTCTCCCCGGCGAGGCCCGCAGAGAGCGATCTCGGCCGCGAAGACGCCGCCGCGAGCGCCGCTCGTGATCTCTGGCGACGGTCGTGAAGAGCGGGGACGAGGACGGCGAGCGCGCAGATGCCCGCGAGGACTGGCCAAAAAAGCAGAAGCCCCGAGGGGTCGCCTCGAGGCTTCTGTGAACCAAAACGTCCACCCTACTTGGTGGACGGGGTATTTTGGCTCCCCGTGTGCAACCCTCTTCATAACCGTTCTCTTTCTCCCGCCGTTAACCGAAAACCTTCAAATCAACTGGTTATCAAAGATCAGGCCGTTCCCGGCGAGGCGGAAGCGGCGTTGACCCGGATTTCATCCCTCTGCCTGACAATCACCAGATTTCATGGCTTGTTCCCGGATTTTTTGACTTCATAGATCATAACATGGTGAAGCCGCTGAAGATCGCGCTGTGTCAGTTCCTTCAGGGATCGAATCGGCTTTTTGAGGGCCAATCGCTCTTGCGCCAGCAGATAGAGATCTTCTTTGGAAATCCCAAGATCGCCCGCGCGTGCGTAGATCGGCTTGTATAGACTCTCCTTCCACTTATCAGGGGCCCTCCTTCGGATTTTGGGCCTTGCCATGGCGACCTGGGCCTGAAGCCATTGAATCGCGCGGTCGGAATCCTGGGCGGGAATCTCCTTGTAGCTGGTCACGTTGAATTCGTTCTTCAGGCTGCTCCAAATCCGTTGCGCTGCTCGCTGTGTGTCTTTGCCCGCCGTCGTGTGGATATCGATATAATCCTTCACCAGGTCCTGGATTTTGCGGGCTGTCGTGTTTGAAATGTGCCTGCCTCCCGGATCGGTCTGGACAACCGTTTTGCGGACCACCCGTTCGGTGCGAATGTTCAAATCACGCCCGGCAACCATGTTGCCATTTCCTGAAACTGCCTGAATGACCTGGGGTGAATCGCCGGGAGGCGGCGTGAGCGTATTCATCTCTTCGACTTTCGAGAACCATGTGTCACGATGCTTCCGGAGCTCGCTCTCGGAAAATTTACGTCCTCTTGGATGCTGATCGTTGTAGTGTTCAACCTCCGCGTGGCAATCAAAACAGAGGGGAATGCAGTTCTCGAAGCTGTTGTCTCCCCCTTTTGAAACAGGCCGAATGTGGTGCGTCTCGATCCTGACGCCACAGAACTTGTGGCAGATGCAACAGCAGCGTCCTGCAGCGACAAGGGCCAACTCGACGACATCTTTTGAGAAGCTCATCGCGCCTCTCCTGATTTGAGAAGTCGCTCCGCCAGTTCCAAAGCATCCACCGGCCAGAAGCACTCCGGACGAGGACGACGCACATTCGGTTGTCCCGCTGCGGGGCGGCAATTGAGCAGGGAGTCGACCCATTGGCCGGGGACGGCGTCCCGGCCATGCACGGCACCCAGAATCGCGCCACAGATAGCGGCGTTGGTGTCGGTGTCTCCCCCGCGCATGACGGTGTCCACAACGGCTTCCTCCAGATTCGTGGCATGCAGAAGCTGCCACAGGGCGTTGCGGAATGCCGTCAGTACCCACCCCTGCTGGCGGACATAATCCGCTGGCGGTGATTCGGCGGCACCTCGAACCGCTTCCAGGAGGCTCCCATTCACCTTCATGTCTTCCGCCCAGGTCACGATCTGCTCGTACAGATTTCGGCCATCGCACCCTTGGCGGATGGCATGGGCAATCGCCATCGTGAACACTGCATTGGCTTGCTGACAAACCGGATGGGGATGGGTGATCGCCGCGTCCTGCCGTGCCCACTCGGCAACCAACCCAGCGTCATGGTTCGCTCCGAAGATGCCCAAAGGGCTGATCCGCATCATCGCGCCGTTGGCCTGGCTGTCCGGATTGGGACGACCCCGCAGGCCGCTGGAGACTGTCATGCCGCAATCGAAGGGCCCAGAGTCCAGCCAAGAAATGTACGTTTTTCTGGCTTCCTTGGGATCGTACCTGCCTTGGTCCACCAGCAGGCGGGCCAACAAAAGGGCCATCTCGGAATCGTCAGTCGGTTGCCCGGCAATCGTGTTCCAGGTGCCCCCGTCGGCAAGCTCACGAACGCCATTCGGGTATTCCCGCAGGATTTCCTCCTGAGAACGAAACTCGACCAGACTACCAAGAGAGTCTCCGGCAAGCTGGCCAAGAAGACACCCTTGGGCGTGGGAGAGTATATCGATGTCGCGGAAGTCCCGGCTCATCCGGTCATTGTCTCCACTTGAACATCCCATCGACCTGGAGGACGCCGTTCGCCGTAACATAGCCCAGAGTCATGGGCCGGAAATTGTTGCAGAAGGATTCGACATACACCTTCAGCAACCGGCTCTGACGGAGGATGTCCAGTTCGCCAGAGAGATGGTTCACTACCTCTTGCGTCACCAGGGTGATCAGCTTTGCTCTGGCGCGGGAAGTCATCACATTGAACCGATTGAGGCTCATCAGGAATTCGTCCTCATCCTGAATCGCATCCTGGTCACCCAGGGCAAAAGAGGCGAGGATCACATCACGCTGCTGCCCTTGAAATCGCTCTACTGTATCTACAGCGTCCCGGATAAGTTGATTTGCAGCGCCTAATGGCCCGAACACCTGCTGGAGCCTCGCGACTATCAATGCCTGTTGCGCCCGATGTGGGGTGACGATGCCAATCCCACTGCGCCAGAATTCATCCATCGCGTATGGGCTGTGCGATGAGGCTATCGCGGCACCGGACGCTGGGTCTCTTTCATTTAGGAGCTGGTTGCCGAGGCGGCCATACAGCAGCAAGGCCAGAGCTGCCACCGAATCAGCCTCAAAAGGATTCCATTGACTGCTGCGACCCTCGGGATAGACAAAACAACTGACCGGGGCATCCGGATCAAGCAGCGATGCCCATTCGGGCGTCCAGAAAAGCGTCTGTGGCCATCCAGCGGGAGGTTGAACCGTCGGGAAAGGTGTGATGATATCAGTCCGCATATCCGGAGAATAACTCGTGAGTGATCTGTCGTAGCCTGCTTCGTGGGCAAGCTCGACGATCACGCGACTTGAGCGATAATTCTCTTCCAGGATGGCGGGCTGAACTTGGTGGAGCTGTTCAAAAAAGCTGTAGACCGAGCCGACCATCGCTTCAAGACCGACTGGCGCTTTCGTTTGGTGGATCGGTGGCAATTGTTTTGGATCGCCCGCGACCACAACGACTCCGTCCGCTGCCAGAGACGCAAACGGAAGGATCGAATGGGCAACATCCACCTGCGACGCTTCATCGAGAATGATGCAGTCGAAGAATTCCTGACGTGCGGCGGCGTTTCCAGTCACCAGAAGGTTGTGCGTCTGCTCAGGGGTAGCACCCACCACCGTGATGCCCGTGCTGTTCTGCAAGCGCTGCCGTAGCTGCTGTACCGCGACAGATGGATTCCATTTGTTCAATTCCAGATCGAGGCCGGCAGGAATATTCTGGTCTATTGGCCGGTAACTGGAGCGGATGCGCACGCACCGCAGATCGGGATGCTGAACCATCTGACCGATGGCCGCGACAGATTCCAACAATACGTTATCAAGGGCGTTGTAAGTGGGAGCGCAGACCAGAAGGCGCAAAGGGATATTGCGTTGCACCGCGTCAACAACCGCGCCGACCACTACCGCACGGAGTGTCCGGCTCTTCCCGGTTCCAGGAGGGCCCCAAACGGTCTGAAGCCGGTGGCTTAGCGAGGCCTCCCAAGCGGTCCACTGTGACGGATTCAGGGTTATTCCATTCTGCTCAAGGTATTGCCTGATCGCAGGCACATTTCTGATCACCGCCGCATTCGCCATCGCATTGCCAGACCACAGCAGGTCCGCTACCGGACTCCCTGCTGTTTGCCGACCACTCCGCCTTGTGCTAAGTCCCACCGCCCTACGCACAAGCGCATTGCTCCGCGCGTTGGGAGGATTGCCGATGGCATGCAACGTCTCTCGCAACTTCTTTGTGAAGGTGTCAATCCACACAGGATCGAGAACAACGTCTTGATTGAAATCCGCCAGTCCTTGTCTCTCCAGATCGTCAAGCATCGTTGGATAGCGGTTGTTGGGGAGGACAGCGATCAGGCCAGCGTCGCGGTCGATACCAACGATCCTGACTCCTGTTGCCGTTTCCATGTATGTTCGCCATCCGGAGCCGTTGGGCGGTTCCAATGGAGTTCCTTGCGTCACCACCTGAAGCGACCTGTCGAGAAAGCCGGGCATGTTCTCGGGAGCCAGCGCAAAGCTGAAATCTCCCTCGCGCGCCTTCACTTCCCTCGATTCCGGGCTCATCTCGTAAACGCGCATCCTCGGAAGCGCGGCAATCCCCAACTGGGCCAGCGCTGCCGCCTCTGCAGCCCCGGTAAGCCGACGGGTCAACCTTGCACTGCGATACCTGGCCTCACGCTCCTCTGGCGGCATGGCCCTGATCTGGTGCACCTCCAGTTCGCCAAGGGCGGCGTTGAGCCGCGCGAATCCATACCACAACTGCCCGTCAAAGCTGATTCCTGATTGTCGTTGTGGCGGCTCTATACGGATTTCTGGTGCGATCTGCTGAAGCGTAGGCCGGAGGTCCTCTTCGAGCCGCCTGGTAATAGCCTCGAGAGCGCCGAGTTGCTTGGTCACCGTTTCTCGCAGGGTCACAAGCTGATCGGACCATAGTCTGGGCCTGGTTACCCGCGCCCAGATTTCATGGGCCCGCTCACTCGGAATCTGGTCGCTCAGCGTGTCTTCAAACAGCGGGTGTACCGAGAACGCCGCCACCTGCTGGGGCAGAGAAGCCTGGTGGTAAACACGGGCCGTATGGAAGAGCGTGTAATAATGCGGAATCGGGGCGGCGAGCAAAGTCCGCACTACCTCTCGGACAATGGTGATCGGTGATCGCCGTGTTTCCATGGCAGCGTTGGGCAGCAGCTCTTCTGGCGGAAACAGCCAAGCGAGGTGTTGGATAGTTTGGTCGGCGAGGATGGCCTGCAAATGGCGGCCGATAATTCGCGTGAGATGCTTGTACTGGACTGAATCCCAGATGTAGAACTGGACCGTCGTACCAGCGTTGCGGTTTCTGGCATCCGTTAAAATCGCGTTGATGTTGTTCAGGAAGGCCAAAAGCTCACGGCGTTCAACGGGCAGGTCCTTCTGGTCGATCACGTGCGTGTGCGGTCCATAACCATGGGTGGCTCTCTGGCCAACATATCCGAACGGCTGCGGTTCTACCCAAAAGGCCTTCACACCCAACGAGAAGGTGATCGCACTTCCCAAGTCGAAATCGACCGAGAGGTAAATGTGCAGGTCGGCATACTTGGGCATGACCCCGGAGGTGCCGCTCTGTGGCGGTATCGCAGATTGCTGGGCGTGGAGGGATGCTGCTCTACCGGCAACGACGTGACGTGTCGCCCTGAGCGAGTAGTGGGCGTTAAAGGCTGCTGAGGTTGGCGGCAGTTGCGCTAATGCAGAAACGTCCGACACTCCTTGGTCGGTTAAGGCGGCAGATGCCCCTCGGGAAATAAAAGCGACTCTGCTGAGATGATCCGTTTGCTGAGCGGTCGGCATACAATGGAGGGCGTGAGCAGTCGGCTGGCCGTTCCGATCAATCCACGGGTAGCCAAGGTAGTCACACCCCTTGCACCTGTTGTCCACGTGCCAGGGGTGTTGCTGCCAGGGACAAGCGAAAGCCCGGGGAAGATCAGCTATGAAGAAGTGCTTGACCCTGCCGACGAACACCTCGAAAGGAACTGCCTCGAGGTCTTCCTGCATCGCATCCCACATCTGGACATATGTGGGAGTGCCTCCTTGATCTTCGATCTCCCGGCAAGTCCGCACCAAACATGAGGCATCGTGCGAACCAGGCCAGATCGCGGCATCCGGAACGACCACGTAACGGTTGTCCAAGCCCTGATCAACGAGCCATCCGGCCAAGGCCATAGAGTAAAAAGTGACTTCCGCGAAATATGAAGGAGATGGCTCAGCCGTGAGCTTGATGTCGATGACCCGGAGTTTGATCCGGTGGTCGTCAGCGGCCAGCCACAGGACCGCGCCGGCCGGTGTGACGTACCGGTCGATGTTCGAAGTGGGTGGTAGCACTTCGATGAGATCGGGCCGCAACCGGGAGTAATTCAGTCCATAGGCCTGCCTATAACCTGCAATCCCCAGTGCGCTTTCGAAAGCAGGTCCAACGTCAAACTGGGATTCAACAAGGAAGGAGCCCTGCGGAGCGGTGGTCAGGTGGTTGACAAGTTCGATCTCCCGAAATCGCTCCTGGCCCGCCTGATTCGTGTAGCGGTCGCCGATGACAACGGCGGTGCCGAAGGTGTCCGAGAGGTCCGCGATTTTCTCCGCCTGCCATTCCTCACCGGCTTGGGCCAGGTATTCAAGGCCAGGACGGGGAGGCTGTACGGGTGGCATGCCAGCAGCCGTTCTTTCCTGCTGAAAAGCCTGGGTGTCAGGACTCAGGTTCAGCCTGAGCAGACGAAGACATTCGGTTCTAATGAATTGCGATAGGGCCTCTTTTCCAACCTGTGGCATGTGTCAGCGTCCTCCAGTAGAGCTCGTTTTCAAGGCGTCTGAGAGTGGCATAAAATCGGGATGGGTTGGAGCGATGACAGCCGATGCCACGATCATGGCGCGTTCAAGGTTCAGGCGATCCGGGTCGCGGAAACCAATCTGTCGGGTCTTGGCCAGATCTTCGGCGTATGCGGATGCCTGCTGTTTGGCCTGTTTGATTGCGGTACGCGGAACCGCCGCATTATCTGAACTCGCTGACGGCACCTGACTGCCTTTACGACAGACAAACACGGCATCCCATTTGATTGTGCCGTCATAAGAATGAAGCCCACCCTGGCCTTCACCCCGCAGGGGCAAAACGGTCGCGCACTTCAACCCGGAATGAACAAGCGCGTCCCCGAGAGCATCCCAGGCCACCGGTGACTTGTGGTGATAGGTGAAGACCATAATGCCGTCCTTTTTGAGCACGCGGCGGCACTCACAGAATATGCGGTGCAAGCTGTTCCGGTAGACTTCGATAGACTGGTCGCCGCGATCCGTCAGAGCGAGGTTCTCCTTAATCGGCGCTGCAATGGCCGGATTGTCGTAAGGAGGTTCGGCCATTCCGAGGGACTGGTGCCACGCCAGGTAGAAGTCGGATAGTTCTGAGTAGCTCAGATTGTCGAAATACGGCGGATCAGTGAGGATGAGGTCGATACTGCCATCCGGAATCCCTTCGAGGCTTTCTGACGTCTTGGTGGAGATCGAAGCCCGGGATGATCCCCCCAGTACTCTCCATGGGTGCGTTGAGACTTCTTTTGCGACGGTTTGGCGATACATCATCGCTGGTTTTCGCCCACCCTTTGGGTCCAGATTGGTGGGCGCCGTGGCGAACGCTACTGCCTTGGCAATCTTGCCGAGGACATTTGGGAAAGTGCCGCGTCCGATGCCGTCGAGCCATGGGTTGATTTCCACCGGCCTGGTGATGTGCCGGTACCCGTGGATTGAAAACATTGGGCTGATGCGCCGATACCCGAACGCATAGGCCGTATACATGCAGTTCGTTGTAAGGTGTTCGCTGAAAGCAATGGCCAGAAGCCTGCGCGACCTCGGGTCCTCGACTCTGGTGATGGCTTGGCCCAACAGTGTCAGGTGGAGCAGTTGACGGTCGTTGAAGAGATCGCGGTATCGGGTGAAGCCGTGGATCAGAGGCCGCGCGTCGGACCGACCGTCTGCCGGAATGGCGCGGGTGGGTGCGAAGCCACCGTCGGTTTTTTCAACATCCTCCAGAAGATTGCGCGCCCGACCGTAGCGAATACGGTCGCCTTTGCTCGCCGTTTTGAAGTGGCGAGTGACACCGGTCCGTGTCTCTTCAAGATACTCCTGCGCAAAGAGTCGCCATTCAGGTCGCGTTGGCGCATCCCCACGCTCGCCGAGTCCCGACACGTCACCGCACTCTGGGCATCTGACCTTTCCCTGGTCAAGGGTTCCTTGCGCGATCCTGGTGCGCGTCCCGCATCCGCATCGGATTTCCTTGCGGGCAATTGGAATCTCCGAGACCTCATGGCAGCTTTTACAGAATACCCATTGAAGACCTTTTTCCTTGCTGTACGCCAACTGGTAATGGGGATGAATTTCAAAGGTTGTTCCGCAGGCCTTGCAGGTTCGACACTCGACCCAGAAATGATGGAGAACCACGCGTTCGCCTTTATCTGGAACGGTTGTCCGGTGAAAGGGGCTAATCTGTGCGGACACCTTTGCACAGAGTGTGGCGATTTCCGGTGACAAAGGATCGTAAGAAGCTGTTTCAAGTTCGAATCGCGTGATGAAGGTGGCAACCGGATCGATGTCGTACCCAATCACGCGGGCACCACAGCGCCCGGCTTCGACAAGGCTGGTGCCTCCGCCCACGAAGGGATCGAGCACGACCGCACCGTCAAGTGATAGGTCTCCGAGGTACAGCTCCCAGAACCGGTCGGCTTCCTCGGGTTTTAGGGATAGGCCAGTCAGGATGGCCCTGAACTGTGAGCCAAGACGCCGTGCAAACCAGCGATGGACCCGGTAGATCGGATTGGTGCATTGACCTTCACGAAGAGCGAGCTCGGCGATCTCGGCAATGGGGAGCTTGCCTGACTCCAACAATGTATGTTCGGGGAAGGCCGTGAAGCTCTCTGGGCACTCCAAGCCCTCAAGAGAATGCGTTGCTTGAGAGGCGCACTGGAACACGGTCATGGCGCTCCTCTGTACAGGCGGAGCTCGCATTCCAGACCAGCGACCATTTGGACGACTATCTCTGGTTGAGGAGCCTCTCGCTTTTTCTGCATTCTTTGCCCAATAAGTTCTTTCAAGATTCTTTTCCCTCGACAGACGCAAATGAATTCGCAAGCACCTCTTCTATTGTTGTTACTGGAGTCAACTTGACCCCGTCGAGCACATAGGATGGTAATCCCTCAGCCTCCTTCAGATTATCAGCAGGCAAAAGAACCTCCTTGACTCCGGCATCGTAGGCAGCTCGGACCTTCTGTTGAATACCCCCCACCGGCAGGACTTTGCCCATAATCGTAATCTCACCTGTCATGGCGATGTCGTTTCGCACGGGGACCTTTTTCAAGGCCGAAACAATGCCGGTCACGATTGTGATGCCGGCGGATGGCCCCTCCTTGGGTACACCCATAAAGGTCGCCAAGACAGCTACATCGAAGCTCTTTCGCCATTCGGCAGTTATTCCAAGGTCCTCATGTTTAGCCCGGATGTATTGTGCCGCTGCTTCGATGCTTTCTCGCATGACCCGTTGTATAGACCCAAGCGGTACGATGCGGCCGGACCCTTTGGTCGCCTGCATTTCAAAATGCAAGATACAACCGTGGTCTCCCTCAACAGCCAGACCAACGACTTCGCCCACTGACGGCTTTTCAGGGAGCGCCACACGTTGCACCCGTTTGCTGTCCGGAAGCTCGGGCACCACCTGCCTTCCAGACGGTTTCATCAAGGCCCCCAGGCAAACACGGTCATACTCTCCAGGAGCAATCAAATGAAGCTGGTCCCTTACCCGTTGCCGTAGTTCGCAAGACAAGCTGAGGATGTCTTGAAGTTCCTCGTCGGAAACCAGGCCGTCAGGATGCAGCAGCTTCAATAACCCTGATGTGGTCTTCATCACAGCCCGTTGGTCTCGGCCCGACACACCATGCGCCCTTCGAGCGTGATCCACTACTTCAAAGCGCGAGCGAACAGCCCCCAGCAGGTCAACGCGCCGGAGCTCGTGCATGATTTCGCAAAAATAATCCGTGATGAACCCGTAATCCTTCGAGTAACTGTTGGGTGCCAATTTCGGGATTTCCCAACCAGGCAAGTAGCCATGGATTCGGTCCAGAAACGCAATCACCTGCAGGAAATCGGGTAGCGGCTCAAAGAGATGGTAATATTTCTCGTGGGGTAAATTTCCTTGGACATCTATGTTGCCCACAAATACCAAACTGGCGAAGGCCAGAATTTCTTTTTTTCCTCTGCTAAATTTCGCATCCTGCATGTAGCCTTGCATTATGCTTACGAAAGACCTGGGGTCCGTGAAATCGGTGTTTGCGATCTCATCGAACACAACCGCATCTCGTACCCCGACCTCACCGATTCTTCCGTTATTCAGATTAATGAAAAGCTGGGCTGGAGTTGCTTTGCCCCCAGACAGCACGTGAGCGTAGTATGAGATATTGCGGTAAAGGTAAGTCTTGCCGGTCTCCCGAGGTGCAAGTTCCACCATGTTGACGTTGGTTTCCACGAGGGGAATACAGCGGCATAGGTAGAGCAGCTTCTGTCGCCGGGTCATCATCTCCGGATCAAGGCCGCAGGAATTAATTAAAATATCAATCCACTCGTCAGTGGAAAACTCTCTTCGACGTTCTATGAACTCATCCAGATTAATAACGCTCACCTGAAAGGGAGTAAATGCTGTGATTTTGAAAGGCCTGATTTTCTTGTTGTGTATTTCTGTCTCGTCATAAGTCAGGTCGATAGTGCCCCACATACCACCTGAGAGGAGCATGGGATATTGACGGATGATGCTCTCCGGTATGTTTACGAAATTTTCGTTGATGGCGGAGATCGTCCCCCAATACTTGTCCTCTGTTTCTACCAGTCTAGCCTCTAGACTTGCGATTACAGAATGACTGCGGTTTTCCCGGATAAAGTGCCTGATCTTTTCAGCCTCCGCCCCGTAGACAAAAGTCTCTTTCAACCTTCTGACGACCTTTTCCATGTCCTCGTGGAAGGAATCCTCGGAGCAGTAGTTGTCGATAAGGTACTCCAGGACATAGCGAGGAAACTCGTCAACACCCGTGTTAATCGTATGAGCCTTATTGACGACTTTTCCTTTGAAAACTTCTTTGAGCTTTAGGTTCATCCGCAGTCCTCCATCCATGTCATAAGAAACGCCAGGAGCGATTTCCCATAACACGCCGGAGATGTTGGTTGAGGCGATGTTTTGATACCTGGCATCACTTCATGCTCCTTGGCGTCAAGCCGAGTATTTTCCCAAGATGCGCAGGTACGCGGCGGACGATCTTTTCGGAGTTTAGGCGCATAGAGAATTCAATGGATCGAGCCTTTCTCATCATGCGCTGACCCTCACGATAGGTAATGCTGATCCTCAGCGTTCTCTCCATAATGCCTGTTTTACGTTCTTCATCCGAGGCGTCGGCCGCATCGGGTACAAAACGAAAGACGATTTCCCCTCCCGAGGATGAAATGTACTGAACTAAGGGGGAAATGGCGGGTGTTGTTTCCTTGGTCTGATAGACGGCTTGTGCCTCTATTCGAAGCTCTCTATGTTTATAAGATTCTGAAAGCCTAATCGGCATCCTAAACTCGGCTTCTTCGCCTTCAATGAGTTCAGCAGGTCCGGCAATTGAACCGAGGACCACCAAGCCTTCCTCCGGCGTTTTCACCCGCATGGCAAGCATAGGCACAAGCATTTCCTGAAGCGATATCCCGCCGTGAGAATATGCATCAGGATTGAAGTTCGCATGCGGTCGGGCCAAGGCGTAACCTGTTTTGGGGAAAATGATCGACTCAAAGTTCTTTTGCCAAGTCTGTTTGGTGGACCGATCAACTGCTTCCCCGGAGTGCGGCATCCGCAAATCGCTGACCGAAAATTCCAACACATTATCGCGCACCTTGCGAGGCGCCCCCACGCTGGCAAGTGACTGCCTAAGCCATGCATTCAGATAAAAACAATCATTGGGCTCATTCAACCACGGCAGATCAATTCGAATGCGCTCGCGCCCGATAGCGCCAAATCCATGATCAGCCACCACAAAGACTTTTGTATTTGGTGTTAGTCCACGAATGATGGCCATAACCTCGGTGTCGATGATGTCCTTGATATGCTGCTGGTAGATGAACGCCAGCGGGCGCCCAGGAACGCATCGACCATCGGGGAGCGATTTTACGGGAATCTTATGGAGCTCCTTGTCACACAGCTCGAAGATATAGAAGTCGATGTTACCTGCTCGATATCGAACGGTCTCGCCTGTTCCCATGCCATCAGGGGTCACGACTTCAACATCCCCGGCATACCCGAATTCGCGCTGCATGGCCTCTTTAAGCAGCGCGTCCTCGCCGCGTCTGGTGTCGAATGAATCGGGGAAGGTCCCTGCAAAAATGGCTTTTCTGCTGATATGAGTTTCTGAAGGTAAGAGGGACGTGGCCGGATAATCGGCGATGATCTCCATGCGATCTTCAAAGATCGGCCGAACAAGCTCATCCCATATGTCGTAACGCATGCCGTCGAACACAAACACCACTGCCTTCTCGCTCTGTGGGTCCCAATTGGGCTTTACGCACCGCCTTAAAAACTGGCTGGTCAATCTTACTTCAGATGAATCCGAAGCAACCCATGAGGTGTATCGTGCGGCTATGAGTTCCTGGAATCGGACATTCAAGGCTGATAGTGTTCTCTGAATCTCATCCCGAAGCTTACTCAAACGTTCCCGAATCCTCGCTTGTGCTGCCGGAAACGCCGGCGGAAGTTCGTTCGCCGGACGCGGGAGAAAATCCATACTAAGCACCAATCGCTCCACAGCAGACAGATAGAACTCCAGGCGGTTGACACGGCGATCATTCCATAGGGTTCGGAACCACTCGAAGGTCAACTCGGAGGTTGGTTTCACGCTCAGGTTCTTTGCGGCAACATCCAAGGTATCCCGAATGTCGCGGATTGAGCGAACCAAACGATACGCCGCCTTCAGATTCTCCCAAGCTGGTGAACGGCGTTGTTCGATAAACAGGTCTTTCTTTCCATCTGTTTCCGCAAAGAGCACCTGTTCGAGTTTCTTATGCGACTCAAGGGGCGGAGCGTCGGAGAGGAGACTGTCCAGGCCGACCAAGAGGGCCAAGGATCGAATGAGGACCGAATAATGTTCGTTCTCGATAACCTCTGCAAAGCGACCGTTGGCCGTAACCTTCAGTTGATCGAGAAGGATGAGGTTGAGCGCATCCTTGGACAACGATGATTCGACATCCTGAAGGTCGCGATGAGCACGGAGGGGGTCAATAGACACAAGTTCAGGAGCGGCCTCGCTAATCAACGATGTATCCATCTCGCTGAAGGCCTTAAGGTCCGGATCAATGCTTATCAGCAGAAGCCTCCAATGCGCAACGTGCTGGGATAGTATCGTCGACAGATAAAAAGCCCTGACTATCATTTCCGGCGGCGAGTCTGCAAACCAGCAGAACGGAGCCGGTGCGCTGCGCAGTTCGTCACGGATGGAGCGCGCCACTTCCGGGGCAAGCGAATCGAGTTCTTCGAGAGCAGGATACCCGATAAGTGCGATACGCCAGTAGCTTCTTGCCTCAGGCCGCTTGAAAGCCGCTTCTGGAACGCCCAATGCCGAATAGGCGACAATGGTCTTGAAATCGTGATCCGTGAACCTGGTTGGATGAGCCACCCGCAGGCTCGCATGTGCCTTCAGCACAGCGTCGATAGAGCCCGTAATCAGTCTCGCAAACCGCGGATCATTCGCCTCTTGAGGCCAGTTGGGGTCCCCGGTCTTTTCGATAAGAAACTGCCGAAGGCTAATGTCGATCCGCGCTGTATCCGCTGTTCTGGCAAGAATATCCGGATAGAAGGGGGGAGGCGCTTTTGTCAGGGACGCATGGGCCCTCCTTCGGGCCGGAGCACGATCTATAAGCAGCAGTTTCTTTGTTTCTTTTGAAACGGTTGCCTTTTCAAAGAGTTCCCTGAAGACGAGGTTTGTGGAGGCGATGATGACCGTGAAGCCTCTCTCGTTTGCGAACCGGTGGACGGTACCGTCGGCTTCAGGAAGAAGGCGAAGCGAATCCTGGACAAGCAGAATTTGCTCATCCTTCAATGCCTCCAATTTTTCGATGACCCAGCTTGAAAGCATCGACGCCGCCTCCTATTCCAACTGCAGCATTGGAAGGGAGTCGTCGTCTCCCTCGCTGCCGGCAAACTGTGATTCCAGGAAACGGCCGAATTCCTCCGCCACTTTCCCAACCTGATCTTTTTGGATGGTGCCTGTTTTGGGCCTGAAATCGGCCATTCTGACCCGTTTCACCACGATGCGCTTGAGGTACTTGTTAATGATCTCCACAAGACCAGGCGTTTCCTGGACCGCCTTGATAAAATATGCGCGCAGCTCGTCGGTCGTTTTACATGCCAAGAGCCCTGAGATGGCAGGCTCAGATTTGCCCTGCTCCAGACGTTCCCGTACCGCAGGATTCAAAAACACATCCATCTTTCGCCGAAACGCCTCGTCGAGCAACTGACTGGCCTTACTGGCGGCTCCGTCTGCTGTTTGCACATGGGTTGACGCATTCACAAACGACAAGCCGCATTCATGAAGCGGGGAGCTCTTCAGGTGATCCTCGACGGAAGCCCGCGAAGGCGAAGGACACACGAACATTTCTTTAAGAAGCTTATCCAGGCGGGCGATCAGTTTGTCCGTGCTTGCGGGTTGGAGTGCCGTGACACCGTCAAGAACTTCAAGGGCCTTGATATCGGCTCCTGTCATGACATCCAGAAGCTTCTTGCGGCTCCCATCAATTTTGTTCACCGCGGATTCGTGCATCGGCAGGTATACGGATGAGTAATCTCGAATCATCGAGGCAATCGTGTCCTTTTCCCCCTCGACCGGAGGGAAATGGCCCACGAGTTCAGTCTTCAGTTTGACGTCGGAATCAATATAGCCCTTCAGGTTGCCGAGCTTGGCTCGGACGGCTTCAATCGCCTTTCGAGCCTCAGTCAGTTCTTTTTGATCCCCAAGTGTAATGGCGCAGTAGGCATGAGCGGTCCTGAGCTCGGTCTCGTAATCAAGAAACGCCCGAATGTCTTTGTAGTTTTTCAGTCGACTGGCAAGATCATCCACTTCGGCTTGGGTCGCCATGTTCGTATCAAAGGCCTGATACCCCATAGCCTCTTTGAGTGCGTATAGAATTTGTTGGATGTCATCGCCGCCCTCGATGTTTGCGCTAAAGAGTTTCGCGACCTGGGTCAGTTCCGCTTCATAGGGGTAGGGAGACTTGAGTGTGTCAAACAGGCTCTGAGCCCGGCTCGCTACCCGTGAGGAGGACTCCTTTTCCTGGGCGAATAATTGCCGCAGCTTGGTCCGGTGTTCGGAAATAATGGCGTCATCCTGCGTCGCGGGAATTTCAATCCCGAGCAGTTTTTCCGCATACGGTCTCAAGACTTCCCAGTTCTCGGGTTTGGCTACTTTCTGAATCTCGCCCAAAGCATCCAGCACCTTGGTCGAAAACTCCACATCCGCTATGTTGGAGTAATCGAGCATGGGGATGGCAAGCCCGGCCTTCGGCCCCACCGTGACGCGCACTCGGCCCTCCCGGACGAGGCAGAGCAGGTAGATTTGAACCATGCGCCGAGTGAGTCCATAATCCTTGAGTCCCCCGATACCCATGAAGTTCTTATAAAGAGTTTCCATCTTCATGGTTTGCCCGTCGTCGGTCAACTTATCATCAATGAATGTCCACATGTCCTGCACATAGGTGTTGCCCGAAACATCGAGCTCCTTCTCGGCGCTCTTTTTCATGATGTTCAAGCCGAAGCCAAAGTTTTGGGCGGCGCTTATGTTCTGATTGGGCTTCGCCCCCTTGGGAATCCGGCCTGTCTTGACGATCCCGTTTATGACCTTGACCCCTTCTTCCTTGCGAAATACGAAGGGTGGATCGAACTTGATGTCCCTGGATACATAAACAGCCGTAAGCACCCGATCTATTAACGGCGTCAGAATGGCCGCCAGTTCGCCGGCCACGCGGAACTCCATCTGAGTGTTGTTCAGCGCATCCACACGGCCCCTGGCGTAGCTGTTGTCCACGATCTTTACAATCTTGGCGAGGTCGGACTGAAGCGTATTGGAAACCCAGTTGACCACAGCCACCGCATCCTCGGTTTCCTTCCCTTGCCAGTCAAAAATGAGTTTGCGGTAGGCGGCGAAATCGATGAGCCGGTCGCGTTCTTCCTGGGTCAGCTCCGCCGGTGTCCAAAGCAAAACGCGAGGGTCCTTGCGCCGCTCGAGTAGCTTAAGAATCGATGTGTCTGCGACGTGCCGCGTACTAATATATACGGCAAAATCATAATCTGTTTGGTCGCTTTCGATTGGCGGCAAGGGCTGATTGTCGGTAAACATTCGTCCGAGATCGCGCATGCCTACACGGCCGGTGATCTGCCGCCCCTGCCAGACGATATCGAGATCTTGATCCCCTGAGCGGACAGCGCCGCGGTCTTCCCACGGCGCAATAAATGGTGCAATGTCCCTGAAGGTGGATCGCACCCCGCTGGAGAGATCGATGGTCATCTGGCGGGTGCGCACCGGCCATTCGTCGAGCGCGAGAAGGTGGTCCCAGGCTTCCTTCTGCATGGCCTCGTTGGATTCCGCCTCATCTCTGGCCTTGCTGAATTCGTCCCTCGGGTCCACCCCGGTAAAGACGGGGTCAAAACGGTACCTTGGTCGCTTCTCCTCATCGAACGCCTGGACGATCTGCCGCAGCTCCTTCTTGAGGTTGTCGGCAATGGTTTCGTAGTGCTGGTTGTTTTCGTCCGGATTCGCATCGGCGTCTCGCTCGATGAGCACCGAATTGGCGATCTCCTCCGGCGTGATTCCTTGTTGGCGTGTGCGGGAAATATGGTAGAGGAAAAGGGTCTGGATAACTTTAACGGCCTTGTCGCGGTGGACCTTCAAGTATCCCTTGGTCAGACCGTCAATCTGGCGCTTGCAGGCCTCGTAAGCCCGATAGTCTGTCTCCCGTTTTGTCTTGATGGCCACCAGTCCGGCATGCACACCGCTCGGGTCCTCCTCGTACCGAACAGCCTCGTCGAACAGTTCCCAGAGGCGGATGAGTTCGCGGCCCTTGTTTTTGATCTGGTGCTTCAGGGTCTGATGCATGAAATGGATCGCGGAGCGGGTCGTGGTCAGCTCGTAGGTGATTGCCCGCAGGACCTCGATGGCAGGTTTATGGAACGGGAAGAAGTGGCGAAAGTCCGTCTCGCCGATGCTATTGGGCCAGGTGAATCCGCGTTTGTAATGGAGGTAATAATTGCTGATGGCGGCAGGGTTTTTGATCTCTCTGACGCGCGCCAGCACAATGTCATAATAATCCTTGTCCTCTTCGAGCAGTTTTACCAGCTTCAGCCGATCATCGGCGATGATGTTCTTGACGCCCATCTTGCTTTCGATGGCCTGCTGCGCCGCGCAGACCGTCCACACGGGCAGATTGTGGATTTTGGCCAAACGGTTAGACAACACGACCAATGTCTTCTCGTCATCTGTCCGCTGATCCTCGTCCCGGTTCTTCATGAACAGGGACACCTCGTCCAGTACCAACAGGACCCCGCTATACCCCTCGGCCAGAACCGTCTCCACCATGTGTTTAAGAATCTCTTCGGTCTCTGCTGCAATCTGAGGCTGTACTTTCAGGTATTCGGTATAGAAGCGCCAGAGTTTGTTTCCGCAGCTTCTTTTGTATTCCGGGGTCTTGTTCTGCTGGATGGTGCGGATAAAGTCGTCAACCTCTTCGAATTCATCTTCGTCGAAAAATTTCGGGTCGCGCAGGAATTTGGCGAGGTCTTTCCGGTAGCGCTCCAGGTCCTCGGTAATGAACCGATCCGCCAGCAGCTCCACCGGATACAGGGAGATGTTCTTGCCGAGTTCGACCTGTATCTGCTCTTTGGCCGCATCGAGGATGTACTCGGAGAGCCTGCGCCCCTTATCGGTCAGCCCCACTGTGCCGCTGCCTGCTCCTACCAGCGTCTTGACGATAACGAAGATGCCCTTGCTGCCCTTGCCGCTCTTGGCCTCGATCCCCTCCTCCCAGAAGCGATAGAGAGACTCTCGTTTGCCGCGGCCCGAGGCGTCTTCCTTCTTTTTGACGATGTCCCAGGCCTCTTTTCGTCCAAGCGCCAATGCGGAAAGAAAGCAGAGCAGGTGCGATTTACCGGAGCCGAACTCCGCCTGAATCCAATATCCCTGGCCAACAGGATTATCCTTGCGCTCCCGCTTCCATGGGGCTGCCATATTGCGCAGAATGTCCGTGAGGAACGGCCGGACCGGATCGATCTGAAACTCCTCAATAGTCTTAATCTCCGGCTTGCGGGCCTTGCGGCTGGCCTCGGCGTTCGAGTCGGCCCAGACATGTTTTTCCAGGGAATAGACGGAAATGATCTTGTCCGGGACCGTGCAGATCTCGGCGAGGTTTTGTCTGGTGGTAAAAAGGTCATCGGCCATGGGTTATTCCTCCGCTTTTTTTCTACCGCGACGCTTGGGCTCGCTTACCTCGCGCGCCAGCATGCGTGCGCAAACCTGGTAATCTTCTTCGACGCCCACCATGGCCTCCTCAGGCAGGTTGTCGGGATTGAGTCCGCCCTTCTCATACAAGAGCTTGCCCTGTTCATAGAGTCCGGCCCGCTTGCAGTGGCGTATCCACTCGGCAAGGGTGGCGTCGTTCGGCCGCTCGTGGTCGGGAATGACAGCCCCTTGCTCAAGCTGGGCGATGTAGCGCTTCACCCTGCGGCCCAGGCCCTTGACCCGGGCTTCACGTTTGGCCTTCTCCTCTTCCTCGGAGGCGGGAAGCCGCCAGGTTCCTTGCTCAGTCTTATAGAAATAGTCGGGCAGGAATTCGGCCAGTTGACGGCGCGGCTTGTCCTTTACCGCGTAGATATAGTGCTCGAAAAGGTCGCTGTAATGGACGCCCTCGTCTCCCGGATTCTTGTTGAGAAATCCCTTGATGAACTCCCTGAGCTTTTCGGCTGCCGCATCCTCCCGTGCGTTTTCGGCAGCGTCGGCGATTACCAACTCGGTCTCTTTCAGATACCAGCGGCCGCCGCCATTTTTCCCGCTTTCGACCTTCGCCTCTTCAGCGACCTGTCCGAGAAGTTCATTGAAATCATGGGCCTCCATCTGGCCGCTGCGGACCATTCGGCTTACGACCTCGTCGTAGATGCGGTCCTTGGTGCTGCCAGGATTGGCTCCCAGATAATCCCTAATGATCTGGCGGACCTTTTCGTTGAAGGTGGTTTTGTCTTCATTGCCGGTGATAGCAATAGAAGATGTCAGCTCCCCGGGTTTGGGTTTGCGGAAGTTTATAACAAGATCTCGCTTGTTGACCTTGTCTGCAGTTCTCTGTTTGATTGATTTTTGTTTTGCATCAATAAATACAGCCGTTTCCGATGAATCAGAAATGAATCCACATTCCGCCATCATGTCCTGAACTAATGACCAAGTCCCCTCTGATGTGTCGTGATAGCAAAGCGATAACCATCTTCCAGGTTTTAGTACACGATAGCACTCTTTGAGCGAAACTTTCATCATCCTGGCCCAATCATCCTCGGACATGCCTCGTGTTTCGTTTACTATGATCTCGTCATTGTGCCAATTTGTATCGAGCCCAAGCCATGACTCCCAGATAAAATTAAGTTCTCCATACTGCCTTTTATTGCTGTATGGCGGGTCCGTAAAGATGTAATCAATTGAATTACTAACTATTGAGGTAAGTTCACATGCGCTTTGACAAGACATAATTGCATCTGTGCAGCCAATACTAAGCAAATCTACCAATCCAGAAGCAACGGCCCGGCCTTTGTTTAGAAATGAGTTGAGCACACTTATTTCTTTATACACTGGCGGCATGTACAAAACGCCTTCCATGATAGCGGTGTTCGACTCTCGAAGCATTTTTGATAACCCTAATAGGCAACTTGAGAACACGAACTTCAAAGCGTCATGAATATGTCCGTTTTCTATTGAGGATATAGATGACAGAATAAGGCTGAGCGCCCATAGAGTCCTTTTCTCAAAAAACTGATCAACTCTTCGAATATCTCCATGATAAGGCCTCCATAGCAAACCCCACCTTTCTGTGTCCGAAGCGACATTGAGCATTGGGTTTTTTGGAAACCAATAGGGAATATCCTGTGAAGAAAGTTCCCTTAATTTCCCAAGGTCGTACTTATCAAAATAGTCGCGCTTTTTTATATGTGTGTCGTTGTATTTTCTAATCCCGCGAGCTGGTCTGCATCCACTTTTGCATGCGTAGCTTACCAACACCGGGATCACGCCGAATTTCTCGTCACGCGCGGTAATTTCCTCTACAAGACCTTTTTTTAGGCAATGAGGACATGCGCTGACTTTCTTTGGTTCGCCTTTCGCAGTCTGACCGTCTGCTTCAACACAATCGAAACGAGGCACCTTTTCCAAACACCGTGGACACTGGAAGACCTGGGAATAGACTGTATAGGCTGTGGTTGCCTTGCCGCCGCAGCGGTCGCATCTCGTCTCATAGAGCCAATCAATCTCCGGCTTGACCTTTCGTTTGAGTTCCTCGAAGGCCCGTTGGAGTTCATCCACGTCCACCGGCGTGCAGTAGTTCTTGGTGATGAAGGTCGCCGCGGGTGAACGGTCAATGGCAATGGCCTTGCGACCCTCCATGAGCGCAGCTAGGGCTGTGCCGCCTGAACCGCAAAAAGGATCGAGCACCAGATCGCCGGGTTTGGTATAGTGCCTTATGTACTGGCGGATGGCGTCGTGGGGTTTCTTCGACCAGTAGGTGTGCATGTTGTAGATGGCCGTGGCCTTGGTGGTCTCGATGGGTTTGTCGAAGGCCGGCACGTCATAGTCGTCGGTCTCAGGATCGTAGGGCCGCTCCTTGATATGCTGCTCCACGAATGCCCGCAGGTTCGGATTCGGTTTATCGCCGGAATAGTACCCCTCGGGCATTTGGGGGACCTTCTTCTTGAAAAGGCTTCCATCTTGCGAATTGTATTTCTTGGCCATGGCTATTCCCTAATCTCCCACAGGTGGTTTTCAGCTATCAGGTTCGTGGGCAGCGTGTAGTCGCCCTCGTCCATTTCATGAAACATGATGATCCGACCGCGCGACCTCCGGCCGGGCAGAAGAAGCAGCACCCGATCCTCGTCCGCCGCCATGGTTCGTAAGAGATTCAGCTCGATGTGATAGGCAAAGAGCATCTCCAGATTGGACAGGACGAGGATGCCCTTGCCAGTGAGATTCGCGCGCAGGAACCGCTCGAATGCCTTGGCCACATGCGCTGCCGTGGGTTCGGGTCGTTTAGCCTCGTTTTCAGCAAGCTGTTTGAATTCGTCATCCGGAATGGCATCCAAAATGCCACGGTTTACGTTGACGGGCTTGGGAAAAGGATTGCCGTCGGTGGTCTTGGCCTGAGTCAGCTTCCTGGCGAACCCGTCGAGCTGAGCGTAGGTGCCCAAAACGCCATAGAGGTGCCGCCCGCCGGGGACTGTGAGCTTCTGACGAATGGCTTCGATGATCTCGGTGGACTTCATGGCCGCTTCCCTCCGGAGACGATTCTCTCGACCACTCCGGCGAGCGTGTGTTTGGTCGTGAACTGGCGGATGTTATCGATTTCCGAGATCTTGCTGATGAGCCCCTGGTTGCGCAGTTCATAGAGGGCATGGAGGAGCCGCTCCGGATTCCAGAGCATGGCCCGGATCATGCGATTCTCATCGAGCTTGCGGATGTCATACATGCCCGGTTCCTGGAACTCGCTGTGCAGAATAAAAGCAAAGGATGCCACGGGAATCTCTCGGTAAGCAAAACTGATCTTGGTCCGGTCTGCCTTAACGACACCGCCCGCGGTAAGGGCATCCACGATGGCCTTACCGCAATCCACGATACTCTTGGCCTCGGGAAACTTTTCGGCAAGGCGTTTTCGGATGCGCTCGCGGCTCAACCGGCCGGTGCCGAGATTGGGAAGGATAAGGTCCTCGATGATCTCAACCTCGAGCGGCTCCGAGAGAAGAAAACGGTAAAAGCAGACATCCCGCAGCTCCTGGCTATCCGGGAAAGCCTTGGCGAATAAAAGCAATGGGGCGTCCGCGTAACCATTCGGGAACATCCTGCGTATGATGTAATTGGCGTATCGTTGCCGGGTCTGTTCTGCGCTGAAATGGAGCTTGGCGCGTAGGAAGGAGCGTATTTCGTCAAGCGATTCACTGTCCGGAAGTCTTGGCAGAATCTCGATTGCCTCCTTGAGCACGGCCTTGCCGAACATCTCCGTGCCGTACCTCTGGATTACCTTTTCACGGCGGGGCTCAGCGACCGCTGAAGGTGCTTGCTCCAACTCCGGGGAACTCGCCTCGAACAGCGTGGTTTGCCTCAGTGGCTTGCGTGTTTCTTTTTCGTGTCGCTTGGGGCCATAATGCCGGCGAATCCAGTCAACTAACTTAAGGAGGACCGCGCTGTTTTCCTTAACACCATCAAACTGGCAGAGCGTTTCCATCGAATTCTCCAGCAGGGCTGGAAGGCTGCCGTATTCTGAGAGCAGTCGTTTTGCCAGCGGCTGAACGTCCTTTTGCGGGATGGCATAGGTCAGCAGAAGCTCCAGCAGGGCTTCCTCTGAGCGGGAGCTTTCCTCGCCGCTCGCGAAGCGCTCCCTTAATCGTTGTCGATGACCTTTGTTTTCTGTATCCGGCATCTTTATTTCGACCTGCCTTTTGTCGAGTTGGCGTCTTCATTGTCCTTTTCGCCGGCTCCGCCAGACTTCACCCACTCGTCCACTTCTTTCTTGTTGAACTTCCAAAGCCGACCGATCTTGTGGCCCGGCATCTGCCGTTCACTGATCCACTTATAGACTGTATCCCGCTTGATACCGAGATGGTCAGCAATCTCATCTACGGAGAGCCATCGGTCTTCCATCATTCGACTCCAGTCACGTTTGGCCTCATTGGTTGCCTCGCAGCGGCCTCTTTCTCTTGGTTGATCGGTGTCCCACGTTCCAGCCTTTGGCGTTTACGTCCCAACAAACCAGGACAAACAGGGTTACAATATATCAGATGGAGGTCCAATGTCAAGCAGTTTGTCCGATTATTTTCCGTATTTGACCGAGTGTAACCGAGTCAAGGATTCAGGGGCCAGCGGGACCCACCGAGCGGGGTAAGCCTGCCCGAGAGATCTTCCCCCACATAGAGCCATGCCGGAAGCACGATTCCGTGGACCTGCGCCGAAGTCAGGACGCGGCGGTAGAGGCAGGGACCGCCGGGATGAAACCCCTCCAGCCGGTCGATGGCCGGAAGGCGGTTTTCGGGATCGTCGAAGGTCAGAAGCTCCCCATACACGGGG
>JABRVU010000013.1:0-7214 GCA_039961895.1 Phycisphaerae bacterium | reverse complement strand
GACACGTGAGAACGTTCGGCCGGATCGCCCGCGCGGCCCGGACGGCGGCTCTGGTTCTCGGTCTCAGCTCCACCGCGACGGTTTGGGAGCAAGGCGGCATGATCATCGACGCTCATGTCCACATCGGCACGGGCAACTTCTTCCACATGGACGCCGACGAGGACGCCCTGGTGCGCCTGGCCGACGCCTGCGGATTCGACCGCCTCTTCGTCACCGAGCTGAACGCCCTGTTCTACGACATGTCCGAGGGCAACGACCGGCTGGCCCGTCGGATCGCCCGCCACCCGGAGCGGCTGATCGGCTACGTCTCGGTGCCCACCCCGCGGCTGGGCCGCCGGGCCGTCGAGGAAGTCCGCCGCTGCCACGAGAAATACGGCTTCCGGGGCCTGAAGATCTATTCGCACCCCGAGGACAGCATCGCCGAACCGACCACCTACCCGCTGCTGGAGGCGGCGGCCGAATACGGGATGCCCATCCTGGCCCACACCACGCCGGACGAATGCGACCATCTCATGACCCGCGTGCCGGCGGCCCGGCTGCTCATGGCCCACATGGGCGGACACCCTTATGCTTTCGGCGACTGGCACCGGGCCGTGGCCGTGGCCGCCAGACACCCGAACCTGCTGCTGGATACGGCCAGTTCGCAGATGGACAACGGCATGATCGAGTACGCCGTCAGGCACCTGGGACCGGAGAGAATCCTGTTCGGCACGGACATGCCCCTGCTCGACCCGCACACGCAGCTTGCCAAAGTCACCGGGGCGCAGATCGACGCGGAGGCCAAGGCTTTGATCCTCGGAGGCAACGTGGCCAGAATCCTCGGAATGCAGTCTCCCGCGTCGCGGAACGCAACGCCGGGTACGGAGAACTGAAAACTGGGAACTGAGAACCTGGTTCATCGCCGCGTAGGTCGCACCGCTGGAACCCGAACCCTGATCTCGAGCCCTGAAACCTGAACCCTCCCATTGAGCGACACGATGCGCATCGACATCAACGCCTGCTTCGGTCACTGGCCTTACTGGGACCTGCCGCACAAGACGCCCGCGGAACTGGTGGGGCTCATGGACCGCGCGGGCATCGACCGGGCGGCGGTGATGAGCCTGCGGGCGATGCTGGTCGATTGGCGGGCGGGCAACGAGGAGACGCTGGCGGCGGCCAAGGCCCACCCCGGCCGTTTCATCCCCGCCGCCACGCTCAGCCCGTTCCTGGGCGGCGGCGGCGACGAGGTGCGGCGGCTGGCCGGCGGCGGGTTCCGGCTGCTGCGGCTCTATCCGCAGTTTCAAAGCTTCTCGCTGGAAAGCGATTTCGCCGACGAAGTCGCCGCCGCGGCCGGTGAATCCGGCCTGCCCGTCATGATCCCCACCCGGCCGATGATGAATTGGCGATTCAAGACGCTGGCCATCGAGACCGTCGGGGCCCTGGCGGTCCGGCACCCGAAGACCACCTTCGTCCTGAGCGGACCCAATTACCTGGCCGAGTTCCAGGCCGTCGTTCGCCTGATGCGCAAGGCGCCCAACGTCTGGTGCGAGACGACGTGTTTCCAGGGCTTCGGGGCCCTGCGGCGACTGGTCGAGGACGTGGGCGCTGACCGAATCCTCTTCGGCACCGGCGCGGTGCTGCACTATCCGGCCTGCAACGCGGCCAAGCTGGACCGCGCCGATCTCACCGAACCGCAGCGGACGGCCATCGCGTCGGCCAACGCCGGCCGGCTGATGCGGCTGGAAGGGTAACGACCGGAACCCCTCACGCGGAAGTGAGAGGTGAGAAGTGAGAAGTGAGAAAAACGGGCAGCCCCGATGCGACGGGCAGGTGGCATCGCGGCGGCAGCGGCGGGTGGCATGGCCTCACGGTACTCCGGGCGGCCATGCGAATCGGTCCTGCGCGCCGCCGCGCGGAGCACCGCGCCACCACGCCGCCCGGGAGCCCTTTCTCATTTCCCACTTCTCACTTCCCGCTTCGGGAACGCACAATCGCTCCTGCGGGAAGCTGACCCTTTGTGCGACGGTCGCCGTGCTGTTTTCCGCGGGGCCGGTCCTGGCCTGGCCCGGCCACGCCTGGGAACAGTGGCGCAAGGAGACGACTTGGCGGAAGGCCGACCTGCCCAGCGACCAGGCCGGGCGGAATGACCTCGCCGCCCTGCTGGAGACCGGCCCGGACCGAAAGGCGATCGACTCCATCGCCGGATGGGAACAAAAACGGGCGCGGATCGCGGCCGTCCTGAGCCAGCTCATGGGCGAACCGAACAGGCTCGAGCCGCCCGCGCCGGAGGCGGAGATTCTCGGCGAAGAGGTGCTGGCCGATCACGTCCGCCGGCGCGTGCGCATCCGCACCGAACCCGACGACTGGATGCCCGCCTACGTGCTCCTTCCCAAGGAGCTTCCCGCGACGGCTTCGCCGGTGATGATCTGCCTGCACCAGACCGTGGCCCAGGGCAAGGACGAGCCCTGCGGGATCAGGGGCTCGCCCGATCTGGCCTTCGCGCTTCAGCTTGTCCGCCGCGGCTACGTCTGCGTGGCCCCGGACGTGATCGGCTTCGGCGAGCGCATTCCGCCCGGCGGCCAGCCCTATCACGACAGCGCGGCCTTCTATCGCCGGCATCCGAAGTGGTCCTACTTCGGCAAGATGAACTGGGACGTCGCCCGGCTGATCGACTACCTCGAAACGCAGCCCTTCGCCGATCGGCTCCAGATCGGGTGCATCGGCCATTCGCACGGGGCCTACGGCGCGCTGATGGCCGCCGCCTTCGAGCCGCGCGTGTCGCTGGTCATCGCGAGCTGCGGGTTCACGACGCTCCGCGCCGACCCGTCGCCCCACCGCTGGTCGCACCTGACGGCCCTGCTGCCGCAGCTCGGCGAATACCTGCCCGAGGTGTCGGCCATCCCGTTCGACTGGCAGGAGGTCTGCGCCCTGATCGCCCCCCGGCCGCTCTACGTCTGGTACGCGACGCGCGACGACATCTTCCCGAAGACCGACAACCTCGAGGCCCTGTTCCAGGACGTGCGGCGGGTCTTTGGGCTGTACGGGGCGGCCGACGACCTGGCCTGGCAGGCCTTCGATGGCGGGCACAGCTTCCCCGCCCAGGCCCGCGAGCGAGCCTACGCCTGGCTGGCGGAGCGGTTCTTCCGCGTCGGCGACCTGCGGGCCCCGGTCACGGATCTTCCGGAGTGGCAGGAGCGCCGGGCGCTGACCCGGCGGGTGATTCTGCGGACCATCGGCTCGCCCGCCGCCGCGCCGCCGCCCCCGGAGGCGAAGGTGCTGCTGGTGGAGCGGTTCGAGGGTTACGACCGGCAGTTGATCGAGTACGCGGTGGAAAAGAGCGAGCGCGTGCGGGCGTATCTCTGCCGGCCGCGCGAGGGCAGGGCTCCGCGGCCCGGCGTGCTGGTGCTGCACCAGACCACGGCCGAGGGCAAGCGCGAGGCCGTCGGTCTGGCCGGTGAAAAAGCGCTGGCCTTCGGGGCCGATCTGGCCGAACGCGGATACGTCACGCTCTCGCCCGATTCCATCACCGCCGGCGAACGGATCGACCGCTTCGGCCCGTTCGACACCCGCGGCCACTACCAGCGCCATCCCGATCTGTCGGCGCTGGGCAAGATGCTCTGGGACGCGCGGCGCGGGCTGGACGTCCTCGCGGCGGCCGACGGCGTCGATCCGAAGCGCCTGGCGGCCATCGGCCATTCGCTGGGCGCCGAGGAGGCCCTCCTGCTGGCCGCCTTCGACGAGCGGGTCGTCGCCGCGGTGGCCAGTTGCGGCTACACGCCGTTCCGATATGAACCGGAGCGCTTGCGCTGGGCCCGCGACCACTGGTTCAGCTATTGTCCCAAGCTCCGGCCGGTCTTCGCCACGGGCCGACTGCCGCACTGGGACTGGGACGACGCGGTCCGGCTCATCGCCCCCCGCGGGCTGTATCATTACAACACCCGCGACGATCAGATATTCAAGGAATCGGAGCGGGCATTTGACGCCGCCGAGGCCGCCAGGCCGATCTGGCGGCTCACCGGCCGGCCCGACGGCCTGGTCAACGTCCTGGACCCGGGCCAACACGAAGTTTCGCCGTCGGCCAAGTCACGGATGTACGCATGGCTGGATCAGCGGCTCGCCCCGGCCCCGCCGGCCGGTCGGTAGGCGCGCCATCAGCGGATCAACCAGGCTCGGAGGGCACCGAACCGGGAGGCGACCATGTCACGTCAACGTCACGCACTGCTCAACGCCCTGGTCACACTGGGACTGATCCCGGCGGTTCGCGCCGCTTCGCCGGCCGACGACCGCGCCTGGCTCATCGAGGCCTTCGACGCGATGGCCGGGCCGGTGGTCCGGGCCGCGGCCACGCGCCCGGCCGACAACGAATCCGGCGGAATCGCCTGGGGCACCAGCTACGAGCTGGCCGGTCTGGCCGAGATGCTCGCCGTCACCCGCGACGCGAAATACGCCCGCATGTTCGTCCGCGTCGCCGACCCGGTCTGCGCGGGCACCGACCAGGCCCGCGGGCTGCGGGATGAGATCCGCGGCGGGGTCCTGCCGGCCTGGGGCTCGAGCCGTTACAGCGGCGGCAAGCGCTACGTCTGGGCCGTGCACACCGGCATGATCGCCGAGCCGCTGGCCCGCTTCGCCGGCGTCGTCCGGTCGGAACCGGCTCTGAAGGCGGTCTTCGGCGCCAAGGCCGACGCGTACCTGGCCGTCGCGCGCAAGGCGGCGGCCGTCCATGATTCCGACTTCGTCGAAGGCCCGCGCGAAGGCGAAGGCCACCTGCTCATTCAATACTCGAACCAGATCGCGCCGCTGAACATGCAAAACGCCCTGGGCCGGGCCTGGCTGCGCATCGACGACGCCACGGGCACGACCGAGCACCGCGAGCGCGTCGTGAAACTGGCCCGATTCTTCAGGAACCGGCTGCGGACGACCGAGGACGGCGCCTCTGCCTGGGAGTACCGCCCGCCGCTGGATTCGGCCGGCACCGGTTTCGAGGACATCTCGCACGCGGCCATCAACGTCGATTTCCTGGTGCTCTGCCGCGAGCACGGCCTCGTGTTCACCGACGAGGACATCAGGCGCGTGGAAAAGACGCTGCTGACGCGGGTCTTCCGCCCCGACGGCTCCCTGGCCGACAACGTGGGCGGCACCGGAGGCGTCAACCGGCACCGCGCCCAGGTGCTGCGCTGGGCGGCGCTGGCCCGGCACAGCGTCGCGGCCCGCGAGCGGCTGATCGCCTTTCGCCGGGACGGTCACGGCGGCCAGGGCGGGACCGATCTGCTGGGCTGCGCCCTGCTGGTGGCGGCCTGCGCGACTCCGCCGGCCACCCGCCCCGCGGCGGCTGACGACGATTCCGCCTTTTATCCGGCGGCGGTCGCGGCCAGGGCCCGCGAGAACGCCGCGAAGCACTCCTGGGCGGCCGAGGCGCGTCAACGCATCGTCGCCGCGGCCGAACCGTGGCTGAAGTTCGCCGATGACCAGCTATGGAGCCTGATGTTCGGCCACACCATCACCCGCTCGTGGATGGTCTGGTCCAACGGCCACTGCCCGGCCTGCGCCAGGCCGGTGCCCATGTACAACTGGGTCATCGACGCCCTCAACCGCCCGTGGAAGGTGCAATGCCCGCATTGCCGCGAGCTGTTCCCCACGAACGATTTCGCCCGCTTCTATCGCTCGGGACTCGACGAGCACGGCGTCTTCGACCCGAAGCGCGCCGATCGGTCGCTCCTGTTCAATGCGGCTCATCCCGACCCCGCCGACCCACGGCACACCTTCGGCGTGGACGACGGCGAGGGCTACGTCGCGGGCCCGAACCGCTGGCGGTTCATCGGCGCGTACCTGGTCTATGGACAGTGGAAGCAGGCCATCGTGGCGGGCATCGAGAACCTGGCCGCGGCCTATGTGCTCACCGGCGAGCGGGCCTATGCCCACAAGGCCGCCGTCCTGCTCGACCGCGTGGCCGACCTCTACCCGACCTTCGATTTCGCCGCCCAGGCCGTGGTCTACGAGATTCCGCAGGGCTCCGGCTACGTTTCCATCTGGCACGACGCCTGCGTCGAGACGCGGCGGATCGCCCTGGCCTACGACCAGATTCGCCCGGGCCTCCGCGACGACGCGGAACTGGTCGCGTTCCTGGGCCGCAAGGCCCGCGAATTCAGGCTTGAACGGCCCAAGGACTCCGTCGCGGCCATCCGCCGGAACATCGAGGACCGCATCCTGCGCGACGCGATCGCCTCGCGCCGCAAGATCGAATCCAACTACCCCCAGACCGACGTGACCATCGCCCTGATGAAGACGATCCTCGGCGGCGAGGCCGCCGGGGCCGAGGTGAACGGGATCATCGACGCGGTGCTGATGAAATCGACCGCCGTTGACGGCCTGACCGGCGAGAAGGGGCTCGACGGCTACGCGGCCTATGCCTTGAGCGGCGTGGCCGACCTGCTTGGCCGATATGCCCGTCGCGACCCCGCGTTTCTGCCGGACGCGCTGGCCCGCCATCCGCGGCTGCGCGACATGTTCCGCTTTCACCTGGACACGTGGTGCCTTCAGCGCTATTACCCGACGTGCGGCGACGCGGGGGCCTTCGCCGCCCGGCACGAATCCTACGCCGGCGGGCGGTTCTCGCGCAGTCCCGGACTGGATCCCTCCACCTTCACGCTGTTCTGGAAGCTCTACCAGGCCACCGGCGAGCGGGCCTTCGCCCAGGTGATGTATCTGTCCAACGGCCGGTCGGTCGAGGGCCTGCCTCACGATCTGTTCGCGGATGATCCCGCGGCCGTCCAGCGCGGCGTCCGCGAGGTCATCGACCGCGACGGTGAAACCATCCCGGTCGGCAGCGTCAACAAGCAGCAGTGGTGCCTGGCCATCCTGCGCGGCGGCAGGGGCGAGCACGCCCGGGCCCTGTGGCTCGATTACGACTCCGGCGGACGGCACGCGCACGCCGACGGCATGAACCTGGGGCTGTACGCCTTGGGCCTCGATCTGATGCCCGACTTCGGCTACCCGCCGGTGCAGTACGGCGGGTGGACCTCACCGCGGGCCCGCTGGTACACCATGACCGCGGCCCACAACACCGTGGTCGTCGACGGCGCCGACCTCAAGCCCGCCTCGGGCAAGACCACCCTCTGGGTCGAGGGTGCGTTCCTGCGGGCCGTGCGGGCGTCGGCTCCCGGCCTGATCGGAGGGCGCCAGTACGAGCGCACGGCGGTCATGGTCGATACCGGCGAGGAAGGCTTCTACGTCATCGA
>JABRVU010000012.1:0-16742 GCA_039961895.1 Phycisphaerae bacterium | reverse complement strand
ACCGCCAGTCTGTCGTAAAATCATAACCGTTTTGCGCGAAAGCACGAGTAGGCACCCGTACTATAACGAGCAGGTACCCGTAATATACAGTTGCAATGGAACCCGGAATTCGGAGGGGTCCGATACCTTTGGCGTCATCACCAGGAGGGCACACGTCATGAGAAACTCATTCTGGACGGCAGGTGTAGCGGGGGGCATCGGGGCAGGCCGTGGCCGCGGCAGGCCGGGGCTTCGGCGATCGGTTCTTTACTTACCGGCGGTGATGGGCTGGTTCTGTGGAGCGGCGCTCGGCCAGACCTGGACCGGCAACGGCGGTGACGCCAAGGCCTCCAATGCCGCCAACTGGGACGCGCCCCTGGCCACTGACGGCACGGGCAACACGGCCACGGCCCTGGTGTTTCCCGGCGGCGTGGCCAACACCGTCGTGGACGTGGACCTGCCCTACCTGGCGATCATCTCCGGCGGAACGATGACCATCACCGCCGATGCCCCATCCTATACCTTCACCTCCAGCGGTTTTGTGTCCGGCTCCGGCAACGGCCTGGGGCTTCAGGCCACCTCGGGGACGTCGACGCCGGCTTCGCTCATCAACAACAGCCCCAACACCCAGACCTTCGCGGGGGGCTTCTACGGTTATCGGGGCACCATCATCAACAACGGCGGCGACATCCTCTTTACCCCCACCGCCGAGATCAACCCCGGCTCGAACTCCACGGCCACCGGGCGCTGGCTGAGCATCGACGGGCCGGGCAATTACCATCTCAACGCGCCGTTCTTCCACGCGACGGCCACCAACAACACCACCACCACCGCCCGCGGCGGAGACTTTTACATTTCCGGCGGGGGCAACGTCTATCTCGGCGACCTGGGCACCCAGTACAACGGGTCCATCATCATCGACTCGGCCGCCGGCGGGAAGGTCTTCCCGCAACACGTGAACGCCTTCGCGAGCAACGACAACGGCCGGACGCGCATCGCCGGCGGAACGACGGCCAACGGCAGACTCGTGCTCGCCCCCGGCTACGTCCCCACCGCCGAGGTGATCAACGTCATCGGCCGGAGCGGCGCGGGCACCAACGAGTTCATGCCCCACATCCAGAACCTCAGCGGCACCAACGAGATCAACAGCTTCATCCAGAACTTCAACGCCGGATCGGCCGGCAGCAACGTGAACATCGACGTGGCCGCCGGCACGCTGCGGATCGGGGCCATCATCCAGAACCCCCAGAGTACCCGGCGGACGCTGCGGCTGACGGCCGCCGCCGGCGCCAACGGCGAAATCTACGACGTCTCCACCGAGCCGGGCGAGGAACGGGGAGGCATCATCCAAGGCTCCTCGGCGGCCCGCACCTGGGACGTGGTCATCGCCGGCGACGGCGTCTGGACCAACAACAGCGTCCAGAATTTCTACGCCGGCTCGACCACCGTCGCGGCGGGAGCCACTTACGTTTTCAACGGCGTGCACCGCGTGGACGACACCGGCATCTACATCGCCACGCCCTACGTCTACACCATCGCCGATTACACGGTCAACGGCACGCTGGACATCAGCGGGCAGATCAACTCGAGCCTGGTCCTGAACGGCGCGCTCAAGCTCGGCCCCGCGCCGCGCACGCTGAACCTGCCCGGGCTGACCGTCAACGACGGGGCCGTGCTCAACTTCCGGCTGGAGAGCACCGACAGCACCACCGACGACCTGATCGCGGTCGCCGGGCCGGTCAACTTCTCGGCCGCCACTGCCGTGACCATCAACCTCACCTCGCTGTCCGGCCCCAGCCTGCCCAACGGCGATTATCCGCTCATCACCGGCGCCTCGCTGGTGCAGCCCGCCGGGGGGTTTGCCGCCACGGTCACCGGCTCGCTGGCCCCGGGCCAGAACGCCGGGCTGGTCTTCGACACCGACAACGACGTGGTGCTGCTGCGGCTGGGCGGCGTGATCCCGCCCATTCCCACGCCGGTCTGGACCGGCGGCGGCGCTGACGACAACCTGGCCACCGCCGGCAACTGGATCGACGGGCTGACCCCCGACCTGTCGCCCGGCAGCACGGTGGCCTTCGTCTTCCCCAACCCCACCGGCCCTCACGTCACTCCCACGCTGACCGCCGACGCCGGCTCGCGCTCGATCAGTTTCACCGACGACGCTCCCGCCTACACGTTCACCGGCCCGGGCTTTGTCCTGGACGTGGGCAACGGCGGCGGAGCCAACGCCATCGTCAATAACAGTCCCGCGACGCAGGTCTTCAACGTGGGGGTGATGCGGCCTCACGACGGCAACCTGCTGCCGATCGGCGGCGACGTGGTCATCAACGCCGCGATGGACCTCTCGGCCGGTTCGCTCACCCTGACCGGCGGCGGGCATGACGTGTATCTCAATGTCGATTCGAGCATTCACCCGGCCGGCAACGTCAACGCCGGGGCCTTCACCGGCGGCTTCCAGGACGGGCGGATCACCCAGAACGGCACCGGGCGGCTCTACCTGGGCGACTGCGGCCTGGAATCCGAGCATCCCGTTATTGTCAACAGCGGCTTCGTCCGCGTGACCCATCCGAACGCTCTCGGCAAGCCGATGGCCTATTCCTCCGCCGGTCCGATGGCCCTTCAGGGGCGCACGCAGATCGCCGGCGGCTCCAGCGACGGGGCCGTCGAGTTCGCCGGCGGCGTCACCCTGGCCACGCCGCTCATCGACGACCCCGATGACGACCCGGACGCCGGCCCCTACGTTCATGGCGAGCGGTTCAACTGGATCGGCCGAAGCAGCGACGCCTACCCGCACCTGATCAACCTCGACGGCGTGAACGTCCTGCCCGCGCCGGTGGGCTTCACCGCCGGCGGCGGGACGGCGACCACCAACCGCTACTGCACCATCGAGTCGCGGGCCGGCAAGCTCGTCTTCGGCGACGGCCTGGCCCAGACCCAGAACCATACCAAGACGCTGGCGATCCGCGGCGACGGCGACGTCGAGTTCCAGAACGGCATCCTCTGCGGCGGGAGCCCCACGCCTTCCAACACCCGCACCTGGGAGTTGCACAAGTCCGGCACCGGCACGCTGATCCTCAGCGGGCCGACGACCAGCGACTACAACGGCTCCACGACCATCGAGGGCGGGACGCTGCTGATGCTCAGCAGCTATCAGCCGCGGGACGGCGCGCTGAAGGACTGGACGGTGGCCGTCGGCGGCAAGCTGGCCGGCACCGGAACCATCGATTCGAACGTCATCGTCGAGGGCACGGTGGCACCGGGCACGGCCGACGCGCCGGGGACGCTGACGCTGGGCATGTTGACCATCCACGACGGCGGGACGTTCAACTACCGGCTGGAGACGCCGGCGAGCTTCACCGACGACTTCATCGAGCTGACCGGCGCGGCGGGGACGCTGGACCTTTCCGCCAATCCGACCGTCAACCTGAACGTCACGTCGTTGAGCGGGCCGGCGCTGGCCCAGGGCGAATATCCGCTGGTGCGCTACCAGACGCTGGTGCCGCCCACGGCGCCGTTGGGGCTGAATTACACCGGCCCGCTGGCCGACGGCCAGGCCGCCGAGCTGAGGATCGACGCCGCCAACAGGCTGCTGAGCCTGCGGATCGGACCGCCGACCACGCCTGAACCGCCCACCCTGCCGCCGGACTTCAACACCGACGGCGACGTGGACTTTGACGACTTCAGCATCCTGGCGGCGTGCCTGAGCGGCTCGAAGATTCCGGCTGCGCCCGAGTGCTCCGACCGCGACCTGGACGGCGACGGCGACGTCGATCAGGTCGAGTTCGGCCTCTGGCAGAGGTGCTTCAGCGGGCAGAACGTCCAGGCGGAGATCCCGCGCTGCACGCTCACGACCCGGTGAGGGTTCATCCCTAGAGCTATCCCAAATCCCGGAAATCCGACCGGCTGGAAGCCGGTCGCGCATCCGTCTGGAGATGGGCACTCAGAACCGCCGGCGGGTGAGCGGTGAACGCTGCGGCGGGCGGACGGTCCGGTGCGCCGGCTCCCCCCGCGGCGGCGCGCCACAGACCGCAGGTACCCCGCCCGCTATGAGGGCGAGACGGCGGCCAGTCGGGCGGCGTAGGCGGATTGCGCCGCTTCGTCGCCGGCCCGGCGGGCCTTGCGGATGGCCCGGCGTAGCACTTCGGGATGATCGCTGTAGGCGGCGGCGCGCTCGGCCAGGGCGTCGGCCGCCTGCGGACCGCGCTGGGCCTCGACCGCCTCCAGCACCCGCGCGGCCCGCAGGATGGGCAGCACCTCGCCCTCGAGGGCCTGGATCTCGATCTCGAGGGCCTGCCGCTCGTCGCCGGCCATTCTGGCCGCGTCCGCAATCCACAACCAGTGATCGCCCAGCTCGCCGGCCCGCTTCCGCGCGGCCGCGATCACCTCGAGGGCCTTGTCCTTCAGCCCGTTCTCGACGCACCACCTCGCCAACAGTGACAATTGCCGGACGGCCGGTGCCGGTCCGGGGTCGCCCGTCTGGGACGGTTCGGCCAGCAGGCTCACGATGTGGTCGATATAGCGACCCGGTTCGGGCAGCTTCGCCGCCGGCGGCAGGAGCCTGCCCGGATCGAACTGCATGCCAGTGACGTTTTCCGTGCCCAGCGGTTCGAGGGCCGCGCGGGCGTTTTCCTCGAAGACCGTGAACTGGCCGAGAACGGCGGCTGCCCGGGCCAGCGCCGCCTGCAACTCGCGGAAGGGGCCGCCGCCGTCTTCTTCTTCCATGCGCCGGCGGACGCCATCGGCGTATCCGGCCAGTGCCGTCGCGTCGCCCGCCTCGATCAGTTTGTCGATGCGGCCGGCCTCGTACTCCTCGGACAACGGGTCCACCGGCGTGGGCGCGTGGACGGCGCCGCCCGGACCGGCGCGGACCACCGAGGGCGCAGAGCCACCCGCGATCCGCAGGGAGATCATCAAGGCGAGCTGGGGATTGGTGTAGTCATACGCCGGCGCGGCCCGGACCGAGTCGGCGGCCCGAACGCTCGTCCAGCGGCGGATCGCCTCGGCCCGCGCCGCCTGGCCGCGCTCCTGGTAGACCTTGGCCAGCGATTCGAGGGTCGCGGTGTCGTTCGGATCGGTATTGAGCAGCAGCCCGTCGATCGCCGCCAGCAACAGATCGGGAAGGGCCCCGGGGGCCTCCTCGGCGACGGCCAGAATCAGCAGGCGATCCTTGAAGTTCAGGGCATTGCGGGCGTGAACGGCGGCCAATTCATCGAGCAGGCGCGGCAGGGTCTTGCGGACCATCACCGCCCGGCGCAATCCGGAGATGAGGCCCTGCAAGTCGCGGCGTTCGGGTCCGGCCGCCGCCAGGAGCCCGCGATAGTCGTCCTCGGCGAAGGGCAGGTCGGCCAGGGCGTCGAACATCCGCTGACGCTGGGCGGCCGGAACGCGCTCGCGCTCCAGGTAGGCGATCATCCCGCCGGGCGTCGCCCCTTCGGGCCAGAGCGGCACGTAGAGCCGCCCGTCCTCGCGGCTGCGGGTCATGAACCTCCGGAAGGTGGTCTGCACCTCGTCGAACCGGCCCAGGAGATGGGCCAGGCGCATGGCATCGACGGCCGCGTAGAGGGTGGAATCGTTGCGGAAGGCGGCCTTGGCCTCGGTCGGCCGCCAGAGCGTCAGCCAGGCGTCGGCCAGGGTCCGCCATTCGTATGCGGCCAGCGGCGAAGTCTTCACCGGCCTGGAAGACAGCACGCGGGCCAGTTGCACGGTCCTGCCGGCGGCCTTGAAGGCCGCGGTCAGCTCGCGGCTGTAGAGATAGTTGCCCTCATCGAGCCGATAGGCGGCCTCCAGGGCGGCCAGAGACTCGCCCGTGCGCCCCGCGGCCTCCAGCAGCTTGCCATGGATGAAGCGCTGCATGGCCGTCGGAGGCTCCACCTCGAACTGAACCGACAGGTAGTCCAGCAGGTCCTGCCGGTCTTGATCGCCCAGGATACGGGCGCAGGTGGCGATCATCTCCGGGTGGGCATAGGTCAGCGCCCGCACCTTGAGCAGGTTGTCGATGGCCTCGCGGGCCAGCATCGCCGCCTCGTCGCGGTTGCCGGCGGTCTGGCGCATCACCGCCACGTCGGTCATGACCCGCGGATCGTTGGGCGATTCGTTGAGCAGTTGCTCGCCGATCATCGTGCCCAGCTCGGGATAGCGGCGGTTGCGGTTCCACTGGGCCCGGCTCATGGCGTAGACGGAGGCCTGGTCCGGGCGGGCGGCGGCGGGCGCCTTGAACAGCTCCGCGCAGACCTCGAGAAACGCCGCGTCGGGCTTGAAGCTCAGTCGGCCGGCCAGGCTGCCGATGAACGCCCGGCGGGCGCCGGCGGCGCGGGCCTCGATCATGGTCTTCACCCGCGCCGGCCGCCGCTCGGGCGGAGTGGCCTCCAGGACGCGCATCACCAGCTCGAGGGGCGCGTTGGCGTCCCTGGCGACACCCTCGGCCAGGGCCTCGAAGCCGTCGAACGGCCGGCCGACCGCCTGGCAGAGCTTCATGCGCACCTGCTCGACGGCCAGGCGGTCGGCGCCCTCCATCTCCGCGGCGATGGCGGCGACGCGCTCGACCAGCGCCGCCCGGTCGGCGTCCGCGAGCCGGTGCCACATACAACGGATATATCTCTCCAGATATTGCGACACGAGCACGCCCTTGCTCCGGCGTGGCGGACGGAAGACGTAGGCGCCGGTCGTGGCGGCTTCGGCGGTGGCCGGCGGCGGCGTGGCCGGCCCCCGGGCCACGTTCAGGCACATGTCCAGCCAGTATTCCCGCCAGCGGGCGATCTGGGCGGCGTCCTCCAGCGCCGCCGCCGCCAGCAGGAAGGTGAACGCCGTCTCGCCCAGTTCGAAGCGCTGCCCGGTCCTGACCTCGGCGAGCACGCGCCGGGCCTGGTCGGACCGGCCGAGCATGATCAGCCCCGGCACCAGCCGCGCCGCCAGAGCGGGCTGGACCTGCTTCTTCTCGATGGCCTCATCCAGTCTGGCCTCTTCGGCGAGAAAAGCAGCCACCAGCAGTTCGGTGGGCATCCGGGCCGCGTCCTGGCCGTCGTCCGCGAACGACCGGGCCCGCGCATACAGGCCCCAGTCCAGCCGTTCGCGCACCACCGCCGTGCGCAGGGCCTTGTCCTCGGGGTAGCGCTCCAGCAGCCTGCGGTCGAAGGCGTCGGCGCCGTCGGGGTCATGCAGGGCGAACGCGGCCTTGCGATGGAACTTCGCCAGGGCGGCCAGCCGAGGGTTGTCGGCCAGCGTCGCGGCGAAGCCCTTGGCCTTCTCCAGCCGGGCCAGCTCCTCGTCCAGCCGACGGCGCAGGTCGCGCCCCAGCCGCTCGCGCAGGGCGTCGGTCCGGGCCGCGTTGAGCAGCCCGTTGCCGGCGCTCTCGAAATAACGCGACATCTCCGAAACGTTGTTGCCGGGCATGTAGAAGCGGGCGAAGCCCGGGCGGGCCACTTCCTGGACCGGCTGGGTGGCGGCGATGTCGCGCAGGTTGCTGGGCAGCCTGCGCAGCAGCAGGTCCGCGGCCCGGTAGCACTGCTCGAAGGCCCGCTCGCCGTCCCCGAGCTGCTCGCAGAGGGCCCCCGAGCGGATCAGCAGCGGCACGTTGTCGGGCTCGCCGACGAGCAGTTCGCGGAGGATGCGGTCGGCCTCGGCCGGTCGGCCGGCGTCCTCGTAATACTCGGCCACCCGCTGCCGGATGGTGGCGAAATCGCCGTCCACGCTGGCCCGTTCGAAGACCCGCTCGGCCAGGGCCGGATCGCCCTGCTTGAGCAGGGCTTCGCCCAAGTCCAGGAACACCTGCGGGGGGACTTCATCGCCCAGGGCCAGCAGCGAGCGTCCGAAGTCGATCATCACCTCGAGCCGCCCGTCGGCCTTGGCGACGTCCATCAGCTCGCGCAGGATGGGGCCGCGCCGTTCGCCGCCCACCACCACCGAGCGCTCCAGCATGTCGGTGGTGGCGGTCTTGTTCCCCGCGGCTTCGAGCAGATCGGCGGCCAACTGATAAAGAAAGACCTTCTGCGGGCCGGCGGCGATGCGGGCGTAGACCCGCCGCAGCGCCGCCTTCATGACCGGCGGACGAGCCGCCATGTTCAGCAGGCCGTCCACCGCCACGGTGAACAGGTCGTCCTCGACGGCCTCCTCGACCAGGTTCTGAAAACGGGCCACGGCCAGATCGACGCGCCCGGCGGAGCGCATCGCGTTGCCCCACAGCAGCAGCGACTCGATGCGGTCGGGATGGCGCGCATAGACACGCCCGTAGGCCGCCGCCGCCGCGTCGTGCTGGCCGGTCATGTCGAGTACGCCCGCCGAGAATTCGTCCACGATCTCGTTGTCGCCGGCGTGGGCGGCCAGTTCGGCCAGGGCCGCGGTGGCCTGCTCGGGCTGACGCCGCTCCAGGGCCACGATGGCGATCTGCTCGTAATAATCGGCCGCGTGGGCGGGGTCGATCTGGGCCAGCTTGCGCAACGTCGCGTCGCACCGCCCGAACTGCTCGCAGTTCAGATAGACGCGGGCCAGCCGGACCAGCATGTCCACCTGCCGCCCGCTGCGCGTGGCGAGGGTCTGCAAAATCTCCGCCGCCGATACCGCGTCGTGGCTGGTGGAATAGATCTCGACCAGGAGTTCCAGTTCCTTGTCCGAAGCCTTGTCCTGGCTGAGGCGCTCCTCGATGTCGATGGCCAGGTCGGCCAGCTTGCCCAGCCGGGCGGCCAGGTCCAGCACGCGCTCCTGGGCCTGCTTGAGCCGGGCGGGGGCCTGCGTGTTGCGCCACAGCTCCAGCCACAGGCCGTAGGCCTCCTCCAGCCGCTTGTTCTCCTCCAGCAGCCAGGCCATGCGCAGCAGGGTGTCCTCGGTGCGCGTGCGCTCGTAGATCTGCCGGGCCAGGTTGAGCGATTCGACCTTGTCGCCGTGGCGGTCCAGGGCGTCGGAGACCAGTTGCAGGGCCCGCGGGTCCTCCTGGGCGACGGGAATGGCCTTGTGGACCAGCTCCAGGGCCAGGTCGGCTTCGCCGTGGGTGCGGGCCAGGTCGGCCTCGAAGAGCAGGGCCAGCACCTTGAAGGTCACGCCTTCGGCGGCGGCCTTGTTGACGGCGGCCAGGGCCACCTCGTCCAGCGAAAGCTGCCGGGCCGCATGGGCCAGCTGCATCAAGGCGTTGGGGGCACTGATCTTCGCCAGCGCCTCCCGAAGCAGCGCTTCGGCCTCCTCCCGGCGGTTGTCGAGCAGCTTGAGCCTGGCCAGGCTGATCCGCCATTCCATCTGGTCGGGCTGGCGCGCGAGCAGGTCCTGGTAGATGGCCTCGGCCCGGGCGGATCGCCCGGCACTCAACGCCGCGGCGATCACCTCGCGCTGGAAGTCGCTCGATTCCAGCAGGGCCTTGTGCTCGGCGGTGCGGGCCGGGCGGTCCAGCAGACCCAGGGCGTCGTCCGTCCGTCCCAGTTCGCGCAGGATGGTGGCCAGGGCGCTGAGGCGGTCGGCGGGCAGATCGGGGTCGGCCAGCCAGGCGTCGGCCAGCCTCGAGAGCGTTCCCGCACGCCGGGCCGCGGTCACGATCCGTTCCAGCGCGAATCGCCGGTCGCGGCTGAGCGGGGCCTCGCGGTAGGCCTGCTCGAACTCGGGCAGGGCGTCGGCCGGACGGTTCAGACGCAGGTAAAACAAACCGCGGAACAGGTGCTCCTGGAAGTCGCCGGGCCCGTGGCCGGAGACCACCAGCAGCTTCAAGGCCAGCTCATAGTCGTTGTTCAGGGCGGCCAGGTGGGCGCAGAATTTCTTGCCGGCCGGCTCGTCGGACTCGCCGGCCAGCTCCTCGAGCAGGGCCCCGGCCTCCGCGCGCTTGCCGAGGTCATAGAGGATCAGCGCCTTGCGGACGCGCAGCGCGAAAAGCTGCTCCGGGCCCGGTCCGCGCGCCAGGGCGACGTCGAGGGCCTCGAGCGCGTCGTTGTCGTTGCCCAGCAGCTCTTCGACCTGGGCCAGCTCGCCGAACACGCCGGCGTCGGCCTCGGGCGTGCCGGTCAACTCGGAGAGCGTCTTGCGGGCCAGATTGAAGTCCCCGGCCGCCCGGGCCGCCCGGGCCAGGATGAACTCGCCGCGCTCATGTTTGTGGGCCTCGTCCTTGAGATAGGCGAGCAGGGCGTCGAGCCGCCCGTCCTGCTCGTTGACCCGCTTGCAGGCCGCGGCGAAGAGCCGGTCGGCCTCAGCCGGGTCGGCGGCCTTGAGACACGCCTCGATCGCCTCGATCTCGCGCGGCGCGAGGCCGCGGGGTTCATTCTGGCGGGCGACGGGCCTTCGGGCGGTCGTCGCCCGGGCGGCCGAGCCGGCCGGTCGGCTGCCCGCCGCCGGGCGCGTGGCCGCCGCGCGCAGCGCGGGATTGAGCCGTTGTTGCAGCGCCCCGCGCGGAACCACCGTCCGCCGCGGGGCCGCCTGGGCCAGGGCCGACCGCGTTGAAGCGCCGAACAGCAACATGGCCATCACCGTGACGGTCGGAACGACGCCGCGCGGCCATCGGCCCGGCCAGCGCCGGATCAGCACGTTCAACGGGACCACGGCCAGGGCGACGGCGATCAACAGAGGTGCGAGTTCGATGACCCGAGCCGACGCCGTGCGGACCGGGGTCATGCCCGCGTCGCCGGCCGGTTTCGCGGCGGCGATCGTTTCGAGCAGGTCCACGTCCGGCCGTAACGCGGTTACTTCGCGCAGCGGCGGAACGACCAGCCCCGCCGCGCCCGACAGCCGGCCGTCCGCGGTCTTCGCCGCCAGCCGGTACGTCCCCGGCGCCAGCCCCTCCAGCCGGACGTTCCAGGCGTTGGGGAGGACCGGGTCCAGCGTCCATCGCCTGGCCGCGCCGCTGGAGTCCGTCGCGGCCAGCTCGACCGGGGAGAAGGCATCGCCGGAACCGGTCAGCACGTTGTCGATGCGGATTTCGACGCCGGCGGGCGCGTGAACGGGCTCAATCCGCAGGGCGGTCGCCGGATCAGGCCCGTGCAGCGAACGCACCAGGTTGGCCATGATCCTGGGATATTCCGGCCAGCCGGCCAGGTCGGCGGTCCACTCGCCGCCAAGCTGCGACGTGAACGCCGCAACCCTGCCCAGCCCGAACCGCCAGCGGGCCAGCACCGGATGCCCCAGCCCGGAAACCAGCAGCACGTCCGCCGTCGGCCGCGGCTGGGTCTCGACGTAGCCGGCCAGGGGCGGGGCGGCGGAAACGTCCACGCCGGACAGGATGGGGTCGTCGAAGTCCCTGCTCAGCCGGCTGGGCTGCTCGATGAACGGCGTCATCATCGAGTTGTCGGGCTGTTTGACGATGACCTCCGGCAGATTGAAACGGTCGGGCGCCGAGTAGAACCGCCCGCGGCCCCACTGGGCCATGCTGGCCAGGAAGCCCGAATGCACGCCCGGCCCGACCATGACCGTCGAGACGGTGATGCCGCGGTCGGCCATCTTGCGGATCAGCGTCTCGAACGGCCCGCTCTCGACGCCGCCGTCGGTGAGCACCAGCACGTGCTTGGTGCGCGTGCGGACGTTCTGGAGCGCGTAGTAGGCCTCTTCGATGGCCGGCAGGATCACCGTCCCGCCGCCGGCGCTGAGCCGGTTGAGGGCCCGCTGGATGTCGATGGCGTTGGACGCGGGTTGGATCGGCGCCGCCCAGCGCTTCGAGCCGTAGAACTCGACGATGCCGGCCTTATCATGCGGGGCCAGCCGCGACAGCGCCAGCCGGGCCACCTCCTTGGCCAGGTTCACGCGCGTGCCGGTCATGCTGCCGGAGGTGTCGATGATGATGACCAGCGTGGTGCTGGGGTCGCGGCGTTCGACCTCCTGCGAGCTTCTGACCGGCAAAACCTCGGCCAGCGGGCCGCTCGCGTAGCCGCCCGGCCCGAAGGACTGCCGCCCGCCCGTGACCAGAAGTCCTTGGCCGGCGGCCACGGCGTCGCGCAGGCGCTGCTGTACGTGCGCGGGGATATCCTCGGCGGGCACATCGGCGATGACCAGCAGATCGGCCGGGTCCGCGGCCGGTGGCGAAGCGGCCAGATCGGCCGGGGTCATGGCGATCACCTTCGCGGATTCGCCCAGCGCCGCCCGCAAGGCCGCCGCTGCCGGGGTGTTCTCGGCGTTCTCGACCACCCTCACGGTGCGCGGCGGCGCAACCTCGACGGCGGCGGCGAGGGCGTTGTTGTCGGGCCGGGCGTCGCCGGCGGCTTCGACGCGGACCTGGTACTCCGCCGGACCCTCTTTTTCGAGGGATAAGGTGGTTTCCACCACCTGGATGCCCGGCCGGAGCTCGATTTCCCTGGTCGTCAGGGCCCCGTCGCCCGTCCGGCGAATCACCAGCCGGGCGGGACCGGGCCGGGCCGACTCGATTTCGGCGCCCAGCGTGACGGCGGCCCCGGCAGACGCCGACGCCGGCAGTGAAACGCGCTTGAGGATGACGTCGTCGGTCCGCTCGGCGCCGACCGCGTGAGCCTCGAGGGCGATCCGTCTTCGCGCGAGCCGATGGGCGGCAAGGCGGGCGTCGCCGCCGGTCTGCAAGCCGTCGCTGAACAGCACGACGCGACCGGGGGCGCCTTCCGGGATCAGCGCGCCGGCCAAGTCCAGGGCCTCGGCCAGTACCGAACCGGGCCGGACCGGGCGAGTGGTCGCGGCCCCGGCGTCACCGGACGATGCCGAACCGCGCAGCCGCGCCGGCGTGAGCCGCTCGCCGTCCAACGCTACCTCGCGGGCGACTTCGTCGAAGGCCACCACCTTGAAGACCTCGTGGCCCGGCCGGAACGGCCGAAGCCCCTCGATCCGTGCCGCGATCCGCGACTGATCGTCCGCCGAGACGCTGTCGGACACGTCCGCGATGACGACGGTGGTCGGCCCGGCCGGGCCGCGCTCGACCACCGGCCGGGCCAGCGCGACGACCAGCAGCGCGAATACCGCCGCTCGGGTGACCACCACGGCCACGGCGCGAAGCCCGCCGAGCCCGAACCGGTGCGAGACATGCGCCGCCACCAGCGGCACGATCAGCACCAGCAGCCACAACCACTTCGGATGAACGAACAGCATGGGCTATGAGATCCTCCCACGTGCATGGAGGAAACCTTCGATGAGGACCGCCGCCACCGCCAGCGCCAGCAGCCATTCAAAGAGCTGCAGGCCGGTGTCCCGCCGGCCGGGCGGACCCTCCGCGGGCAGGGCGCTTCCGACGGCGGTCAGATCGGCGGAGGCGCGATCCGCGGGCATGACCGCCGGTGCGGCCTCGGTGAACGCGGCGGGCCACAGCGGGTCGTCCGCCGCCCGGCGAGGCGACAGGACGATCGGCCCCTCGGTCCAGCCGGCCAGTCGGCGGATGCCACGAGCCACCAGGGCCGCGAACGCCGCCCGGCGGGCCGCGACCGAATCGACGCCGAAGAGCGTCGAGCCCAGCTCGAGACGCGGCGTCGTCGGGTTGCCGACCCAGGCGGCCAGGGGAGCCTGGTCGGCCATCACCAGCACGTCCGCCGCGCCGGACGGCAGGGCCAGTGCTGAACCTTTGCCGGCCAAGGCGGACTCGAAATCCAGATCGCGCAGCCAGGGGATGCGCTCGTTCACGCGCACCGCGGCGCGCGGCGCGGGCGGGCCCTGTGTGCGGAGGACCAGCGCCGGCCGTTGAAAAGCCGACGACGAAGGGTCGATCAGCACGTCCACGTCGGCGCTATCGTTCACCTCGGCGAGTCGAAGGGCCGGGTCGCCGGCCAAGGCGGACTGAAGGGTCGGCGGCAGACCGGCCGGCGCGCGCGCCAGAATCGTCTTGCGCAACGGCAACCGGAAGCGGACGCCGTCATCCGCGGCCACGGCGTCGGAGGTGGTCAGCCGGACGATCACTTCGTCGCCGTCGGCGGGCACGCGCGGTAGCGAAAAATCGAAGACCTCGCCGGGCACGAAGGTATGCGCTTCATCCAGAAGCGGCGCCCCGCCGGCGCGCTGGATTCGAGCGGCCACCGTGAGGCCCCGTTCGCCGTGGAACGCCACCCGCACGGCCAGCCGGCCGGTGAGGGGTTCGTCCTCATTCGGCGTGAACTGGGCGCCGATGACGGCGGCGTTGCCCGCCGGCCGGCCGACGCGGGCCACCTCCAGCGGCAATGCGGGCGCGGTCGCCGCGGGCTCCTCGAAAGGCCGATCGGTCAACAGCAGGATGCGCGGCCGGGTCCGCCCGTTGACCAGCGAACGGGCCAGCGCCACGGCCCGTTCCCGACCGGCCGGATGCTCCGCCGGGCGCACCCGCCTGAGCCGCTGCCCGATCAGCGGGCCGGGCAGGTCGAAACCGGCCAGCAGCCGCGGCTCCGGGTCGGCGACGATGACGGCCGTCCGGTCGTCGGCGCCGGTTGCGCTCAGTTCCGCCAGGGCCCGCTCGCGGGCCGAGTCCAGCCGCGTTCCCCCGCCGTCGGCCGCGGCCATCGAAGCCCCCGCGTCCAGCACGATCACGGTGTGCACGCGCCGGCTCGCCGAACCGGAGAGCTCCGGCCGGCCCAGCGCCAGGGCCAGCAACGCGCAGATCGTCGCCAGCAGCGCGTAGGTGAGCGGGTGCCGGAACCGCTCCCACAGCGTTCGCGCCCGGGTCTGTTCGACGGCCTGGGCCCAGAACAGCGTGGTCACGACGCGAAGCTCGCGCGGGCGGACGCGCAGCACGTGCAACAGCGCCAGCAGGCCGGCCGAACCGGCGATCAGCGCGACCACCGCCCAGGCTGGTAATCCGATGAACCTCATCCGCCCGTTCTCACGTCATCAGCACCCCATCGACGAACAGGTGCCGGACCTGTTCGAGCACCGGACGGTCGGCGTCGAGTTTCAGATACGCCGCCCGCCGCCGGGCCACGAAATCCATGAGCCGATCGTTGAAGGCCCGGTAGGCCCGCCGATAGTCCTCCAGCCCGCGGGCGGTGACGGTCACGTCCACGGCCGCGCCGGACTCGCAGTCCACCACGCGCAGCTCGCCGGAGACGGCCGGTGCGGCGTCGGAGCCGCGCACCACCTGAACCAGCAGCAGCTTGTGCCGCACGCCGCGCAGGGCGTCGATGACCGCCTCGATCCCCCGCGGATCGAAGAAATCGGAGATCACGACCGCCAGCCCGTTCCGCAGCCGCAGCGTTCCGAAGCGATGCAGCGAACGGGCCAGGTCGGTCGGCCCGGCGGGCTGGAGCCCCTCGAGGTAACGCAGCACGCGGGTGAGGCTCTGCCGACCGGAGGTCGGGCCCAGGGGCCGCCCCAGGTCGGCGCCGAAGGGATAGACCCCGGCGCGGTCCAACTGGTTGAGGGCCACGCCGCACAAAACGGCGGCCATCTGGCGGGCGGCGTCGGCCCGCGGCGGGTCCTCGAAGAACATCGAGTCGCTCATGTCCAGCAGACAGTAGACGGCCAGGTCCTCGGGTTCCTCGAACAGCCGCAGGAACAGCCGCCCGCTGCGCCGGTAGAGGTTCCAGTCCACGCGCCGCACGTCGTCGCCCGGGGCGTACGAGCGGAAGTCGCGGAACTCCATCCCCGAGCCGAAGGCGCGCGAGCGATGCTCGGCGTGCCGACCGCCGGCCGGAACCTGCCGGGCCAGCAGCCGGAGTCGCTCGATGGCGTGAATGAAATCCTGCGTGAACGTGAGCGCCATGGCCGGCTCGCGGATCGTTTCTCCTCAGGACAGTTCGCTGACCGAATCGACGATCGACCGGATCAGGTCGTCGGGGTTGACGCGCTCCGAGTGCCCCTCGAAGCTCAAGAGAATCCGGTGCCGCAGGACCGGCGGAGCCACGTCGCGGATATCCTGGCAGGAGACCGCGAAGCGCCCGTCGAGCAGGGCCCGCACCTTGCCCATCAGCAGCAGACCCTGGGCCCCGCGGGGGCTGGAACCCAGCGCCACCGCCCGGTTGACCGCGGCCGGGGCGTGCGGGGAGTGCGGCTGCGTGGCCATCACCAGCCGGATCGCGTACCCGCGCACCTGCTCGACCACGGTCACGCCGCGGGCGATCCGGCGCATGGCCATGATCTCCTCGCCGCTGGAGACCGGCTCGATCTTCGGCAGCGCCCCTTCGGTCGTGCGCTGCAGGATGTCGTGGTACTCGCGCTCCGCCGGATAGCCGACCAGCAGTTTGACCAGGAAGCGATCGAGCTGGGCCTCGGGCAACGGATAAGTGCCCTCCTGCTCGATGGGGTTCTGCGTGGCCACCACGATGAAGGGCTCGGGCAGGGCGATGGTCTGGCGGGCCACCGACACCTGCCGCTCCTGCATGGCTTCGAGCAGGGCCGACTGGGTCTTGGGCGTGGCCCGGTTGATCTCGTCGGCCAGGATGAAGTTGGCCACCAGCGGCCCCTGGGCGAAGCGCAGCTCGTGCCCGCCGCCCTCCTTCTCGTGGAGCATCATGGTGCCCACGATGTCGGCCGGCATCAGGTCGGGCGTGAACTGGATGCGCGAGAACGACAGCCGCAGGGCCGAGGCCAGCGTGCGGGCCAGCAGCGTCTTGCCCAGGCCCGGAACGCCCTCCAGCAGCACGTGGCCGTCGGAGAGCAGCACGGAAAGCACGTTGACGACCAGGTCGTCGTGCCCGACGAAGATCTTGTGGATCTCGCGTTTGAGCCTGTCGAACACCTCGCGGAAACGGGCGGCCTGCTCGGCGGCGTCGGCCTTGGCGGTAGGATGGTCGATACTCATCGTCGAATCTCGGCTCCTTGAATCGGGGTCAACCCATCGCTTCAATCGGCGGCCGGTGTCGGCTCCGCCGGCGTTTTGCGATCCGCCGAATGCAGCGCGATCAGGTAATGGCGGACCGCGGCGGCCACGTCGAAGGGCACGTCGAAACGCG
>JABRVU010000011.1:0-3306 GCA_039961895.1 Phycisphaerae bacterium | reverse complement strand
GCACCAAGGCGCCCTGCGCGGAACCATTGCGCATGAACCCAAAAACGGGAACCAGGAACCAGAAACCAGGAACGATCAATCGTAGCTGGTGTCCGTGCCCTTGCCGACGCCCACCCAGAAGGTGCTCTGCGGGTTGGCCATCCGCGTGTAGAAGACCCGTTCGACGTGCCCGTCGGTGAAGCCGACGTTCATACGGTCCTTGGGCTGGTAGTTCTGGTCGATGCCCCTTCCGTTCACCGGATCGGAGCCGGTGTAGTCGAAGCCCTGCAAATTGGGGTCGTTGGACTTCTGGCCGTGACGGAAGCGCAGGGCCGAGCCGGTTCGGATCAGCTTGGTCGCGGGGTACCGGGCGGCACCGCTCCCGTCGACCGCCGCCACCGGGAAGATGCCCAGCTTGCCGGTCTCGAGGACGAACGCGGTGGTGCCCTTGGTATTGCGCTGCCCGGCCTTGGCGTTGGCGCCGTAACTGAGCCACATCAGCGGCATGGTGACCATCCCGCTCATCTGGCTGCTGTTGTACCAGATGGTCTTGCCGCGCCAGTCGTTGACGCCGAAGTCAAGACCTGATTCCTTCTGTTCGAGCTTGACGTTGGTCGATTTCATGCCCTTCTGGGCCCGGTAGCTGAGCAGGAGGTCGATGTCGTTGGGATTCCCGCCCGCGTCGCCGCCGGCGCCGCGCAGGTTGACCACGTCCTGAACGTCCAGGCCCCAGTCGCCGTTGGCGTTGATCGACTTTTTCACCCGGTTGAACACGCCGTCGGAGTACGTCGTGCAGTGATTCTGGTTGGTGGGATCTCCGGGGGCGATGACGGCCTGAAAAGCCGGGACCGGCTTGGGATCGGGGTCATCCGGGCAGTTGTAGATTCCCGTTTCACCCTTGGTCATTTTCATGGCCGGCACGGCCCAGCCGAAGTTGACGCTGAACCGCTCTTTGCGCATCTGGCGTTCGGTCTGGTCGCTGATGGCGGCGCGGAGAATCTGGCTGACGTTGCTGCCGCAGACGGCCGCGCGGGCCGAGGATCGGGCATTGGCCAGGGAGGGCAGCAGGATCGCGATCAGCAGGGCGATGATGGCCACGACCACCAGGATTTCGATCAGCGTGAATCCGCGGACCGACCTGGAACGATCCCGTACCGCCCTCATGGTGTTGTGAGGCATCGTCAACTCCTTGACGTTGTGACTTGTCGCCGACATGTGGACGTCCGCACATTCCTGGGACGCCGCCGGCCGGTTCCAGCCCGGTCTGACGGGGCGGCCTCAGGAGCGTCGCTCAAGATGAAGTAGCACCTCAAGCGTCATGGGCCGACTCCGCCCATCCAGCCATTCTAACCGCGGCCCCCGACGGCTGACAACCCCTGACTTACCCTATTCGCCAAATTTGTGTTTTTGCGACACGGGCCCGTCGAGGGACGCCGGACCACGGCCCGGGGGCGCCATTGCGACCCATCCCGCAAGCCCATGCTATGATGGGGCTTGAGTTCCCGTCGGCAGCACTCTGCCGCGGCGCGGACCGGTCCTGCCGACGGGTTGCGAGCCGGCCCGTCCGTTTCTTTCTCCACGCCGTTCCACGTCGCGCAGGGCGGCCAGCTCCTGGCCCAGCAGACGCAGGGTCGGGCTGCACGAGTCGCGCGGCAGCCGCACCTCGATGACCCAGAGCTGGTCCGAGCTGATCGCGTTCCGCAGGGCTCCGTCGAGCTGCCCCTTGGTTTCCACCGTGGTGGCCTGACCGGCCTGGATCAGCTCGCAGATCTTCGGGTAATTCCAGCGGCGAATCTCGTTGAACTCGCCCGGCAGGATGATCCGCTGGGTCCCGTAGCCGTCGTTGTTCAGGATGATGACGATGGGGTTCATGCCGTACTTGGCGGCGGTGGACAGCTCGATGCCGGTCATCTGAAAGGCGCCGTCCCCGACGATGATGAACGGCCTCTTGCGGGGGTCGGCGGCCATGACTCCGATCCCCGCCGGCACCGCGAAGCCCATGGTCAGGTAATACGCATCGGCGATGAACTCCTTGCGCTTGGCCGTCCGCAGTCCGATGGCCCCGAACATCGCGTCGCCCGTGTCGCACACCACCACGTTGTTCTCGTCCAGGTGCAGCCCGATGATGCGGAAGACGTCCTCGGCCTCCAGCCGGTCGTGCAGTTCAGAAGACCGCAACGGCTTGAGTTCCACCGCCGGATTGGGGTTCTTGAAGCCTCCGCGCCGGCGGATGCGGCTGTCGCGCAGCCCGCGCAGATAATCCTGGAAGCGGATGCCCTCGTACCAGTGCAGCCCTACGCGGGTCCGCTCGGTGGTGGCCAGGATCGACCGGGCCCGGGTCAGCCGCGAGGTGTTGATCCCCAGGAACATGTCGGTGATGAACGCCCCCAGCATGACCACGCAATCGCTCGCGTCCACGTACTGGCGGCAGAGGGGGTCGGAGAGGGCCCCGCCGTACACGCCGATGTAGAGCGGATGCGTTTCGCTGATGACGCTCTTGCTCAGCAGCGTGGCCGCCACCGGGATGTTGAAGGCCTCGACGATCTCCAGGGCCAGGTGGGTGAGCTTGTGGCGGTGCAGCTCGATGTCGGCCAATATGACCGGGCGGCGGGCCCGGTTGATCATCTCCACGCTCTCGCGCAGGCACTCGGCGAGGCTCTCGGCGTCGGTGGCCAGCGGGGGCGTCCGGCGGAGGCGCGGCGGTCGGATCGGGGCGTCCACCACGTCGTAGGGCACTTCGATGTAGCCGGGGCGGCTCTGGGCGATGACCGTCTCGACCACGCGGACGATCTCGTCGGCGGCCGTCTCCGGGTCCAGCAGGATGGTGTTGGCGCAGGTCACTTCCTCGTAAATCCGCCGCTGAGTGTCGAAGGTCTTGACCTTGTGGTGCAGCATGGAGTCGGTCCGGCGTTCGGTGGCCGACGGCCCGCCCGTCACCACCACCACCGGGCTCTTCTCGGCGTAGGCCCCGGCCACCGAGTTGAGCATGTTCAGCCCGCCCACGCAGTAGGTCACGCAGGCCAGCCCCAGCCCGTGGACCCGGGCGTAGCCGTCGGCGGCGAAACCCACCATCGGTTCGTGGGTCATGGTCAGCAGCTTGATCTTCGAGCGCTCCAGCCAGCGGAACGTCGGCAGGGCGAAGTCGCCGGGGATGCCGAAGGCATGGCGGATCCCCTTGCCGTACAGGTAGTCGAACAGGAAGGAGCCGACGGTCTGCTGATTCTCGATCCGGCGACGGGCCATGACGCGCTCCCGGCAAGGGCCATGCTGGGTGTATCGGTCCTTATCCAATCATAGGCCAACAGAATACGGATTTCGGGACGCGAT
>JABRVU010000010.1:0-2472 GCA_039961895.1 Phycisphaerae bacterium | reverse complement strand
GTCCTCGCCGCGAGCCGCCGAAGGCGAGCCTGGCTTCGGCGCACCCGCCGGAGACGGCGGTTCCTGGCCGAGGATGGGGGCCGACAACCCCATGAGCTGGGTGATGAGAACAATGTTCCAGGTGATGGATGGTCGAGACCCTGACGACATTCCAAGTTCTCCGTCGCGTGCCTGCCCTGTTAGACCACCCACGACCTGTTCAGGATAGTCCGCCTGGCCCGGCCGCCCGTATCCCTTTCGTTCCCCTCCCGTTCCCATCCCGCCGCGGAACATGCTAACACGAAAGCGCCGGGTCAAGCATGTCGGTATCGTCCGGGTCCCCGCCGGCCGGATCGGTGGGGGGATTGAGAACCCATCCTCAAACCCGTGTGGGACCGGCTTCCAGCCAGCCGGTCGAAATGTCGAACCCCCTGGCCGGCACGAGGGCTGTACGCTGCATCTCTTGACCCCTCGTCTGGTGTGACGTTCCCGCCTCTTCCGGACCAGGTGACCGGGACTTGAGAGTCTGATCCGCAACCCCTATACTTGCCGACCGACGACACCGATCGCCTCCTTAGCTCAATTGGCAGAGCAGCTGACTCTTAATCAGCGGGTTCAAGGTTCGAGTCCTTGAGGAGGCAATCCCGCACCGGGCGGCACCACGCCGCACCTTTCCGCGTTTCTTCATTGTTGGCAGCGACTTACGTTCTCGTCCGGTCTGGGGTAGGGTCATCCGGGAGAGTCATCAGCGTTTTGACCAACGGCGGCGTGCACGAATGTGACAGCGCTGGTTTGCATCTGTAGCGACCGGCCCCTGTGCCGGTCGTGGGGCGGTTTCCGGCTTTCCACGGCCTGCACTCACGGCAGGCCGCCCGTTCTTTCATGAGCGCATGACTTTCATCCTTCCAGCACCTCCTCCGCCTCGAGCTTTTTGAAGAGGATCACCGGCTCGCCGAGGGCCTGGCCCTCGGGGATTTCGCGGGTGGCCGCCGACCAGGGCAGGGCCGGATCGAGATGGAGCATGGCGGCGCACTTGGCGGCCGAGAAGGGCAGGAACGGAGCCATGAGCGTGGCCAGGGTCCGCACCGTCTGGAGGCAGACGTTGATGGCGGTGCCGCAGTCGGCCAGGTCCGTCTTGCGCGTCTGCCAGGGTTTCTTCACGTCGAAATAGCCGTTGGAGGCCCGGGCCAGGCTCATGACTTCGGCCAGGGCGGCCTTGAAGCGCAGGTGTTCGAGGTGGTTGGCCACGGCGTCGGTCTGCCGGGCCAGCAGGGCGAGCTGCTCGAGGTCGGGGCCGCCGCGCCGGCCGGCCGGCGGAACCCTGCCCTCGAAATACTTGTGGGCGAAGGTCACCGAGCGGTTCACGAAGTTCCCCAGGGCGTTGCCCAGCTCGCCGTTGTTGCGGCTGACGAAGTCATCGAAGTCGAACGCCGTCCGGGCCGTCTCGGGGGCGATGGCCGTGAGGTAATATCGCAGCGGATCGGGATCGAAGGTCTTGAGATAATCCTCGATCCAGACGGCCGTCCCGCGGCTCTTGCTGATCTTCTCCTCCTCCTTGCCGGGGAACTTGATGTTCAGAAACGCATTGGCCACCACGTTGCTCGGCAACTGGTAGGTGCCCTCGGCCATGAGCATGGCCGGCCAGGTCAGGGCGTGGAAGACGGTGTTGTCCTCGCCGATGAAGTGGAGAATCCTGCACGCGGGGTCCTTCCACCAGCGGACGTAGTCCCGCCAGTCGCCGCCGGTCCGCTCGCAGAGCCGGGCGGTGAAGGACACGTAGCCGATGGGGGCGTCGAACCAGACGTAGAGCACCTTGCCGGCCGCATCGGGGTCGTCCAGCGGCACGGGCACGCCCCAGGACAGGTCTCTGGTCATGGCCCGCTCGGGCAGGCCGGCCTTGATCTGCCCGAGCGAGAAGTTGAGCACCGTCTCGCGCCAGGGCGGCGAGCCGTCGGCCGGCTCGCGCTTCGATTCGAGCCACTGGCGCAATGGCTCCTGAAATCGGTCGAGCTGCAAGTACCAGTGCGTGGTCTCGCGCAGTTCCGGGCGGGTCCCGGTGATGGTGCTGACCGGGTTGATGAGCCGGGCCGCCTCCATCGAGTTGCCGCAGTTCTCGCACTGGTCGCCGTAGGCCTCGGCGTAGTGGCACAGATAGCACTCGCCCTTGACGTAACGGTCGGGAAGGAACTGGCCGGCCTGCACGTCGAAAAGCTGCTGCGTCCTCTTCTTGGTGAAGAAGCCCTTCTGGTGGATGGAGAGGAAGAACTCCCGGCTGAGGCGTTCGTGCAGTTCGACGAAACCGGGCTGGTGCGTCCCGCCGTAGATGTCGAACTCGATGCCCAGGCCCTTGAAGTCGGCGGCCTGCCGGGCGTTGTAGCGGGCGGTCAGCTCCTCGACGCTGGTGCCCTCCTGGCGGGCGGAGATGAGGGCGGCCACGCCGTTGTCGTCGCTGCCGCAGATGAAGCGCACCTCGTCGCCGCGGGCCCGCAGATA
>JABRVU010000009.1:0-8241 GCA_039961895.1 Phycisphaerae bacterium | reverse complement strand
CGCAACCCGGAGGCCATCGTCAAGGAGTGGCTGCATCCGCACCTGCCGCTTCAGCCCTTCCAGGTTCGCAAGCTGATCCGGGCCCTGGGGTTGACGGACAAGGTCCATGCGGCCGCCGCCGAGAAGGTCTTTCGCGGACTGGCCGACGTGTTCTTCGCCTGCGACGCGGCCCTGGCCGAGATCAACCCGCTGGTGCTCACCCGGGACGGCCGGCTCCTGGCCATCGACGCCAAGATCAACTTCGACGACAACGCCGTTTTCCGCCACCCGCGGGTTCAAGCCATGTACGACCCCTCCGAGGAGAACCCCAACGAACTGAAGGCCAAGGCCGCCGGCCTGTCCTACATCGCCCTGGACGGCAACATCGGGTGCCTGGTCAACGGGGCGGGCCTGGCCATGGCCACCATGGACATCATCAAGCTGCACGGGGGCGAGCCGGCCAATTTCCTCGACGTGGGCGGCAGCGTCACCCGCGAGGGGGCCATCGAGGCCTTTCGCATCATCCTGGGCGACGAGAAGGTCAAGGGCGTGCTGGTCAACATCTTCGGCGGCATCGCCAAGTGCGACCTCATCGCCGAGGCCCTCATCGCCGCGGCCCGGGAGGTGGGCTTTCACGTGCCGGTGGTGGTCCGGCTGGAGGGGACCAACGTCGAGCGGGCCCGCCAACTGCTCAAGGAGGCCGACGTGCCCGGCCTGACCTCCGCCGCCGACCTGACCGACGCGGCGAAAAAGGTCTGCGCGGCGGTCTGATCGCCGCCGTAGGCATCCGGCCTTTTCATCTTCCCGGCTCTCCGCGAATGCCGCTGTTCTGGACCTTGAGGTCGATGAAGCGCTCGCAGGGCAGGCCGGAGGGGAACCGCCGCGGTGGCTTTCATACGCGCGGCCAAAACGCTCATCCCCAAAGGCTTTTCTAACTCGATCGGCATCCGGCGGTGCTCGCCGGCGGTGAAGTGGCGGAACAAGGCCGGCCGCCACCCGACAGCGCCGTCCCTACAACGTTCCGCTTTCCCTGGCCCATTGGATGGCCTTGGGCAGGCCGGCGGTCAGCGGCGTCTGGGGTTCGTAGCCCAGCAACTGGCGGGCCTTGGTGATGTCCGCGACGTAGCGGGTGACTTCGCCCGGCCGGGCGGGCTCATACGTCACCCGCGGAGTCTTGCCCAGGGCCAGGCTGATGATGTTCACCGCGTCCACCAGCGTGCTGCCCTGCCCGTAGGCCAGGTTGATGGTCTGATTGGCGACCTTGCCGGCCACCAGGGCGTCGATGCCGGCGGTGATGCCCGCCGTGCAGTCGTCCACGTAGGTGAAGTCCAGCACCTTCTCCTTGCCGTACACCACGATGGGCTCGCCGCGGGCGATCTTGCGCGTGAACAGCGGCAGCACCCGCTCCATGCGCTCCAGGTCGTTGTCGTATCGCCCGTACACGTTGCTGAAGCGGAACACCAGGTACGGCAGCCGGTAGCACTCGGCGTAGGAATAGATGAAGGCCTCGCCGGCGATCTTGCTGGCCGAATAGGGGCTTTCGGCCACCACGAAGTCGGCCTCGGCCTCTTCGGTGACGTGACGGTGGATGTCGCCGTAGACCTCGCGCGAGCTGCCGAAGATCAGCGGCGTCTTGTGCCGGCGGGCGTACTCCAGGGCCTTGAAGCACATGGTCACGTTCTCGAGGGCCCGCGAGGGGTTCTCCACCAGCTCGAAGACCTTGGCGTGGGCGGCCAGGTGCACGATCACGTCGAAGGGCCCTTTGGGCAGGTCGTCCACCGTGGCGGTGAGCAGGTCCAGGATGCGGGTCTCGATGCGCTGGGTCCAGGCGTTGGGGCGGCAGTCAATCCCCAGCACCTGATCGCCCCTGGCCAGCAGGTGCAAGGCCAGGTTGGTGCCGATCTGACCGCTCGAACCGGTGATGAGTACTTTCATTCGCTTGCGTTCCTCGTCGCTTGGAATCCCGGGGCGATGCCCCGTGTCGGGTCACAAGCGCCAGTATACGGGCAAGGGCGCGACGTTGGCGAGCGGTGCGTTTCATGCGGCGGCACGGCCCGACGGGGCCTGACGAGGCCGACGAACGCCACGGCATCGCGCAACGTCCTGGCTTCAAAGGCTTTACGTGCTGTTGCCGCCGTCATGAGATTCTGCTACACTACCCGATTCTGAAAATGGAAGGCAAACGGTGGAACCGCTGGTTCCGCAGAATGCAGGAGTGAAGGCGGACACATGGTACGGATTCGGATGAAGCGGACGGGCCGGACGCATACGGCGACGTATCGCGTGACGGTGGTGGACAGCCGGGCCACGCGCGACGGCCGGGTCATCGAAGAGCTGGGCTATTACGACCCGGCCAACAGGAACCCCGACCTGCGGCTCAAGCTGAACCTCGATCGGGTCCAGCACTGGATCGGCGTCGGCGCCCAGCCCAGCGACACGGTCCGTACGCTGCTGAAGCGACTGAAGAAGACCCAGGCTCCCGCGCAGTGACGGGCGTTTCGCGTCGCGGGGCCGCTTGAGGCGAAGGGTCGCGTCGTGAAACACGCCGGATCCGCCGGTGACTGACGGGTGACGGGTGGTGCGCATCGACGTCCTGACGCTGTTCCCGGAGGCGCTGACCCCGTTTTTCGGTTCCAGCATCCTGGGCCGGGCCCAGGCCGCCGGGGTGGTCGAGATTCACTGCACCAACATCCGCGACTTCGCCACGGGCGTCCGCAGAAGCGTGGATGACCGGCCCTTCGGCGGCGGGCCGGGAATGGTCATGATGTGCGGGCCGCTGTTCCGGGCCGTCGAGGCCGTCGAAGCCCGCGACCCGCGCCCGGCGACGCGCATTCTGCTGACGCCCCAGGGGCAGCGCTACTCGCAGGCCGTGGCCCGCGAACTGGCCGGGCAGCAGCGGCTGCTGTTGATCTGCGGGCATTATGAAGGTATTGACGAGCGGGTCCGCATCGGGCTCTCGCCGCGCGAGATTTCGATCGGCGACTACGTGCTCTCCGGCGGAGAACCGGCCGCCCTGGTCCTGGTGGACAGCGTGGTCCGGCTGTTGCCGGGGGCCTTGGGCGACGAGGCCTCCAGCCGCGACGAGTCCTTTTCGCACGGCCTGCTCGAGTATCCGCAGTACACCCGGCCGCGCGTGTTTCGCGGCCTGGAAGTGCCGGAGGTCCTGCTCTCGGGCAATCACGCCCGCATTGAGCAGTGGCGGGCCGAAGAGGCCCTCCGCCGGACGCGGCTGCGCCGCCCGGACCTGCTGGAGTGATCGTTCACAAAGTTGGCGTATGCCGGCCGCCCCCGGCCCCGCGGTATCGGCCTCGGGCCGGTGCAGGAACGGGAACCGCCGGCCGGTCGCCGGTGCCAGTCGATCAAGGAGCCCCAACGTGATCAAGCCCCTGCTGCAACTCGTCGAGGAGAAATCCAGGAAGCCCAAGGCCGAGATCCCCCAGTTCGCCATCGGCGACACCGTGACCGTGCACGTGCGCATCGTCGAGGGCGAGAAGGAGCGCGTGCAGCCCTATACCGGCGTGGTCATCGCCCGCCGGGGTACGGGCATCAACGAGAGCTTCACCGTCCGGCGGATCGTCAACAACGAAGGCGTCGAGCGCATCTTCCCGCTGCATTCCCCCAAGATCGGCAAGGTGGAGGTGGTGCGTTCGGGGCGGGTCCGGCGGGCCAAGCTGTATTATCTGCGCGAGCGCGTGGGCAAGTCGCGGCGGCTGCGCGACAAGAAGAGCGCCAAGGCCGCCCCGGCGGCGCCGGCCGAGGCCGCCCAACCGGCTCCGGTCGGGAACTGAGCCACCCGCCACGAAAGCCCATCCCCAAACCCGTGTGCGACCGCCTTCCAGCCGGTCGATGGCCAGGGCAAGAGGACAGTCTCCAGGTTCCTTCGATCTGTGGAGGCGGGTGTCTCGTGGACGACCGGGCACGGCTGGGCATCGAGGGCGAGCGGGCCGCCGAGCGGTTCCTCAAGCGCCTCGGCTACCGCACGGTGACGCGGAATTACGCCTGTCCGCTGGGGGAAATCGACCTCGTGGCCCTGGACGGCCCGACCGTCGTGTTCGTCGAGGTGAAGACGCGGACCTCGCGCGAACACGCCGACCCCCAGGACGCCGTCGATCCCGGCAAGCAGCAGCGGCTGGCCCGGACCGCGAACTTCTTCCTGCGCCGGACGCGGTCGGTGGGGCGGGCCTGCCGGTTCGACGTCATGGCCATCACCGGGAGCCCCGGCAACCTGCACATCGAGCATTTCCCCGGCGCGTTTTCGCCCAAGTGCTGACGAGGCGGTATCCCGAGGCGTCGCCACCGGCCGGAGAAGCCGCCGGGAAGGGTCTTCAAGCGCATGTCGATTGAACTCTTCGATACGCACTGCCATCTGACCTCGCCGGAGCTGCTGGCCCGGCGCGAGGAGGTCCTGGCCCGGGCCGCGGCGGCGGGGGTGACGCGCTGCCTCACCGTCGCGTGCCGGGCGGAGGAGTTCGAGGCGGCGCTGGCCCTGGGCGGCGGCAGCCCCGAAGTATACGTGTCGGCCGGCTTTCACCCGCATGAGGCCGCCCGGGTGAGCCCAAGCGACTGGCCGCTGCTGGAAGCGGCCTGGCGGCGGGAGCGGGTGGTGGCCGCCGGCGAGATGGGCCTCGATTACCATTACGACTTCAGCCCCCGCCAGAAGCAGAAAGAGGTATTCGACCGCCAACTGGCCCTGGCCGCCGACGCCGGCCTGCCGGTGGTCATCCATTGCCGACAGGCCCAGCCCGACGTGATCGACATCCTCCTTCACCGGGGCTTCCAGGGCCGGGCGGTGGTGTTTCACTGCTTCAGCGGAACGCCCGAGGAGGCGGCCGAACTGCGCTCCTTCGGCTGGCGGGTCTCCTTCACCGGGCTGATTACCTTCAAGAACGCCGGTCCTCCGCGGCAGGCCTGCCTCCAGACCCCGCCCGATCAGATCATGTTCGAGACCGATGCCCCCTACCTGTCGCCCGAGCCGGTGCGCAAGATGCGGATCAACGAGCCGGCCAATGTGGCCCACACCCTCCGCTTCGCCGCCGATCTGCTGGGCACCTCGTTCGAGGAGCTGGCCGGCCGCGCCACGCGAAACGCCCGGGCGTTCTTCAGGGTCTGAGAATCCATCCAAACCCGTGTGTGGCCGGCTTCCAGCCGGTCGTTTTCAGGGTTCCGGAGGGGCCCCAGGAGGCGCCGGCGGCAGGCCGCTTCCCGACCGCCGGAAGGTCAGCCGTAGCCCAGCTCGCGCAACTGCCGTTCGCTGAGCCCGAAGTGATGCCCGATCTCGTGCAGGACGGTGGTGCGGATCTGATCGACCATCTGCCGGCGGGTCCGGCACATGCGCTCGATGTTGCGCTGGTAGATCACGATCCGCTCGGGGAAGCGGAAGGAATCCTCGACGTGCCGCTCGGTGATGGGCGTCCCGCGATACAGCCCCAGCAGCCCGCGCGGGTCGCGGATGCGCAGCTCGCGGCAGGTGGCCTCATCGGGCGAATCCTCGATGTCCACCGCGAGGTCCTCCATGTACCTGCGGAAGCCTTCGGGAATCGAGGCGATGGCTTCCTCGACCACCTGCTCGAACTCTTCGTCTGACAGCCGCATGGGTCTCCTCGGAAAAGCCGGATGGGTCGGACGTGCCGGGGGCTTCGCCGCGCACGGCCGGCGCTTCATGATAGCGCCCGTTCACCCTGAGCATAGCACGACGGCGCCGGACCGAGAATGACTTGTGCGGGCGGTCTTGATGCCCATCCCATCCCTCCGACCATCGACCGGCTGGAAGCCGGCCCCGCACAGGTGGAAGCCGATTCCACGCAGATCGAAGCCGGACCCACGCCGGTTTTGGGATGGACGACTGGTGCGGGCCGTTTCGAGCCCTTGTCCCGATTCGCTCCGCACTCATCCTTGGCCCGCGTCTCTTGGGGCATATCGCCTTCCGCAATCGCAATCCGCGATCCGAAATCCATCACGCCCCGCGTCCTCGCCCTTTCTTATGGGCCGCTGCTGGGGCTACACTATGGGCCGGTGAGCGGCGATCCCGCCGATCTCCTGGGAACTGGCGGACTTACCGGGCGTCCAATGATGGGTAAGGAAACGGCCGGTGCGGCGACGAAAGACTTGCGGGCCGCTGACGAGGCGGTCCTGGTCGAAAGCGCCCGAGCCGGTGACATGAACGCCTTCAGCCGGCTGGTCGAAACGTACCAGGACCGCGTGCTGAACACGTGCTGGCGGATCAGCGGCCGGCGCGAAGACGCCGAGGACCTAGCCCAGGAGACCTTTCTGAAAGCCCTGGAGTCCATCGCCTCGTTCCGCCGGCAGGCGCACTTTTACACCTGGCTGTTCCGCATCGCCGTGAACGTCTCGATCTCGCATCGTCGCCGGAAGGGGCGGTTGCCGCGCCTCTCGATTCACGCCGGCGAGGGGCCGGGCGACTTCGAGACCGCCGCCTCGGCGTCCGGGCGGCCGGCGGGCGACGACCCGTCCGCGCGGCTGACCACGTTGGAGACCCGACAGTTCGTGCAGGCCGCGCTCGACGGCCTCGACCACGACCAGCGGGCCATCATCGTCCTGCGCGACATCGAGGGCTTCGATTATCGGCAGATCGCCGAAATCCTCGAGGTCGCCGAGGGAACCGTGAAGTCCCGACTGCATCGGGCCCGCATCGAGCTGAAGAACCGGCTCAAGGCCGTATTGTGAAGAAGGACGAGAGCATTGCGCATCTCGGATTGTGGATGGTGGATGGGGCGCCGTGGGAGGAGTGAATGGCGGATGGATGTGCGCCCAAGGCCGGCGCCGCAGCGCCGGAGAACGATGCCTGGAGCCGCGGCCCTTGAGCCCGCGCGGCGGTGCAAAGTCGCCGAACGCCGCCCGGTTGAACGATGACAGGAAGGAACCAGAAACCAGGAACCGGCAACGCATAACCCATGACCGACGATCAACGCCAATACCTGGAGATGCAGCTATCGGCCTACCTCGATGACGAGCTGGATATCGAGCAACGCCGGGAAGTCGAGCTGCTGCTGGCCCGTGACGAGCAGGCCCGGGTCCTGCTGGAGGAGCTTCGCGCCACCATTGAAGCGGTGCGGAGCCTGCCGCGGATTCGGGCCGGTAGCGGGCTGTTGGAGTCGCTGCGCGGCCGGATGGAACGCGAGTCGCTTCTGAGGTCCGGCCCGGCCGAGGTCGTGGTCCGCTCGGCGGGCGTTCGTTTCCTGCGTTGGATGGGAGCGGCCGCTGTCCTGGCCTTGGCCGTTACCGCGGGATATCTCATCTGGCCGACGACCCAGGATCGTCCCACCCTCCCCGGTGAGCGCTACGCCGCCAGGGACGACGCCACCGCCTCGCCGGATCACCTCGAGAGAGCGCTCACGGACGCCGTCGCGCCCGGCATGGCGGGCAAGCCCCTTCAAGGAACAGGCAAGGCGGCTCCGCCAGCCGTCGAAACATACGGTGAAGGATTGGCCAGACCCCCCCTCGGACCGATGGCCGGTGGTCAGGCCATCCAGGGCCAAGGTCCGTCGGCTCCGGTGCCTGGATGGCAAGCCAAAGGCGCCCCGGCCGGGTCGCAACCGTTGCACGCCGCCCTGGCCGGCCGGCCCGCGGCGGGCACGACCGTGGGCGCCACCGCCGCGCCGCGGGACGAGGCCGCCGTCCTGAAGGGTTCAGCGGTCATCGAGCTGGCTTTTGCCGACGCCGGCCGGCAGCAGGAAGCCGGCGCCCGCCTGCGCCAACGCTATGCGTTTCAGCCCGTCTCCTCAACCGGCGGCAGCGGGCCAGATCGAGCGGTCGTGCTCGCCCTGGCCGTTGCTGATGAGCATGAAGCCCGGCGGGTTCTGTCCGAATTGCGCGACTCGCTTCCCGCCGCCGATTCGATCCGCGTGCTCGAAGAGGCCGCGCCGCACGCGGAAGCGCCGCACGTTGGGTCCTTCGGGTTGCAATGGCGCGGCGGCGAAACGCGCATGAGGCGTCAGGAATTCCGGTCTGAACCCCCTCCCCATGCCACCGAAGCGACGGAAACGGAGCGGACGGCGGCGGCGCGCGTCTTAGGCATCGAGCAGACCAAGGTTGAAATCCCTCCACCGCCCGCGCCGGCCGGGCCGCCCGCGGCGGTACCGCCACCGCCTGACGCACAAGCGATGCAGGCCGACGCCGCGCGCGAACGCGGCCGGCAGGACGCCGACCTCGCCGCCCAGGAAGCCGCCCGCGCCCACGGGCCGATCGGGCCGCAGGATTCCCGCCCGGCCTCGACGCCGCCCGCCGCCCGACCATCGGAACAGC
>JABRVU010000008.1:0-8808 GCA_039961895.1 Phycisphaerae bacterium | reverse complement strand
GCCGACCACCTATTACCTGACCGTCGCGCCGTCGAAGATTCTGACGCACTGCGAGCTGGAACACGTGGAGTTCATCCCGCTCAACGACGTGAACGCCCTGAACCTGGGCGACACGCTGCGGGGGCTGGCCAACGGCGGGACGATCTTCCTGAACTCCTCGAAGACCACCGCCGAGGAGGTCTGGAAGGGCGTGCCGCGCTGGGCCCGGCGGCGCATCCGCGAGAAGAACGCCCGGGTCATGGCCCTGGACACCTTCCGCATCGCCGACGAGGTGGCCACCAACCCCGAGCTGCGCATCCGCATGATGGGCGTGGTGCTGCTGGGGGTGTTCCTCAAGGCCACGCCGTTCGCCCGGAAACACGGCATGGGCTTCGAGCAGCTCATGGCCGGCGTGGAGAAGGCCGTCCGCGGCTACTGGGGCAAGCGCGGCGAGCAGGTCGTGCAGGACAACCTGACCTGCATCCGCCGGGGCTACCAGGAGGTCATCGAGCTGCCCCGCGAGCTGATCTTCGAGACCGCCCTCGACGAGGAGGCCTCCGCGGCCCTGCCGGTGGTGAGTTGAGAGGCGGCCTCGCGCTGGCCGGCGGACGGCCATGCCCGAGCTTCAGTGGCGGAAAGCTGGTGGTGGAGAAAACCCGCTTCCCGCGGAACGACAAGGAAGTCGCCATCATCCCGGATGCCGCCACGAAGGTCCATGTTGACTACTCAAATGGGACGGTGAAGGTCGCGGGGGATGGCGTAGAAGGATACGAGCCCGGCGGTGGGAATTGATTCGATGAAGCTCCCAGACGATTCTCTACATGCCTCGATAGACCTCACGACGGTGCGCGACGATTCGGACATCCACGCTCCGTCTAGCATCGTCAATCAGGTAGACGATCCGATAGTCTCCGACCCTCACGCGCCAGAGGCCGCCGCCGACCAGTTTCACGGCCCCCGCGGGGCGGGGGTCCGCCGACAAAGAAGCCGCTTTCGCGACGATCCTTCGGGCCGTTATTCTCGGCAGTTTCTCCAATTGCCTGAGCGCGCCGGCCTTGAACGTGACGGCGTACGCCATCTCAAAGCCCCAGGCGCTTACGCACGGCGGCCAACGGAATCGAGGGCTCCTTCGCCCTGCGCCGCGCCTCGGCGACATCGCCGCGATCCTGCCGGCTCTGCCGTTCGAGCTGGCTTCGCATTCGATCGTATTCCCGCTTGGGGATCAGAACGAACTCTTTTCCGAGCAGCGTCACGCTCTGGGCCGCCATGGACCGAAGCCTCCTCGGTAAGATTCGCACCGCGGCCGCTGGTCAGCCGCCGCGATGTCAAAGTGTACGACATTATTTGCGGAAATGCCCCCACCGTCAATATGAACCCCATGAAGAGGTGATCTCATGGCCATCAGTCCCGCGAAACTCCCGCGCAGTGCTCAGGAAGTGGTGGACGGCGCGAACTTCTTCGACCGGGTGCTGCCGCTCTATGAGCGCGGCGTCGGCGACATCGAGCTGGAGGCCGATCTGGACACCGCCCGGTCGGTGATCCCGGCGGCCACCGGGGGGCCGCGCGACTTCTCCTTCATCGCCCCGGAGATCCCCGAGTTCATCAGCGCCAACTGCGTCGGGTGCATGGAATGCGTGACCGAGTGCCCGGACACCGCCATCCTGGGGAAGGTGGTGCCGAAGGCCCGGCTGGAGGCCGCCCTGGCCGGCCTGTCGCCCGAAGAACGGGCCCAGGTCGAGCCCGAATGGGCCAGGACCCGCAAGTACTGGCAGGCCTATGAAAAGCAGGGCAAGGAGCCCGGCTACTTCGGCATCTTCATCGACCCCACCAAGTGCAAGGGCTGCGCCGAGTGCGTGCAGGTCTGCGACGACAACGCCCTGAAGATGATCAAGAAGACCGACGTGAACATGCCGGTCATCCGCCGCAAGTGGGACCACTTCCGTTCCATGGGCCCGACGCCCTCGGATTACATCAACGAGAAGGTGCTGGCCGACATGATGCTCTCCGACGCCTCGCTGCAATACGTGGGCGGCGCCGGGAGCTGCGCCGGCTGCGGGGAGGCCTCGGTGCTGCGGATGTTCATCGCGGCCACCTGCTTCAAGTACGGGCCGGAGAACCTGGGGCTGATCGCCGCCACCGGCTGCAACACCGTCTACACCTCGACCTATCCCTACAATCCCTACCGCCTGCCCTGGTCCAACTCGCTGTTCGAGAACGCCCCCACTTTCGCCATGGGCGTGCGGGCCCGGTGGGACCAGCAGGGCTGGGCCGACAAGCGGTTGTGGGTCATCGGCGGGGACGGGGCCATGATGGACATCGGCTTCCAGTCCCTCTCGCGCATGCTCATGAGCGGCATGGACATCAAGGTCATCGTGCTGGACACCCAGGTCTATTCCAACACCGGCGGGCAGGCCTCGACCTCCACCTTCATGGGCCAGAACACCAAGATGAGCGTGCACGGCAAGGAGATCGGGGGCAAGACCGAGCGGCGCAAGGAGCTGGCCCAGATCGTGATGGCCCATCCTGACGTGTTCGTGGCCCAGACCACGGCGGTGCACATCAATCACTTCTACAAGGCCGTGCTGCGGGCCAACGAATACAAGGGCCCGGCGGTCATCATCTGCTACACCACCTGCCAGCCCGAGCACGGGGTGGGCGATCACCTGGCCGGCGAGCGGGCCCGCATGGCCGTCGATTCGCGCACCTTCCCGCTGATCTCCTACGACCCCGAGGCCGGCGAGCGCATCCGCGACCGCCTGAGCCTCAAGGGCAACCCGGTGCCCGAGAAAGACTGGTACACCGACCCCAAGACCGGCAAGAACATCGATTTCATCGAGTTCGCACGCGGCGAGGGGCGTTTCGAGAAGCACTTCGACGCCGAGGGCAATCCCTCGCCGACGCTGCTGCTGGCCAACGAGGACCGCCGCCGGAACTGGCGCATGCTCCAGGAAATGGCCGGCATCGAGCCGGAGTCGAAACCCGCCCCCGCGGCCTGAGCGGAGCGGGCGCGCCCGGCGATCGCGTGACCGTTCCGCCCGTCATCGGAAGCGTCGGCCGGGCAGCAGGCGGGCCCCTGGCCGCACGGGATCCGTCCGGCGGACCGAATCAGGGCCGGGGAGTTCCCAGCAGATCGGCCAGGGCCCGGGCGAGCCGGTCGTAATCATCGAGATGATTGTAGGCTTGCGCGGAGATGCGCAGCAGGGTCCGCGGCGGGGCGGGCCAGTAGTGCACCGGCACCTCCAGGGCGTGGCGGTCGAAGAGGGCCCGGCCCAGTCGCGGCAGCGGCACCGGTGCGGCCGGATCCGCGACGGCCGTGGCCTCGGGCGAATCGGGTAGTGCCAATGCGACCATCGCGGCCAGCATCGACTCGGCGCAGACCGGCTGGAGTCCGAGCCGCTCTCCAAGCAGACGGGCACCGGCCAAGGCCTGTTCGCGGTTGGCACGCATCAGGGCCTCCAGCCCGCCGGCCACCAGCCCCGACACGAAGCGGATCGCTTCTCCAATGCACAGAAACGGCGTCGGGTCGAACGTGCCCTGCCAGTCGAAGGCATCCTGGAAGCGGGTGTAGCCGAGGCGGGCCTGGTTGTAGCCGTGGCTGATGACCGGCGGCTCGATCCCCTCCTGCCGATCGGGACGGATGTAGAGAAAACCCGAGCCCTTCGGGGCGCAAAGCCACTTGTGACAGTTGCCCGTGTAATAGGCGGCGCCCAGCCGGTCGAGTTCCAACGCCACCAGGCCCGGCCCGTGGGCGCCGTCCACGAGCGTATCGACGCCGCGTTCAGCCAGTCGCCGCACCAGTTCCGCGATGGGGAAAACGACGGCCGTCGGGCTGGTGACGTGATCGATCAGGGCCAGGCGCGTCCGGTCGGTGACGCAGGCGAGCACGGCCTCGACCACCTGGCCGGGCGAAGCGATGGGAATCGGTATCCGGGCCACGACCACCTTGGCCCCCGTCCGCCCGGCGACGTAGCGGGCGACGTTCGAGCAGGCGTTGTAGCCGTGGTCGGTGATGAGCAGCTCGTCGCCGGGCCGGAATGGCAACGAGCGCAGCACGGCGTTGACGCCGGCGGTGGCGTTGGTGACAAAGACCAGGTTCTCGGGCCGCCCGCCGATCAGGCCGGCCAGGGCCCGGCGCGATTCGTCGAGCAAGGGGGGCAGATCATCCACCAGGAAGCGCACCGGCCGGCGCTCCATCCGCTCGCGCAGCCGCTCCTGAAGCTCCAGCACCGGCCGGGGGCAGGCCCCGAACGAGCCGTGGTTGAGCATGGTGATCCGCGGATCAAGACACCAGGGGTCGGTGGGCATGTCAGGCCGTCCTGGAGCATCGTGAGAGGGAGAACATCAGCACGGCGGGGCTTTGGAACGAGGGGATTGGAGGGAATAAAGGAACGCTCCTCGTTCCGCTCATCGACCGATGTATCCCCCCACCGTCCCCCATGCCTCCACGTCCAACGAAGCGAAACCCCGTCCCCGCGCGCAGCGGGGGATCATTCCTCGGCCTTGTCCAGCTCAAAGGCATGGTGCAGGGCTTGCAGGGCCTTTTCGCCGTCTCTTTCGTCCACGATGCAGCAGATCACGATCTCGCTGGTGGTGATGTTCTGGATGTTGACCTGGGCGTCGGCCAGGGCGGTGAAGACCTTGGCGGCCACGCCGGTGTGGGTCTTCATGCCCACGCCGACCACGCTGACCTTGGCCAGGTCGTCGTCCACCTCGAAGCTCTTGACGCCGACGGTGTTGACCAGGTCCTCGCAGATGGCCTCGGCCTCTTTCAGGTCGGCCCGCGAGATGGTGAAGCCGATGTTGGCCTCGCTGGCGTGTTCGACGATGTTCTGGATGATGTCGTCGACCACGATGTTGTGGCGGGCGATGCGGCCGAAGATCTGCGAGGCGATGCCCGGGCGGTTGGGCACGCCCATGAGCAGCACTCTGGCCAGGTCGCGCTTGAGGGTCACGCCGCGGACGACGACGTCTTCCATGCCTTTGGTCTGGGCCACGATCATGGTTCCTTCCGTATCAGTGAGCGAACTGCGCACGTGAATGGGCACGCCGTATTTCTTGCCGAACTCGATGGAGCGCGAGTGCATGACCTTGGCCCCCAGGCTGGCCAGCTCCAGCATCTCGTCGTAGTTGATCTCCTTCATCTTGCGGGCCTGGGGGACGATGCGCGGGTCGGTGGTGTAGACCCCGTCCACGTCGGTGTAGATCTCGCAGGTCGCGTCGAGGACGGCGGCCAGGGCCACGGCCGTGGTGTCCGACCCTCCGCGGCCCAGCGTGGTCAGGTGCCCCTCCTCGGTGATGCCCTGGAAGCCGGCCACGATCACCATCCGACCGGCGTCCAGCTCGCGGCGGATGCGCTCCGCGTCGATGGAGCGGATGCGGGCCTTGGTGTGGACCGCGTCGGTGAGCATCCCGATCTGCCCGCCGGTGAAGCTGATGGCCTCATGACCGGCGGCGGCCAGGGCCATGGCCATCAGCGCGATCGACACCTGCTCGCCCGTGGTCAGCAGCATGTCCAGCTCGCGCTTGGGCGGGTTGGGGTTGACCTCGTTGGCCAGGGCGATCAGCTTGTCGGTGGTCTTGCCCATCGCGGAGACCACCATGACTACCTGGTACCCGTCCAGCTTGGCCCTGATGGCCCGGCGGGCGCAACGGTGTATCTTCTCGGCGTCGGCGACGCTGCTGCCGCCGAACTTCTGTACGATGATCCGGCTCATAAGGGCGGACAATGTACGGGCAAACCCGCCCGCGAGCAAGCCGCCGGGGCAAGCCTGGAACGCGCCGACCGGCACGATGGGCCCGCCCGACCTTTGCCGCCGGCGCCCTTGGCAATCCGGCCGCCCAGCGGCTAGCATGGAAGGGTCAAGCGCCGGCAGCAGCACGGCCGGCCGGCGGCGCATGGGGCCTCTTGCCGTGCGGTGTGGCTCGCCTGCTTATGCATAAACAACATCATGCTCCCGCGGCCTTCGCGGCATTGGGGATCGACCTTCCGCTCCTCAGGCCGCTCGAAAAGATCGGTTTCGTCCAGCCCACGGAGATTCAGCAGCAGCTCATCCCCCTCCTGCTGGCGGGCCGCGACGTGCTCGGCCAGGCCCGGACCGGGACCGGCAAGACCGCGGCCTTCGGGCTGCCCATCCTCCAGATGACCGTGCCGGACAAGCGGCTGCAAGCCCTGATCCTGGTGCCCACGCGCGAGCTGGCCGTCCAGGTCGCCGCCGAGCTGCGCCGGATGAGCGATTCGACCGAGCTGCACATCGTGCCGATCTACGGCGGGCAGAAGATCCAGCACCAGCTCCACCTGCTGGGGCGGAAACCCCACATCGTGGTGGGCACCCCCGGCCGGGTCATGGACCTGCTCCAGCGCGGGGCCCTGACCTTCGACGAGATCCGCTTCGTGGTGCTCGACGAGGTGGACCGCATGCTCGACATCGGCTTCCGCGACGACATCCGGCACATCCTCTCCCACGTGCGGACCGCCCACCAGACCGCCCTGGTCTCCGCGACGCTCAACGACGAGATCAAGCGGCTGGCCGCCCAGTACATGACCGACCCGGTCGAGGTCAACGTCTCGCGCGACGAACTGACCGTCGACGAAGTCGCCCAGTCGTACATGACCGTGGACCCCTGGGACAAGTACCGCCTGCTGCGCATGCTGCTGGAGCACGAGAAGCCCCGGCTGGCCATCATCTTCTGCAACACCAAGCACGCGGCCCGGCGGCTGGCCAAGAGGCTGCACGGCGACCGCGTGAACGCCAAGGAGATCCACGGCGATCTGGTGCAGCAGAAGCGCGAGAAGGTCATGGAGCGGTTCCGCAGGCACCACCTGCAGGTGCTGGTGGCCACCGACCTGGCCGCACGCGGGATCGACGTGCAGGGCATCAGCCACATCATCAACTACGACATTCCCGAGGATCCGCACGTGTACGTGCACCGCATCGGACGGACGGCGCGGATGGGCTCGTTCGGCAAGGCCGTCACGCTGGTGCTGCGCGACCAGGGCAAGCAGCTCACCGAGATCGAGCAGTTGATCAACAAGGAGATCCCCCAGGAGGTGCTTCCGGGCTTCACCCCCCGCCCGGAACCGGAGGATTGGGCCCGAGGCCCGTCGGGGGGCGGGCGGCGACTGGATCGTCTTCCCGGACCGGTCGTGGCGCAGGAGGCGGTCGCGGTTTCCGCCCCGGCCGGCCCGCCGGCCCGGCCCAAAACGGCGGCCTCGCGCTTCAAACCCGCCCGCCGCCGACGGCGATGACACGGCGGGGCCGAATCCCGCGCCGGCGGGCGGGGTCGGGGACGCCACCAACCCCACCCAGACAAACAGCGGCGGGTTTGACGCCTTCTTGGCGTTGGGATTAGAATCCAGCCCCGAGGTGGCGGTGGGAGTCCGAGGCTCCGGGCCTCCTGCGACCGTGATACCGCATGGATCGAAGCCACCGGCCAAGGCCCCGTTCGCCCGCCGGTCGGCGCCTCCCTGGACGAAAGGCTTGACGCTCATGAGACGCTACGTATCGGCTGTCGTGTTGTTGGCGGTCGCGGTCCTGCCGCTGGGTTGCAGCGGCGACGGCGTGGCCTATTCCGCCCAGGAATACCGCTCCATCGGCCGTCGCGTCGAGGACATGGACCGGCGGCAGCTCATCGACGACTGGCACTACTTCATGCTCGACGAGCAGCCCTCGCGCATGAGCCGATGGGCGGTCGAATAAGCGTGCCCTGAAACCCTCACAACCGACCGGCTGGAAGGCGGTCCCACACGAGTTTGAAGGATGCACGCGAAGAAGGCGTCCTGACATGCCGGGCATCGGCCGACTTTTTGGTCGGTGTCTGTCCGGGTCAGGGAACCGGCTCCGCAGCCGTCGTCCAGGTCCAGCCGCTACCCACGGCGGGGCGGCGGTTCCACCACGGACTCCCGTTTCATACCTCGCCGTCCCGCTTCCCGCCGGCCGACGCAAAGGCCTGGGGGCGTCGCAGCTTCTCACCCATGTCGATCATCGACCGCGAGCCTCGCGCGCATCAAAAACCCGGTCGGGCCCGCTGAGGACCTGACCGGGTGTGGAGGATGAGCCGTCGCGTCGGGCGGGGCCCGCCCGGGTTATTGCAACAGCGAGAGCACGTTGGCCGGTATCTGGTTGGCCACGCCGAGGATGGAGGTCGTGCTCTGGACCAGGATCTGGGCCCGGGTCAGGGCGGCGGCCTCGACGGCGATGTCGGCGTCGCGGATGGCCGATTCGGCGGCCTGGACGTTCTCCAGGGCCACGCGCTGGCTGTTGATGTTGGTCTCGATCTGGTTCTTCTGCAACCCGCCGAGGCGCCCGCGGATGATGGCCACCTGGCTGATGGCCTCGGTGACGATCTTCTCGGCGGCGGTGTAATTCCCGCCGACCACCGAGTGGGTGCCCGAGCCCTTGATGGTGTTCAGGAAGCCCAGGGTGGTGTTGCCCAGGTTGCTGGTCGCGACCGATGGGATGCCGATGGAGACCTGCCCGTTGGCGTTGACGTTGGGCCCGATCTGGAAGGTGGCCCCGCCGCCGGTGATGTCGAAGGTCTTGGTGGTCAGCGTGGTGCCGAAGTCGGCGGTCAGGTCCAGGACCATGTCCAGCCCGTTGGAGCGGAGCGAGGCCTTGAGCCCCTTGACCGAGGCGTTCTGGCCGTTGATGAGCACGGTGGCGTCCTGGCCGGTGTCGCGGGCGGTCGATCCGGCGGTGACGATGAACGTGCCGTCGAGCGGCTTGACCGAGACCAGGGCATCCGAGCCGTAGCTCTGGCTGTTGAGCCGCAGGACCGCGTTGCTGCCGGTGCCGCTGACGCTGGCCGACACGCCGGTGAGCTGGCTGAACT
>JABRVU010000007.1:0-2695 GCA_039961895.1 Phycisphaerae bacterium | reverse complement strand
CCGCAACGACTACGCCCGCCGCGGAGCCGCTTCGCCCTCCACGCGGGCCTTCTGGGCCGAGGGCCTGCGCGTTCTGCGCGCGCAGAACCCGGAGTTCTTTCAGGCCGCGTCTCAGCCGGGCGGCGCGATCGAGTAGCGCCGGGCGCCGGCCGCCCGGGCCCCGGCCGGGACGACTGAGGATCGAGGCATGTCGGCTTACTCATGCACGGTCGCGGGCACGCGCTACGTCTTCCCGGATCTGAAGACGCTGCTGGCCAGGGCCACGCCGCCGCGTTCGGGCGACGTGCTGGCCGGCGTGGCCGCCGCCGGCGCCGAAGAGCGCGTCGCGGCCCAGATGGCGTTGGCCGACGTGCCGCTCCGGCGCTTCCTCGAAGAGCCGGTCGTGCCATATGAAGAAGACGAGGTCACGCGGCTCATTCTCGACGGGCACGACGCGGCGGCCTTCGCCCCGGTCAGCGGCCTGACCGTCGGCGGGTTCCGCGAATGGCTGCTGGACTATGAGACCGGCGGAGACGCGCTCGCCGGGCTGGCCCCGGGGCTGACGCCGGAGATGGCCGCCGCCGTCAGCAAGATCATGCGCAACCAGGACCTGATCCTGGCCGCCGCCAAGTGCCGCGTCGTCACCGCCTTCCGCGACACGATCGGCCTGCCCGGGCGCCTGGCCGTCCGCCTGCAACCCAACCACCCGACCGACGATGCCCGGGGGATCGCCGTCTCCATCCTCGACGGGCTGCTCTACGGCTGCGGAGACGCGGTCATCGGGATCAACCCGGCCACCGACAGCGTGCCGGTGGCGGTCGAGCTGCTCAAGATGCTCGACGACCTGATCGCCCGTTACGAGATTCCCACCCAATCCTGCGTGCTGGCCCACGTGACCACCACGCTGCGGGCCCTCGAGCGGGGCGCGCCGGTGGACCTGGTCTTTCAATCGGTCGCCGGCACGCAGGCGGCCAACGCCGGCTTCGGGGTGAACCTGGCCCTGCTGGCCGAGGCCCGCGAGGCGGCCCTGGCGCTGAAGCGCGGCACGGTCGGCGACAACGTCATGTACTTCGAGACCGGCCAGGGCTCGGCCCTGTCGGCCGGGGCCCACCACGGCGTGGACCAGCAGACCCTCGAGGCCCGGGCCTACGCCGTCGCACGCAAGTTCAAACCCCTGCTGGTCAACACCGTGGTCGGCTTCATCGGCCCGGAGTATCTCCATGACGGCAAGCAGATCATCCGCGCCGGCCTGGAGGACCATTTCTGCGGCAAGCTGCTGGGGCTGCCCATGGGCTGCGACGTGTGCTACACCAATCACGCCGAGGCCGACCAGGACGACATGGACGTGCTGCTGACGCTGCTGGCGACGGCGGGGTGCAATTATTTCATGGGCGTTCCGGGGGCCGACGACGTGATGCTCGGGTATCAGTCCACGTCGTTTCACGACGCCCAGTATCTGCGGCAGCTCCTGGGCCTGCGCCCGGCGCCGGAGTTCGAGCGCTGGCTGGAGCGGATGAAGATCGCGGACGGCCGGAACCGCCTGTTACCGGTGGATGCCCGCCATCCCCTGCTGGAGGCCGCGGATGTCCAGCCCTGATCGTGTCGAAAGCGCGGTCCCCCGCCGGGCGGATCCGTGGATGCATCTGGCCTGCCTGACGCCCGCGCGGGTGGCGCTGGGCCGGGCGGGTGGCAGCGTGCCGACCCGTCCGCTGCTCGACTTTCAGTTGGCCCACGCCCGGGCCCGCGACGCCGTTCAGGCGCCGTTCGATCCGCGGGCCCTGGCCGATCAGATCGCCGCCCTGGGCCATCCGGTCATGCGGGTCGAGAGCGCCGCCGGCGACAAACGCGCCTACCTGCTGCGGCCGGACCTGGGCCGGATGCTCAGCGACTCGAGCCGCGAACGGCTGGCGGCCGAGGCATCGAGAGGTGCCGGGTGGGACGTGGTGTTGATCGTTTCTGACGGGCTTTCCGCCCTGGCCGCCCATCGTCAGGCCGTTCCGACGCTGGCCGCGCTGCTGCCCGAGCTGCGCGCTTCCGGGTGGAAGGTGGCCCCCATCGTCGTCGCCTCGGGCGGACGTGTCGCCCTCGAGGACGAGATCGGCCAGCGGCTGGGGGCTCAACTGGCCGTGATCCTGCTCGGCGAGCGCCCCGGGCTGGGCGCGCCCGACAGCCTGGGCGCGTACCTGGTGTATGAGCCGCGCGTCGGCCGGACCGACGCCGAGCGCAACTGCGTCTCCAACATCCGCCCCGAGGGTCTGCCGCCGCCGCGGGCCGCCCGACGGCTTTACTACCTGCTTTCGCAGGCTCGCCATCATCATCTCAGCGGCGTGCGGCTCAAGGATGAAAGCGATCTGCTGGACAACGAAGACCGGACGACCCCGATTCCCGCCGCCTCATCGGGGTAGAGCGTCCGAGCGTGTCCCGTTCCGTCATCCGTCGATGACTACCTTGGAATTCAAACGGGCCGACCGGCCGTTTCGTGAACGAGCACCCACCCCGCCGGCTCAGTCGTTCACCTCGATCAACTGCCCGTCGAAGGCCAGGGCCATCCCGGCCGGCAGCGCGGCGTTGGTGGCCTCGTGGCCCAGCTCGTGGGCGATGTGGGTGAACCAGGTCCGGCCCGCGCCGATCCGGCGGGCGGCCTCGACGGCCTGTTCGAGGTTGAAGTGGGTGGGATGCGGCCGGTGCCGCAGGCCGTCCAGAATCAGCGTCTCCA
>JABRVU010000006.1:0-5765 GCA_039961895.1 Phycisphaerae bacterium | reverse complement strand
GGCCCTGACCGCCACGCAGGCCGCCGCCGCCGCCGGGGCCCTGGCCTGGATGCTGATCGAGGCGTTTCACTCCGGCAAACCCACGGCCCTGGGCTTCGCCTCGGGGATGCTGGCCGGGCTGGTCGCGGTGACGCCGGCGGCCGGCGTCGTGCAGCCCTTCGGCGCGATCATGTTGGGCGTGATCGCCGCCTGCGGCTGCTTCATCGCCATCCTGGTCAAGAACAAGCTGGGTTACGACGACAGCCTCGATGCCTTCGGCGTGCACGGCGTCGGCGGGACGATCGGGGCCATCTGCCTGTCGTTCTTCATCCGCGATTCCTGGATGGCCGAGGCCGCCGCGGCCCAGAGCGGGTGGAGCATGAGCGACCAACTCTTCGTGCAGCTCAAGGCCGTCGGGTGCGCCATCGGTTACGCCGCCGTGGTGGCCCTCGTTCTGGCCGTCGTGGTGGACAAGACCCTGGGACTGCGGGCCTCGGTGGCCGAAGAGACCGGCGGACTGGACCAGACCTTCCACGGCGAGCACGGCTACGGGATGTTGTCGCCCGAGGCCGTGGGATAGCCCTCCGTCGGCAGGTGACGGATTCCGCGGGACTCCGATCGTGTCACGCACTTACCCGGTTGGATCCCGCGGCGGCGGGATTCACTCCTGATCGCGCGGAGGCTATCATGATGCCCGGCGTCACGAGACCGCGTCGCGTTGCGATTCGCCCCGTGCGGCCGTGCGTCAAGGATCGTCGCTCATGCCGATTCATCCCACGGCCGTCATCGACCCCGAGGCCGAGCTGGACGCGACCGTCGAGGTGGGGCCCCACGCCGTCATCGAAGGACCGGTACGCATCGGCGCCGGAACGCGCATCCGGGCCCACGCCCACGTGAGCGGTTGGACGCAGATCGGCGAAGCGTGCGACATCTACCCCTACGCCGTCGTCGGCGGCGAACCGCAGGACTTCCACTGGCGGGGGCAGCGCAGCTACTGCAAGATCGGCAACGGCGTGATCCTGCGCGAAGGGGCCAGCGTGCACCGCGGCACCGACCCCGAGTCGTCCACCGTGGTCGGCGATGAATGCGTGTTGCTGACGCACGCCCACGTCGGGCACAACTGCCAACTGGGCCGCGGCGTGCAGGTGCAGCATGGCGCCCTGCTGGCCGGTCACGTCACCGTGCACGATCAGGCCATTCTGGCGGCCGGCGCGATGGTCCACCAGTTCTGCCGGATCGGTACGCTCGCGTTCCTGGCCGGACAGGCGCGGATCACCATGGACGTGCCCCCCTTCCTGATGGCCTACGGCAACTCGACGGTGATTCAGCACAACGTCGTGGGGATGCGTCGGGCGGGCTACAGCCGGGAGGCCCTCTTCGAGATCCGCCAGGCGTACCGTACGCTGTACCGCAGCGGGTTGCTCTTCTCCGCCGCCGTCGAGAAACTCGCCGCGACGGTTCGAACCGACGCCGGCCGGCTGCTGGTCGCGTTCCTTCAGGCCCCCAGCCAGCGCGGCATCTGTGCCGGTGCACGGCATGGCTTCCGAGAGTCGGAAGGCGGCAATCGGCAACCAGTTGACAACGAATGAGTTATAAATGTAGAAGCTTAACGGCCTAAATAGTACCGATGAAGTCCTATTTGTTCTTGAAATCGCACCCCGCAAGTGCTATATTGCTCTGGATTCACCGCCGAGAACGGACCGTACGCACGAACCGCGATTCATGCTGGCCTTGACCCGAAAAACCGACTACGCCCTGATCGCCCTGGTGCACATGGCCCAGGACCCGGAGGGCTGTTGCAGCGCCCGGGAGATCGCCACGCGCTACCGGGTGCCGCTGCCGCTGCTGATGAACATCCTGAAGCTGCTGACCCGTCGCGGCCTGGCCAAGTCGGCCCGCGGTCCGCGCGGCGGCTATACGCTGGCCGTGCCCGCCGGCGAAATATCGCTCTACGACGTCATCGGGGCGGTCGAGGGCCCGGTCCAGCTCGTGCAGTGCGTCGAGTATAAGCCGCGCCAGGCTCCAGACGACCCGCTGAAGGTCTTAGGCTGCGACCTGGTCACGGTCTGCCCGGTGCATTCGCCGATCCAGGCGATTCACGGCAAGCTGGTCGAGTTCCTCAGCGGCGTGACGCTGGCGGACGTGGTCGCGCCGGGCGGATGCTGCAAGAGCGCGGGACAACTCGCCCAGTCGCCCCTGGGAGCGTGAACAACGTGCCTTGTGGTTTCCCCATGCGTGGCCGTAAAGGGCGGCCAGGGGGTCAACCTCGCGTTCCGAGATGCGGGGCATGGCGAGCGAGCGGAAGCGGGAGAATCCGGTACCGGACTGTCAGAGTGCATTCCAAAACCATGAAATCGACCGGCAAGAGGCCGGTCCCACACGGGGTTCAGGATGCCCTGTTGGTGCACAGAGGAGTATGATGAAATGAGTCTTGCGTTGACCGAACGTGCGGCCCAGGAAGTGAAGACCATCCTTCAGCAGCAGAACCTGCCGGCGGAGACCACCTACCTTCGGCTGGGGGTCAAGGGCGGCGGATGCAGCGGCTTCAGTTACTCGCTGGACCTGACCGAAAGCAAGAGCGAGATGGACGAAGAGTTCGATTCGCACGGCATCAAGCTGGTCTGCGACCCCAAGAGCTTCCTTTACCTGACTGGGACGGTTCTGGACTTCAAGGACGAGGTCATGGGGCGGGGTTTCGTGTTCAATAACCCCAATGCCACGCACACCTGCGGCTGCGGGAGCAGCTTCTCGGCCTGAGCGGGCCGGATCGGCTCAGGAAGAGGAACGGCGCAACCGGTCGGCCCAGAGGGTGCGCATCTGCCGCAACTGCGGCTCGAGGCGCAGACGGTATTCGTACTCCACCTGCTCGGGAGTCAGGGTTCCCGCCGACGCGACCGCCCGGGCGACGCGCTCCAGGGCCCTGGTCAGTCCGCGATAGGCCTGGACCAGGGCCGCCCCGCCCGTTCCGGGCGAATAGACCCAGTGCCCGTTGCGGCGGACGAAGCGCGCCGTCACCGGCGGCGGCTCGCCGGCGATCAGGACCCAGATTTCTCCCGTCTGCCCCGTCGGGTCCTCGCGCTGCCCCACCACGTGGACCTCGCGCGAGAACAGTTCCAGGGTGTCCAGCACCTTCGCGGAGACGTCCCACTGCTCGCGCGGGGCCAGGGGTGCGGCCCGGGCGACGGCCTGCTGGGCGGCGGCGTTGGCGGCCAGCAGCTCATCCACCGCCGTCAGCAGGTCGATGGTCACGTCGCGCTCCGCCGGGTCGAGGTACGGGCGCAGCGCCAGATAGCTCTTGCGCCGATGGGCCTCGCGAAGAAAATCGAACGTCTCGCGCAGCGACTTGGGCTCGCCGCCCGGTTCGTCGAACGCAGCCAGCAGCGGGCGATCCTCCTCCCGGCACGCCAGTGGCGCCAGCAGCGCCGCGGTCAACAGAACCGGCCGGAAGGTCCCCACCTCACGACCCCTTCCCCGGCACCAGCAGGTCCTTGGTGCTGGGCGGCACATGGATGCCGTCGGAACGCTCATAGCCGATGGTGATCCGGATCTCCCGTCCGCCCAGGTCGACGTCCAGGTCGCTCCAGTCCAGCACCAGCAGGTAGCCGTTGCCCTGGACCGTGGGTTTCTTGGTGCGCCAGAAGTACATGTCTTCCGGCGTGAAGTCCCAGGACTTGATCAGCCGATAGGAATCGCCGGCCTTGGGCGTGTCGCGTTCGCGGAGATACAGCTTGGCGTGGATGATCCCGTTGCCGAACACCCCCTTGCGGTTGGGGCCCTCGAGGTAGAGCGCTCCGATGACCAGCCCGTGGATGCGGGTCTTGTCCGCCGAGGTGATCCACCGGAAGGGCGGCTGGTAATAGGCGACCACGCGCAGGACGATGGTCTCGGTGCCTTTGAGGACCTCTTCACGGGAGGGCTGGGTCGAGGCCGTCCGGCCGGGGGCGGTCCGCCGGCCGGGGTCCACGCAACCGGCCGGGCCGAAAACCGGCACGGCCAAGGCCAGCGGGACGAGCGTGAGCAGCATTCGATTCAGGCGCATGTTCGGACGCATCATGGTTGTGCTTTGCAGGCTCGCTCCTGGATGAAGGTGCACACCGCCGGCGGGCTCCGGCGGCCTCGCCGCACGCGCGGGGTGACCCGGGCCTCACTTCCCGGCCGGCGGCTTGGCCGACCGGGACAGCGACCGGGGCGGACCCAAGGTCAGCGTGTTGGGCTCCTCGCCCTTCTGCATGGCACCGACCGGCGGGCCGTACTCGTCGGGCAGCGGGCCGTACGGCTCGCCCTGCTCGCCCGGCGCCGGGCCGGTGGTCGGCTCGGCGGGGCCGAACAGCTCTTCATCCGGCTTGACCTGGAGGCTGTTCATCATCGGGCTGCGCCGGGCGTTGTCCATCAGGCCGGTCTGATCGCGCATGGCGATGGACATCCGCCGGGCCTGCTCGGCGTCGCGGATCACGTGCGGCGTGAGCACCATCAGCAGCTCGGTCTTGGTGTGCGTCTTGACCGTGGCCCGGAACAGGTTGCCCAGGATGGGAATATCGCCGGCCAGCGGCACCTTGTTCTCGCTGTCGGTCTCGCGGTTGGTGATGAGCCCGCCGATGATGATGGTCTCGCCGTCCTTGACCGTCACCGAGGTCCGCGCGTTGCGCTTGCTGAGGATGGGCAGGGACACGCCCGAACCCACCGAGATGCTCGAGGGGGCCACCGAGGAGATTTCCGTCTCGATCTCCATGTTCACGAAGCCGTCGGGGTTGATGATCGGCGTGACCAGCAGCTTGATGCCCACGTCCTGGTAATCCACGCTGGGCGTGACCACGCCGCCGGTGCTGACCGTGATCTGACTGACGATGGGAATGCTCTCGCCGACGGTGAAGTTGGCCTCCTGGTTGTCCTGGACCAGGATGGCCGGGCGGTTGAGCACCTCCAGCCGCCCCTCGGTCTGGAGGGCCCGGACCAGGAAGTTGAAGTCTTCGCCGGTGATGGTGAAGCTGATGCCGCCCAGGCTGCTCTGTCCCTGGGCGCCCACGTCGGTGCCGAAGATCTTGTCGAAGTGCGCCCCTTGCAGGACGCCGTGGCCGTCCACGAAGGAATGCTCGCTGAAGGTCAGGTCCTGGAGGGCGAACTCCATGCCCATCTCCAGCCGGTCGTCGAGCGTGACCTCGGCCATGAGCACCTGGATCATGACCTGCGGCGGGGGCAGGTCCAGTTCCTTGATCATCTGGAAGACGGCGGATTCCATCCGCGGGCTGTAACTCAGCAGAATGGTGTTCTGGGTCTCGCCGGCCGACTGGACGGTGACTTCGCGCTCGATCTGGCGGGCCTTGGACTCGCCCTGGCCGGCGCTTTCGCTGTGCCGCTGGGCCTCCTTGTCGAAATAAGCCTGCATGGCCGTCTCGATGTCGTCGGCCTTGGCGTTGAGCAGGTGCACGACGCGGAAGATGCGGTCCTCCATCGGCGTGTAATCGAGCTTGTAGACCAGGTCCTCGACGGTGCGCAGGTTGGCGGGGCTGCCGGCGGCGATGAGCGAGTTGGTGCGGGTGTCGACCGAGAAGGTCAGATCGACGGCGGCGCCGGCCTCGCCGGCGGCGGCCGGCCCGGCGGCGCCCCCGCCCTCGCCCAGCACCAGCCGCGTGGTCTGCCCCTGGCCCTGACCGCCGGCCCGGCTGGTGGCGCCCTTGAGCAGCTCCTCCACGATGGTCTTCATCTTCTCCGCGTCGGCGTTGCGGAGCTGGAAGACCTGCACCTTGGCCGTCACCAGCTCCACGTTGTCGAGCATCTCGACCAGATGC
>JABRVU010000005.1:0-2005 GCA_039961895.1 Phycisphaerae bacterium | reverse complement strand
GGGAATCGCAACTGGTAATCGGCGATGTAGCCTTTCTTCTGGAAGTACTGGAGGGCCGACTCGACGGAGCGGAACACCTGCGTGGCGGTCTTGGTCACGAACGGCGAAGGCTCGAGCTCCGCCCGCCAGATGACGTAGACCTCCTTGGTGGACTCGTAGGCGTGCTGGAGTTCGCGCTCCACGCCGCTGGACAGGGCCGGCTTGCCGTCGGGCATCTGGGGCACGTAGCTGACGATCATGTCGGCCTGGTCGATGAGCTTGAAGTCGCGGGCGTAGATCTGGGCGTCGATGTCGTGGGCGACGGCGGTCACCTGTTCGACCGGGAAGCGCAGCCGGCGTCCGTGCACCTCGAGGACGAAGCTCTTCTCGCCGCGCTGGGTGGCCGCCCCGGCCTCGAACAGCAGCCGCTTCTCGTCCAGGTCGCCGGGGTCGAAGGTGATGAAGTGATCGGCCAGCGTGTCGCGGAAGGCGTCGATCTCGGCCAGCACCGCCGGCATGTCCATCACGTGGGTCATGGGGAACGAAGGGTAGACCTTCTTGCGCTCCGGCTCGAACAGCAGCCGGTAGACCGATTCGGCCGTGTCCCGCTCGATCCCACGGGCCAGCACGTAGAACGACCCGTGCCCGCGCAGGGCCCGGGCCAGGATCTCGGTGGCCATCACCTCCTCCTCGCGCCACACCAGGATGTCCTTGAGCGAATGAGGCAGGTCGTGCTCGCGGTTCAGGCGCTCGTGGACGGCGTCGAGGTTGTCCACCAGGGTCAGGTACAGGTCGGCGTCCAGCTCGGTCATCTGGTCGTGGTCGAAGGCGGGGAACAGCCCGTGCTTCCATCGAAAGGTGGCGTGGGTGTTGACCAGCAGGTGTTCGGCCCGTTCGGCCAGATGCAGGATGTCCTTGAACACCGACCGGCGCAGGCCCTCGAGCCGGCCGCGGGGCAGGTCCAGGATTCGTCCGGGAGCCACGTCGGGGGCCTCGGCGTACATCATGTCGCCGACGTGGGCGACGGCCAGGTCTTTCCCGTGCTCGCGGGCGATCTGGGCCACGCGCTCGACGAAGGGCTTCTTCTCCACGCCCACCTGGCCGGTCATGACGGCGCGGATGCCGCTGTGTCGGCGGGTCGGAAAGAGGATGCCCCCGGCGGCTGGCGGCATGGGCGCGTCTCCCAAGGCTGCTGACATGAATGTAGCGCCGGCGCTTGAGCGGGTCAAACTTTCCCTCCGCGTTGGTGGGCGTCGGGTGCGCGACCGAATCGGCGCGTCGCGGATGACGTCGGCAAGCCCGGGCGGCCATGCCCTCGCGTTGCGGTCAACGACGCTGGGGTTAAGATGGGATGCGTGATTCGCGTCGTCGACCGGCTGGCCGGCCATGAGACGTTCGAGGCTCTGCTGGCCCGAATCCGCGAGTCGGCTCCGGCCGGGGGAGCCCCCGGCGGGCAGGATACCGGCGCCCCGGCCGGCGGACCCCCGCCCTCGCGGACGGGTCGTGCGGAAGCGGTCTGCGCGGAGGGGCTGTGGGGCTCGTTCGGAGCGGTCCTGGCCGGTGCCGTCGCCGCCCGTCTGCGTCGCCCGCTGCTGTTCGTCACCGCCCACCTCGAGCAGGCCGACGAGGCCCGCGACGATCTCGAACTCTTCTGCGGCCAATCTCCCGAGCTGTTCAGCGCGTTCGAGACCCTTCCCGGCGAAGGGGCGGCCAGCGACGAGATTCACGCCGAGCGCCTGCGGCTGCTCACGCGCCTGGACGAAAGCCGCCGCCGCGGCGACCCCGAGACCGACCTGATCGTGGTCGCGCCGGTTCAGGCCCTGATGCAGGCCGTTCCGTCGTTCGAGGCCCTCGAAGAGAACCTGCTGGCCCTGGGCGTCGGCGAACGGCGCGATCCGCGTCGGCTGGTCGAATGGCTGGTCGAACACGGATTCACCCGCCTCGACCAGGTGGAGTCGCCCGGCGACTTCGCCCTGCGCGGCGACATTCTGGACATCTGGGCGCCCGGCGAGGTCGAGCCCTACCG
>JABRVU010000004.1:0-11721 GCA_039961895.1 Phycisphaerae bacterium | reverse complement strand
TCAGCGAGCCACCTGCCATGCGCGAGGCCATCGTCAGAACGGCGCGGGGCGCCGGCATCCTGCCGCTGCTGAACCCCTGGGCGATGCTGCGCAACCTCTGGACCCATCGGGAACTGATCGTGGCCTTCGCCAGGCGCGAGATCCAGGGGCGCTACCGGGCCGCCCAGCTCGGGCTGGTCTGGTCGATCCTCACCCCGCTGATCCTGCTGGTGATCTACACCTTCGTGTTCAGCGTGGTGTTCAACGCCCGCTGGGGCGAGCAGGCTTCGGAGAGCAAAGGCGTGTTCGCCCTGACCATGTTCTGCGGGCTGCTGCTGTTCAACCTGTTCTCGGAGGTGGTGAACCGGGCCCCGGGGCTGATCGTCAACAACGTCAACTACGTCAAGAAGGTGGTCTTTCCGCTGGAGACCTTCGTCCCCTCGGCGCTGTTGGGCGGGCTGTTCAACCTGCTGGTAGGCCTGGGCGTGTGGCTGATCGGGCGGGCGCTGATCGTGGGCTGGCCGCCGTGGACGATGGTGCTGCTGCCGGCCGTGCTGCTGCCGGTGTGCCTGACGACGGCCGGGCTGGCCTGGGTGCTGGCCTCGCTGGGCGTCTTCATCCGCGACGTGGGGCACGCGGTCGGGCTGCTGGTACAGGTGCTGTTCTTCACCACGCCGATCTTCTACAGTCTGGACCGCGTTCCGCGGCCGTACCGCGGCGTGCTGGAGATCAACCCGCTCACCCACGCGGTGGAGGACGCCCGCCGGGTGCTGATGTGGGGCGGGCTGCCCGAGTGGCGCTCCTGGCTGCTGCTCACCGGGGCCTCGGCCGGGCTGGCCCTGCTGGGGTATGCGTTTTTCATGAAGAGCAAGCGAGCGTTCGCGGATGTCATCTGACGGGCCCCACGGCAACTGCGCCCTTCGCGTGACGGACCTGGGCAAGTGCTACCACATGTACGCCCGGCCGCAGGACCGGCTCCGGCAGGCCCTGCTGCGCTGGCGCGGGCGGCGGCTGTACCGCGAGTTCTGGGCCCTGCGGCACGTGTCCTTCGAGGTCGCCCCGGGCGAGAGCGTGGGCATCATCGGGCGCAACGGCAGCGGCAAGAGCACGCTGCTCCAGTTGATCGCCGGCACCCTGGCCGCCTCCGAGGGCCGGGTGGAGGTCTCCGGGCGGGTCTGCGCCCTGCTGGAGCTGGGCTCGGGCTTCAACCCCGAGTTCACCGGGCGCGAGAACGTGTTCCTCAACGGGGCGATCCTGGGCATGTCTCGCGCCCAGATGCAGGCCCGGCTCGACGAGATCGCGGCCTTCGCGGACATCGGCGAGTTTCTGGATCAGCCGGTGAAGACCTACTCCAACGGCATGGTGCTGCGGCTGGCCTTCTCGGTGGCGACCAGCGTGGAGCCGGACATCCTCATCATCGACGAGGCCCTGGCAGTCGGCGACCTGCTCTTTCAGCAGAAGTGCATCGAGCGCATCCGCCGGCTGTGCGCCGCGGGGACCACGCTGCTGTTCGTCAGCCACGACCCCGAGGCGGTGCGGTCGCTGTGCCGGCGGGGCGTGTGGCTGGATCAGGGCGAGGCCCGGCTGATCGGGCCCGCCCAGGAGGTGGCCGACGCCTACATGCGCTCTTATTCCGTCCAGCGCAACGCGCAGGTGCTCGAGCAGCGGCAGGCCGGGACGGCGGACGAGGAGTTTTTTTCGCCCGACGACACCGCCCTTCAGACCCTGGACGGAACCGACCTGCTGACCGTCGAGAATGTGCGCCTGCTCAACGGGCGCGGCGAGCCGACCGACACCCTGCTGCCCGACGAGCGGTTCACCATCGAATGCACGCTGCTGCCCCGGCGCGACCTGGACCACATCAGCGTGGGTTTCATCATCAAGAACCGCCACGGGGTGGAACTGACCGGCGAGAGCGTGTTCAACGCCCGGCGCCGCGGGCTGCGGCTGCTGACCGGGCAGCGCCGGGTGGTGCGGTTCAGCGCGGTCAACAACCTGCGCGGCGGCCATTACGGAGTGGCCCTGCGCGCCCACTACGTCCGCCGGTGGGACCGGGCCGACGCGGTGGAAATCTACTGCAACGAAGTGGCCCTGGCCTTTCACGTGGTCCAGGATCCCGATCAGCCCATGTGGTTCAATTACCGATATCCGTTCGAGGTGTCGGTTTCATGAGCGCGCCGCCCTGTTTCTTCTACGCCGACGAGGCCACGCGCGAACGGCTGGCCCGGCCCGGGCCGCGCGTGCTGCTGGTGGGCGGATACGGCGGCTTCGGGAATTTCGGAGACGTTCTCCAGCTCAAGGGCGCCCTGGCCTGGCACCGGTCGGCCGGCGAACGCGAACCGGTCGTGGTCTGTCACGCCTGTGCCATTCCCGACGCCGGATACTGCGGGCGACTGAGGCGTTGGTTCGGCGTCCGCGAGGTTCTGTTCTGGTCCCCCGAGGCCCTGGACCTGGGCGTCATCGGCCTGGAGCGGGTCATGGGGGCCGCGCCGATCGCCCACCTGCACGTGTACGGGGGCGCGTTGCTGAACCGCTACTGGGGGGCGACGGCGGTCGGGATCATCGAAGGACTGATCGAGCAGTTCGGCGCGGGCCACTACGTGCTCAGCGGCCAGCAGGTGGATGAACGGTTCGTTTCGGAGCTGCGCGGGCATTTCGAGCGCTACCGGCCGGTCCTGGCCGGCGGGCGCGACCCGGAATCGGCGCGGCTGCTGGCCGAGTGCGGCGTTGAGGCCGATGACTCATTCGACGACGCGATCGAAATGATCGAAACCTGGGCCGATCGCGCCCGCAACGCTTTGCAAGAGCCCTTCGACCTGCTGGTGCACCTGAACCTCTCGTACTACACCGGCGAAAGCGATCTGGCCGAACTGGGCGGGCAGCTCGCCCGCGTCGCCGCCCACGCCGGGCAGTGGGCCGGCGGCCGACACCCGCGCGTCGCGCTGCTCAACGCCTACAGCGACCGCCGCGCCGACGAAGTCTGCGACGCGCTGGGAACCGTCCAGCAGCTCGAGGACCTGTTCCCGTTCCTGCGCTTCGAGGTCTTTCAGCTCGGACAGATGGCCCTGGAGTTCGCGGGGTCCGAGCCGGAGGCGCCGATGGTGCCCGGCGCGAAGCTGGCCCTGGCGTGCTCCTATCACGTGTCGATTCTCTGCGCGCGGCTGGGGGTGCCCTGTTACCTGTCGGCGCGGAACGCGTATTACCGGCAGAAGCGGGACGGGCTGGGCATGGCCGGCGACCTGGACTCCTTCCTTCGAGATCCGCGGGCGGTTTCGCTTGAGCCGCGCCTGGCCGCCCGGAGGCGATGGCTCCACCGCATGTCGGATGCCTACCGCCTGGCCCCGTCCGCCAGGGCGCCCGCGGGACCCGCGCCCGTCGAAGGCGCCCCCAGACCCTGGGTGCCCAAGTCGCGGGGGGCACAGCTCGCCTCCTTGCAGGCCGAGCTGCAGAAGGGCGCCCAGGCCTGGCGCGAGCAACAGGCTTACATCGGCCAGCTCCACGAGGCCAAGGCCTGGCTCGAAGGCCAGATGAACGAATGGCGGCGCCAGGCGCTCGAGGGGGCCAGGGCCGTCGAGGAACTCAGGGCCTACGTCGCCCAGCTCGAGGAGGCCGTCCGCCGGGCCCCGACCCGCGGCGGGGGAGGGGCACGATGATCGACCCGGGCAAGCCCGACTATGCCAATACGCCGGCCTCGGATCGACGCCCGGCGTACGCTTTCGCTTTGTGCGATCCCACGGCCAGGCCCCTGGTGACCGTGCTCACTCCCTTCTGGAACAACGCCCGCTCGGTGTTTCACGAGACGGCCCGCTGCGTTTTTCGACAGTCATTGCAGCAGTGGGAATGGCTGATCATCAACGACGCCGCCACCGACCCGGAGGCGCTGCACATCCTGGATGAGTACCGCCACCGCGATCCGCGCATCCGGGTCATTGACAATCCGCGCAACCTCGGCTTGCCGGCCACGCGGAACGTCGGATTCGAGGCCGCCGCCGCGGAGTACGTTTTTCTGCTGGATGACGACGACCTGATCGAGCCGACCGCTCTGGAAATGATGTACTGGTGCCTCGAATCCTTCCCCGAATACGCGGTGGTCAACGGCTGGTCGGTGGGGTTCGGGGCCAAGGAATATCTCTGGGCCCAGGGTTTCGAGCAGGGTCCGCGGCTGCTGGAATACAATTGCGCCACCGGCCGGGCCATGATCCGGCGGAGCGCCCACCGCCGGGCGGGGGGCTACGACGCGACCATCCGCGACGGGCTGGAGGACTGGGACTTCTGGCTGAGACTGGCCAGCCAGGGGATGGTCGGCTTCACCATCCCCCAGTACCTCGACTGGTATCGCCGGCGGGACGATCACCGGGACCGCTGGGCCAACCTCGACGGGGGGGCGCGATACCGGGCTTTTTGTGACCGCCTGCGCGAGAAGTATCCGGGTCTGTTCGGCAGTCCGTGGCCGGTGGTTCAACGGTCCGAGACGTCCGGTGCGGTTCCGGTGCTCCGCGATCCGCCCCCGGCCAATCGCCTGGAGAAAACCAGGCGGCGGCTTCTGCTGATCGTGCCGCGGCTGGGCACGGACGATTTCGGAGAGACCGGCCTGAAGCTCGTGCGGCGGCTCGTCGAGCAAGGCTGGGAAGTCACCGTCGTGGCCACCCGGAGCGGCGGCAACGCCGGGGCGCCGCGATTCGCCGAACACACGCCGGACGTTTTCATCTTGCGGCGGTTCCTGAAGCCCGCCGACCTGCCCGTCTTCTTGCGCTATCTCATCGAGTCGCGCCGTCACGACGTCGTGCTGATCGGCCACAGCGAACTGGGGTATCAGCTTCTGCCGTACCTCACTTCGGTTTGTCCGGAACCGACTTACCTGGACTTCTGTCATGAGGTCGGCGAACCCGCGTTCGTGGGCGAGGGGCTGCGGCTGTCGGCCGGCTATCAGGATTATCTGAGCGGCACCTTCGTGGCCGCCGCGCGGCTCCAGGAGGAACTGATCGCCGCCGGCGCCGACCCCGAGCGCATCCGGGCTTCGTGTACAAACGACGATCCCGACCGTAAGATTGACCGGATGGCCCTGCTGCTGGACGAGGCGACTCGAACGGACCGGCCGGCGCGGCTCCCGGTCCAGCCCGCGCGCGTGATTCAGGAATCAGCGCATCAGGCGGCCAGGATGCTGGAGCTTTCCGAATCCGAGGAGCTGGCCCGCCGTCACCGCGAGCTGCTGGAAGAGCTGCTGCGCCTGGACGACCCCGGCTCGGAAGCGGCCCGCACGCCGCCGCCCGAGCCGATCATCGAGCCGGACGACGCCACCGATGTCTTGAGCGCCCGCATCCGTTCCTGCGTTCAGCGGGTCCGCCGGCAGCGCCAGTGCCTCCAGGACATGAGCGAGGCCAAGGCCTGGCTCGAACAGCAGGTCGAGAACTGGAAGCGCGAATCGGAGGCCGGCGCGCGCCTGCTCCGCGAACAGCAGCAGCACATCCGCGAGCTTGAGGAGGCCAAGGCCTGGCTCGAACAGCAGGTCGAGAACTGGAAGCGCGAGGCCGAAGAGCGAGAGAAGGCCCTGGGCAAGCCGCGCGCCTATCTCAACGAATTGCAGCAGGCCAACGCCTGGCTGGAGGAACAGCGGGCCACGTGGGAGGCGGCGGCCAGGGAGTCCGAGCGCGTGGCCCGCGAGCGGGAGGCATGGATCCGTGAACTGGAACAGGCCAAGGCCTTCCTGACCGAGGAGCGCGATCACTGGCGGAGCCTGGCCGAGCGGCACGACGAGGCCGCCGCCTGCCAGCTCGCCGAGTTACAGGCCCGCCTCGCCGAGCTGAACCGCAAGAATCAGGCCCTGGAAGAGACGGTGGCCCGCCTGAGCCGCTATGTGGCCCGGATCCAGGAAACACGGTGGTGGCGGCTGGGGCGGCGCGTCGCGGGACTGGAGGAACCCCCCGCGGCGTCAGGTGAAAGGAGGCACACGTAATGATCGACCCGCAGCGACCCGAATACGACGACACGCCGGCGTCGGCCCGCCGACCCGCGTTTCACCCCCAGCCCGCCGGGGCGGTTTCCAACCCCCCGATCAGTATCGTCACCCCCTGCTATAACGTCGGCGCGTGGTTCGAAGAAACCGTGGCCTGCGTCCGGCGACAGTCCTTCCAGCAGTACGAGTGGCTCCTGGTGGACGACGGCAGCACCGACCCGCAGAGCGTGTCCCTGCTGGAGCGGACGGCCCGGCAGGACGCCCGCGTCCGCGTGATCCGCCAGGCCAACGCCGGGCCGGGCGCCGCCCGCAACCTCGGGGCCCGCGAGGCCCGCGGCGAGTTCCTCTTCTGGCTGGACAGCGACGATCTCATCGAGCCGACCTACCTGGAGAAGGCCCTGTGGTGCCTGATTTCGCATCCTGATTTCGAGTTCTGCAACGCCTGGCCGGTCGGCTTCGGCTCGGAGCGCTACCTCTGGCCGCGCGGTTTCGACCGCGGCGCCGAGAACCTGCGCGAGAACCAGATCGACAAGACCGCCCTAGTCCGCCGCGACGTGCACCTGAAGATGGGCGGTTTCGACGAGAGCATCCGCATCGGCCACGAGGATTGGGATTACTGGCTGAGCATGGCCGAGCACGGCTGCTGGGGCTGGACCATCCCCGAATACCTGATCTGGTACCGCCGCCACGCCCAGTCGCGGATCACGCTGACCGAGGGCGACGCGGCCCGCAAGTCCGCCTTCAACGACTTTCTCCGCGCCAAGCACGCGGCCCTGTTCGCCGAGCCGCGGCGGTTCTTTCGCGGGCGCGACCTGGATCACCTGGCCCCGGTCCAGGTGAGCTTCGAGGTGCCCTGGCCCAACCCGTTGTCCCATCCCGAGGGCCGGCGGCGGCTGCTGTTCATCGTCCCCTGGCTGACCATGGGCGGGGCCGACAAGTTCAATCTGGACGTGCTCCGCCAGCTCACCCGCCGCGGCTGGGACGTCACCATCGTCACCACCATGCCCGCCGAGCACGTCTGGCTGCCGGAGTTCACCCGCCTCACGGCGGACGTCTTCTGCATGGACAAGTTCCTGCGGATGGCGGATTACCCGCGGTTTCTGCTGTACCTGATGGCCTCGCGGGGCATCACCCACGTCCTGGTGAGCAACAGCCAGATCGCCTATGAGCTGCTGCCGCTGCTGCGCTCGCACTTCCCGGAGGCGGCCTTCGCGGATTATTGCCATTCCGCGCCGCCCGGCTGGAAGGACGGGGGCTATCCGGCGATGGCGGCCCGCTGGACCGAATGCCTGGACCTGCACGGCGTGTCGTCGCGGCAGCTTCGCCACTGGATGAGCGGGCGAGGCGCCGCCGCCGAGCGCATCGAAGTCTGTTACACCAACATCGATCCCGAGGAATGGTCCCCCGCGCGGTTCGATCGCGGTCAGGAGCGCCGGGCTTACCTGGAGGCCGGCGAACCGGAGGACCTGCCGCTGCTGGTCTGGACCGGGCGGTTCGTCGCCGACAAGCGCCCGCAGTTCATGATCGAGATTCTGCGCGAGCTGCGCGACGGCGGAGCGGCTTTTCGTGCCCTGCTGGCCGGCGACGGCGAGCTGCGCGCCGAGGTGGTCGGGCTGATCGACCGGTACGACCTCGGGCGGCAGGTCCGATTGCTGGGGCCGCTCTCGAACGCGCGGATCAAGTCGCTGCTGGCCGCCGCGGACGTCTATCTGCTGCCTTCGGCCGTGGAGGGCGTCTCGCTGGCCTTGTTCGAGGCCATGAGCATGGGCGTGGTGCCGGTCTCGGCGGACGTCGGCGGGCAGGCCGAGCTGGTCACGCCCGAAGTCGGGTACCTGATTCCCCATGCCGATCCCAGGACCGAGCTGCGGGCCTACGTCGAGGTGCTGCGCCGGCTGATCGACGATCCGGCGCACCGCCGACGGCTTTCCGAGGCGGCCCGCGCGCGGATCGTCGCCCACTTCAACCTCGACGAGATGGGCCGCCGCATGCACGAGATGCTCCTGGCGGCCGGCGAGAACCGGGCCCGGCGGGATCGCCCGTCCATGCCGCCCAGGACCGCCGCCCAGTGCGCCGCGGTGAGCATGGACCGCCTGCGGCTCGAACTGCTGGCCGACCAGCTCTGGCTTCGGCTGCACGCCCCGTCGAACGACGCGGCCGGCGCCGGCGTGGACCCGGCCAGTGCCCCGCTGGACGCGGTCCGGGCCCAATTGGCGTTCATCGAGAACTCCCGCTTCTGGCGGACGATTCAATACCTGCGGCGGGTCTGGCCTTCTCGCCTGTTCGTCCGCCCGGCGCCCGGTCAGAACGGCAACGGGGCGGCCGCCGCGGAGGATCCCCGCGACCGGCTGCGGGCCATCCGCGAGTCGCGCTCCTATCGCTTGGTGCGGGCGGTGAAGCGGACTCCTCTCTACCGGGCCTACGCCCGCCGGAAGTACGGCCCCAACTTTGTTGACAACTGGGCTTGAGGGGCCCCATCGCCGCGCGCGGCTGCATCGGCCGTTTCAGGCGGCCGGGCGGCGTGGGCCGACCTCCCCGATTCGTTCACCGATGTTCATCGTCATTCTGAAACTCATCGGCCTGGTCCTTCTTCTCGTTCCCACGTGGCTGGGCGTTCTGGCGGTCAGCGCCCGGCGTTGGCCGGCGGCGCCGGTCAGCTAGAACCTGTTGGTCAGCCTGCTGGCGGTGCCGATCCTGCTGATCCTCGAAGTGGTCCTGCTGGGCAGCGTTCCCTATGGACGGCCATTATCGTGTCTGTTCGTGGTGCAGGGGCTGGTGACGGCCGGCGGACTCGTGCTGGCGGTGAGACATCGGGCCGTCCTCCGCGCGGCCGCCGACGGGTTGTTCATGGGTCTGGCCGACGGCTGGCGCCAGGCCAGCCGGGACCAGCGCCTGATTCTGATGGTGGGCGTGCTGAGTCAGGCCGCGGCCACCGGATACGGCGCCTGGAACACCCCCTGGTCGGTGGACGAATTCAATTACCACATCCCGCAGGCGGTTCAGCCCTACCAGGACGGGCGGCTGGGACCCGTGCAGGCCAGCGTGGTCTGGGCCGATTCCTACCCTCGCGGCGGGGCCCTGCTGTACTACTGGACGCTGCAACTGGCCCATACCGACGCCGGATTCATCCCGTCAACGGCACGTTCGGATTCCTGTTCATACTGGCCACCTGGGTGGCGGGGCGCCGGCTGGGGCTTGGGCCGGGCTGGGCGCTGATGGCCGCCGGACTGGTCTGCACCGCGCCCCTTTTCATGTACCTGAGCACCATCGGCTACATCGACCTGAGCGTCGGCGGGGCCGTCCCCGCCGCCTATGCCGCGCGGGTGCCGGCGCTGGAGGACGGTCTGCTGCCCCGGATCATCGCTTCGTACAAGTCTCCGATCGTACGGACCTATTGTCGCATTCGTTTTCTCATCATCCGGCAGCGGTTTCTCAAGGAAGTGGGGCAGTATCTGCCCGAGAAGGGGAACATCCTGGACGTGGGCTGCGGGTTCGGGCTGTTCGGGCTTTACTTCGCGGGCGGTTCGCCGGAAAGGCGGCTGACCGGCTGCGATCTGAACGCCAGGCGCATCGCCATGGCCCGGCTGGCGGCCCGCAACCTGGGCATCCGCAACGTCCGGTTCAACTGCGCCGACGCCGCGGCCCTCTCGCCGCAGGAGCAGTTCGACGCCATCTACACGCTGGACCTGATTCATCACCTGCCGCGGACGGCCGTGCCCGATTTCCTGCGGAGCATCCGCGGGTCGCTGGCCCCCTCCGGCGTGCTCATCATCAAGGACGTGGACCGCCGGCCCGCGTACAAGCGCTGGTTCACGCTGCTGCTGGACCGGCTGATGGTGGGGCTGACCGAGCCGATCTACTACTGGCCCGAGGAGGAGCTGCGCGCGGTGCTCCGCGAGGTCGGTTTTCAGGTCGTCACCCACCGCATGATCGACATCCTTCCCTATCCTCATATCCTCTATGTCTGCCGCCCCTGAGCCCCGCCGGTGCGGGCCGCGAGCGGCAGGCCGCCGTTACGTTTCCTTGCCCACCAACCCGAACTTGGCCATGCGGTAACGGAGGGCCTCCCGGCCGATGGAGAGCAGCCGGGCGGCGGCGGAGATGTTCCCGCCGGTCTGCTTGAGGGCCAGCTCGATGAGGGCCCGCTCGACCTGCTCAAGGTTGATGGGTTGGCCCGCCTCGATGGCCCGCTGGGCCCGGCGGACGGGGTCGCCGGCGGCCTGCATGGGCAGGTCGTCGGCCTCGATCAGCGTTCCGCTGATGCTCAGGGCGGCGCTTTCCAGGGCGTGCTTGAGTTCGCGCACGTTGCCCGGCCAGGTGCCCGCCTGGAGCCGCTCCCGGGCCGCCGGCGAGAGCCGCAGTTCCGCCAGCCCGTACTTGGCCGCCAGTTGCGCGCAGAACCGCTCGGCCAGCAGCAGCACGTCGCCCTCCCGCTCGCGCAGCGGCGGAATGGCGATGCTGACCACTTTGAGCCGGTAATACAGGTCCTCCCGGAAGCGGCCCTGGGCGACCTGAGCGGCCAGGTCGCGGTTGGTGGCGGCGATCAGACACACGTCGAAGGGCCGGTCGCGCGTGTCGCCGACCCGCCGGATGGTATGGGTCTCGAGGGCCCGCAGCAGCTTGGGCTGCAGGGCCGGGGGCAGGTCGCCGATCTCGTCGAGAAACAGCGTTCCGCCGTCGGCGGTCTCGAACAGGCCGGGCTTGTCGGCGGCGGCGCCGGTGAAGGCCCCTTTCTGGTGCCCGAACAGCTCCGACTCGAACAGCTCGGCGGGCACGGCGCTGCAATTGACCGGGACGAACGGGCCGGTGCGGTGCGGCAGGGAGGCGTGAATGTAAGAGGCCAGCAGGTCCTTGCCGGTGCCGGTCTCGCCGGTCAGCAGGATGGCCGGCAGTCCGCCGCCGGCACCCTGGCGGAAGCGGGCGGCCAGCCGGGCGACCTGGTCGCGGATGGCCACGATCGGCGGATACTCGCCCAGGAACTGCACCTGGCGGAGCTGGCCGGCCTCGGCGCTGCGGAACTGCTCGAGCCGCCGCCGGTCCTGCGAGGCCGCGAACACGCGGTTCACCGCCACGCACAACACGTCGAGATCCACCGGCTTGGTGAGGAAGTCGGCGGCGCCGCGCTTCATGGCCTCGACGGCGACCTCGACGCTGCCGTAGGCCGTCACCACCACGGCCTCGACGTCCGGCGACTCGCGCTTCAGCTCCTCGAGCAGGTTGAGCCCGTTCACGCCGCCCAGCCGAACGTCCAGGATCACGAGCTGCGGGCCGAAGGCGCGGAACTCGGCCGGGACCTTCTCCCCGACGTGAACCACCCGGGTCTCGTGCCCGGCGTCGCGCAGCGCGTCGCCCATGGCCTTGGCCAGGCTGACTTCGTCCTCAACGATGAGTATCTTGGGCATGGCTTCCGCCTGTTGCAGACGTGAGAGATGAGGTCCCGGTTCTCAGTTCTCCGTTTTCAGTTCGGTGGTCGGTTCGGCGGTCATGGGCAGGTCCACGTAGACCAAGGCTCCGCCATCGGGGTTGTTGCGGGCATGGGCCCGTCCGCCCTGGCGCTGGAGGGCCAGGCGGGCCAGGGCCAGTCCCAGCCCCATGCCGCGCTGCTTGGTCGAATACGAAAACTCGAAAATGCGTTCGGGGTCATCCGGCGGAAGGCCGGGCCCTGAGTCGAGGACGCTGATACGGCAGATCGGCGAGCGCGAGCCGTCGTCGGCGGACCGCCCGTTCGCGCGGCTGACCGTGCTCGCCGGGAGGCGCTCGGCCCGCAGGACGATCGTCGTCCCAAGCGGCGA
>JABRVU010000003.1:0-12028 GCA_039961895.1 Phycisphaerae bacterium | reverse complement strand
CGCCGCCGCACCGGCTCCCGTCCTACCCGAAACGACCGAACGCGGCGAAGTTCCACCCGCCCGGTCCGTCGGCGACGACCGCGCCGCCCCCCCCGGCCCGCGCGAGGAGCGGGTCGTGCCCATGAGCCCGCTCCGCAAGCGCATCGCCCAACGCCTGGTCCAGGCCCAGCAGACCGCCGCCCTGCTGACCACCTTCAACGAGGTGGACCTCTCCGCGGTCAACGCCCTGCGCGCCCGGCACCAGGACCTTTTCATGGCCAAGTATCAGACCAAGCTCGGTCTGATGTCGTTCTTCGTCAAGGCCGTGATCGACGCCCTCAAGCGCTTCCCGCAGCTCAACGCCGAGGTCCGCGGAACCGACGTGGTCTTCCGCAACTACTACGACATCGGCGTGGCCGTCTCGACCGACAAGGGGCTGGTGGTGCCGGTGCTGGTCGACGCCGACCGCATGAGCTTCGCCGGGATCGAGCTGGCCGTCGCCGATTTCGCCGCCCGGGCCCGCGAGAACAGGCTCCAGCTCGCCGAACTGGAGGGCGGCACCTTCACCATCACCAACGGGGGGGTCTTCGGCTCGCTGCTGTCCACGCCGATCGTCAACCCGCCGCAGAGCGGCATCCTGGGCATGCACGCCATCCAGGACCGCCCGGTGGCCCGCGACGGGCAGGTGGTCATCCGCCCGATGATGTACGTGGCGCTGACCTACGATCACCGCATCGTCGACGGGCGCGAGGCGGTCGGCTTCCTCCGCCGCGTCAAAGAGGTGCTCGAAGAGCCCTCCCGGATGCTGGTGGAGATCTGATCCCCCCAGGGCGCCGCTCCGCCGGCGGCCGATCCTGTTCAGGATTGGCCAGGGGCCGGCCGGCGCGGCTATCATGAAGGCGGTGCCTTTAACCACGTTTCGGGAGGATGCCAATGCAACTGCGCGTTCACGGACATCACTTCGAGGTCGATGACACGCTCGATGCCCACATCACCGAGCGGTTCCGTTCCGCCCTGGACCAGCTCGAACACATGGTCCATGAGGTCGCGGTCCGCATCGAGGACGTCAACGGCCCCAAGGGTGGCGTGGACAAACGCTGCCACGCGACCGTGCACCTGCGGGCGGGCGGCACGGTGGTGGTGGACGAGATGCACCCGGACGTCTTCGCGGCGGTCAGCGTGGCCGCCGACCGGGTCAAGAACGTGGTCAGCAGGAAGGTGGAGAAGATCCGGGGAAAGTGAAACCCGCCGCGGCGTGACCGCAACCACCACGGAACCGGCCCCGGCCGCGCCGCCGATCCGAGAGAGTCAGCCGAATGGCACGTCGCTACGGCGCCGGTTGCGCGCAGCCCGGCGGGGGCGTTGCGTCGGGCCGGCCCAGGCAGCGCTGGAGCAGGCCGAAGTCGCCCTGGTCGGCGTCGCCATCGAGGTCCAGGTCGGCCGGGGCGCAGGCCGGTTCGCCCACCGGTACCCCGGCCGGACCGTGGCAGGCCCGGAAGAGCAGCAGGTCGATCGCATCCACGTCGCCGTCGGCGTCGAGGTCGGCCGGCGACAGCGACGGGTCGACCAGCCAGCGGACCGCCGCCGGGTGATCGGTGATGATGCCGTCCACCCCCAGGTCGATGAACTGCTGCATGGCCCCCGCGTCGTTGACCGTCCAGACCACCAGTTGCAGCCCGGCTCCGTGCGTCAGGGCCAGGCTCTGGGCGTTCACGTTGGCCTGGCTCAAGGCGATGAAGCCGGCGCCGGCCGCGCGGGCCTGATCCACCCTGGCCGCGGTGAGGGCCCCGTCGAAAAGGGCCCCCAGGGCGACGTTGGGATCGAGGCTGTGCAGCTCGGCCAGGAAGTTCCAGTCAAAGCTCTGAACCACCACCTGGTATGACACCCCCAACCGCTGCAACTCCGCCAGCAGCGACGCGGCGCTGCCGGCCTTCCGCTCGATCAGCGGGGTCACCTCCGGCAGCAGGGCCGCCAGGGCCTCCTCCAGCGTGGGGATGGGCTCGCCGGCGAAGTCGGGCGAGAACCACGAGCCGGCCTCGAGCTGCTTGAGCTGGGCCAGCGTCAGGCCGCTGATCGGGCCGGTGCCCGCGGTGGTGCGGTCCACGGTGTTGTCGTGCATGACCACGATCTCGCCGGAGGCGCAGACGTAGGTGTCGAGTTCGCCGAACCGGGCCAGGCCGCGGGCGGCGGTGAAGGCGGCCAGCGTGTTCTCCGGTGCGATGATGGAGTTGCCGCGATGGGCGGCCGCGAACGGCCCGGCGAGGCGCGGCCGGTGCGGCACTTTTGTCACCAGCACGGAGAGATCATCGGCGTACCCGTCGAGATTAGTGCCGGCCGGATCGAGCATGTCCAGCGTCAGGACCATCTGGCGGGCTTCGGGCGGCAGGCGCGTCTGCCAGCGAAACGGCGCCGGGCGCTTGTCGCTGCGGACCCGCCCGGAGTCGTATTGGATCAGGCTCGCGCCCTGCTCGTCGCGCAGGTCGAGACGCAGGCGGATGTTGCCCACGTTGCCGAAGCTCGACAGCCAGCCCTCGAGCTGAAGGAAGAACACGGCGTCGGGGTCGGCGAGCAGTTCCGGCCTGAAGCCGTAAGCGGCCAGGGTGATTTCCTGGACGGCCAGGGCCTGGTTCAGCGTCGGGCTCATGGGTCGCTGTCCGCCGAAGAGAAAGTACTGGCCGCTCCGGGCGGGCACGCCGTCGATGTTGGTGAGGCGGGCCCGGGGGTTGCCGAGGAGGGCCCGCCAGCCGCCGCTGCCGGCCTCGAAGCCGGGGTTGGCGACCAGGTTGCGGTCCAGCATCGGGCCGGGCGGATCGGCCAGCGGCACCAGCCGCAGCCAGGCGTCGTCGATCCGACCGTCGCTGTTGTTGCCGGCTTGCTTGACGAACTCCACGTCGAAGCGGATGAACCGCGTGCCGGCCGGGAGCGGAAGCGGGCCGGTCTGATAGAGCGTCCAGACGTCATGGTTGCGAAGGCCGGTCGCAAAGACCGGGGCCAAAACCGACTTGCCCGCGTCGAGACAATAGATGCGGACCTCGACGGAATCGGCGTCGGACGGACTGCTGCTCAGCCAGGCTCCCGCGTCGAGGGCCAGGACCGCGCCGTCAAGTTCCTGCGCCGTGAATCCGACGGCGGCGAGGTCCACGTCCTGGCGCATCCGCGAGAGGTGTCCGGCGGGCAGGTTCGAGTTGCCGCCCGTGCCGTAGTAGTGGCCGGTGTGTCCGGTGCCGGGTCCGTCGGAGCGGATCGAGGCGTTGTCGGCTCCGGCGTTGAGCCAGGCCTGAACGCCGCGCGCGAGGGCGTTGTCGGTTTGCAGGTCGTATTGGGCGGAGGCGCCGCTGGTCCAGTTGGCCGCCGACCCGGTGTAGTAGTCCTCGAAGGAGGGGTTGCCCAGCAGGTTGGATTCATACAGGCCGGCCCGGACGTGCCCGGCGGCGAACGTCACCAGGACCAGGAACGGCAGCGGCTTCTTCCGACGCATCACCACCAGAATAGCTATTTGGAAGGTTTCATTCAACGGAAGCGGGACGTCCCGACCTACCCAATCGTCGGTCGCGGGATAGAATGGGCGCGTCCTGGCCGGCCGCCGAGGTTTCCGGCGGGCCGGCGAGGCGTTCGACCGTGGGTCGAGAGGCCGCCCCCCTCGTCCCCGCAGCGAGTCGTTCGGATGCGAGCACGGAGACGAACATCGGCACCATCTTCCGCCCGGCGCCGGCGGCGCCGCCGCCCGGAGTGGGCCGACTGGCCCGATGACCGGCTGCTGGACCTGCGCCTCTGCGACCTGGGTCTGTCGCTGGCCGGCTCGCCGGTCGAGCCGATCATCCGCCGAGTCCAGCAGGACCTCGAACGGCACGACATCCGCTTTCGGCCGCACTTCTGGCTCTCGGAGGAGTGGTTTTCGCCCGACGGCATCCCCGGCGTGGCCGTGCCCTTCTTCCTGGCCCATCCGCGGCTGACCCGGCTGGAGCGCCGCCAGATGCTCGAGGTCGAGGGCGGCACGCGCGAATCCTGCCTGCGCATCCTCCGCCACGAGGCCGGCCACGCCCTGGACCACGCCTACCTGCTGCATCGTCGCAGGAAATGGCAGCGGCTGTTCGGCAAATCCTCCCAGCCCTACCCGGAGTTCTACCGTCCGCGCCCCTACTCGCGCAATTACGTCGTGCACCTGGACTACTGGTACGCCCAGAGCCACCCCGACGAGGACTTCGCGGAGACCTTCGCGGTCTGGCTGGGTCCCAGGACCGTCTGGCAGCGGAGGTACCAGGGCTGGCCGGCGCTGGCCAAGATCGAGTACGTCGATGAGCTGATGCGGCAGATCGCCGGAACCCCCCCGCTGGTCCGGTCGCGCGAGCGGATCGAGCCCCTGAACGAGATCCGCAAGACGCTCCGCCAGTATTACGCGGAGAAGCGGGCCCACTACGCCGGCGAGTTCCCCCGCTTTTACGACGACGACCTGCGGGCCCTGTTTTCAGACCGCCCCGAGCACGCCGGGCGCGAGTCGGCGGCGGCCTTCCTGCGGCGGGTCCGCGGCGAAATACGCCGCATGGTCTCGCGCTGGACCGGGCAGTACGAATACACGCTCGACCAGGTGCTCAAGGGCATGATCGCCCGCTGCCGCGAGCTTCAGCTTCACGTCGCCGGCAGCGAGCGGCGGATCAAGATGGATTTCGCCATCCTGCTGACCGTGCAGACCATGAATCACCTGTACAGCGCCCGGCATCAACTGGCCATGTGAGTAGCGGCATGAGGAAGCTGCGCGTCCTTGCCTTGGTTCACCAGGACCTCGTCCCCCCCGAAAGCATCGAGGGGCTCAGCGAGGAAGAGGTCGCGCCGTTCAAGACCGAGTACGACGTGGTGTCCACGCTTCGGCGGATCGGTCACGAGGTCACCAGCGTGGGCGTGGGCGGCGACCTGCGCGTGATCCGCTCGGCCATCGAATCCACCCGGGCCGACATCGTCTTCAACCTGCTCGAGGAGTTCGACGGCCAGGCCGTCTTCGACCAGCACGTGGTCAGCTACCTCGAGCTGCTGCGCATGCCCTACACCGGCTGCGGCCCGCGCGGGCTGATGCTGGCCCGCGACAAGGCCCTGGCCAAGAAGATTCTCAGCTATCACCGCATCCGCGTGCCCGACTTCGTGGTCTATCCGCGGGGGGCGGCGGTACGGCGGCCCAAGCGGCTGGCCTTTCCGCTGTTCGTCAAGTCCCTGGTCGAGGAGGCCTCGCTGGGCATCGCCCAGGCCTCCCTGGTCAACGACGACGAGGCCCTGCGCGAGCGGGTCGCCTTCATCCACGAGCGCATCGCCACCGACGCCCTGGTCGAGCAGTACATCGACGGGCGCGAGCTGTACGTGGGCGTGATCGGCAACGCCCGGCTGCAGGTCCTGCCGGTCTGGGAGCTGCTCTTCACCAAGGCCCCCGAGGACATGCCGCGCATCGCCACCGCCAAGGCCAAGTGGGACCCCAAGTATCAGAAGCGCTGGGGCATCGTCAGCCAGAAGGCCCGCGACCTGCCCGAGGGCATGAGCGAGAAGATCGCCGCCCTGGCCAAGCGGATCTATCGCTCGCTGGGGCTGACCGGATATGCGCGGATCGACCTGCGCATGACGCCCGGCGGCGAGTTGCACGTGCTGGAGGCCAACCCCAACCCGCAACTGGCCTTCGGAGAGGACCTGGCCGACTCCGCCCGGGCCGTCGGCTTGAGCTACGAAGACCTGCTCCAGCGCATCCTCAACCTGGGCCTGAGCCGGGCCCGCGACCTGCGCGGGTAACGTCGGGGGCCCCCGCTGCCGCATCACGCGACGCGGGAGCGGGCGATCGGCACCGCTCGATCACGCACAGGATTCTGAAGCCCATCAGGGGGGCCAGCCAGTCCAGCCGGCGGTCCAGGGCGGCGATCCATTCATACACGCGCGGCCGGGCGACGAAGGCGTAGGGTTTGAAGCCGCCGGCGAGCTGGAAGTCCAGCAGGCTGAACTTTCGCCGGTGGATGATCCGCAATTCAGGATGTCGTCGCCGCCACTCCCGTCGCCGGCGCCCGAACAGCAGGTTCGGCAGCGCCAGGTTGCCCGCCCACGGATCGGCCGTGTCGGCGGCCCGATGATACCCGCCGAAATACACGTCCTCATGATGCAGCAGCTTATAGCCCACGAAGGAGGCCGGCGTGATGTAGGGCTCGATGGCCAGGACCCGTCCGCCGGACCGCAGCACGCGGGCGGCCTCGTCGAAAAAGGCGTGAGGATCGCGCAGGTGATGCAGCAGGTCGATGACCAGGATGTTGCTCAGCGACCCCGCCGCGAACGGCAGCCTCATGCCGTCGGCGACCAGGTCCACGAACGGCGTGGCCACCACGTCGGATTCGATCAGCCCGGGCCAGAAGGCCTTGACGTGGCCCGACCCGGCCCCCACCTCCAGGCTGGTGCCCGGTGCGATGAACGGGCCCAGCCGGTCGAGCCACCCGCGATAGCAGGCCCGGATGGCGTACTTGGTTTCCCAGACGTGGCGGCGCGCGAAGTGCTCGGCCGCCGGGCCGGGGCTCGCGGGCGGGTCCTGTCTCCGGGCGGCGTTCATTGCTTCCCCTTGGCCCGCCGTCGAGCGAAGAAACCGCGCAGCAGCTCGGCGCAGGGACCGGCCAGGACGCCGGCCTCGACCGCGACGCGGTGATTCAGCCGCTCGTCCCGCGCGAGGTTCATCAGCGAGCCGCAAGCCCCGGCCTTGGGGTCGGCCGCGCCGAACACCAGCCGGTCGATCCTCGCCAGCACCAGGGCCCCCGCACACATCGCGCAGGGTTCGAGCGTCACGTAGATCGCGCAGCCGGTCAGCCGCCATGACCCCAGGGCGGCGGCCGCGGCCCCCAGGGCGAGAATCTCCGCGTGGGCCGTGGGGTCCTGAAGCAGCTCGCGCTGATTGTGCCCCCGCCCGATGATCCGTCCGTCGTGCACGACCACCGCTCCGACGGGCACGTCGCCGGCCTCCAGCGCGGCCCGGGCCTCGGCCAGCGCCTGGCGCATGAAACGCTCGTCACTCTGTGCGGATGAGCCGGGCATCATCGACCAACCTCAACGGCGTCGTCGCGGCGTCCTCGCGCATGAGCCGGTGGCCACGGCCGGCTCGCGGATTGACATGCCACCTGGCGCGGCGAAAGATCGAATGGGCCCGGGTCGCCTGGTGGCCCGACGGGGATGCCCGCGTCGCCCGTCAGGCATGAGAGGGCGGCCCGGCCCTTTTTCCGCCGGTGAGATGTCGATACCCGCGGTTCCTGCGACCTGGACATCAGCCGACGTGCCCGAATCATCGCCGCGTCGCCCCGATGGCTTCACGCGCCCGCGAACGCCGCCCACAGGCCGTCCACCCGGTCCTTGTCGATGGCCCCCGCCAGCACGGCCACGCGATATCGGAGCTGGACCGCATCGCCCTTGGGCAGACGCCATCCTTCCTGGCCGAGCCAGTTGAAAGGCGTGGGCGAGATGAACCCGTAATCGCGGGTCATCCACGGGCAGTCCGGCGCCCAGGGGTTCCTGGGATGGTCCATGAGCACGATGGACTCGGTCGCGCCCAGCCGCGTGCCCTGAAAGCCGCACCACCGCGCGGGTCTGCCGAGCGTGGCCTCCTGGCCCTGCCGGCCGTCGCTGTTGACCAGCCGACCGCCGCCCAGCGGAGCCAACTCCAGCGCCGCCCGGACCGAAAACAGCGAATGGTTGGTCTTGTTCACGCGCACGTCGGCGAGGGCCTCCAGCCGGATGCTCGCGTCCAGGATGCGCGTGTCCTTGTCGGGGGCCGCCATGACGAACTCGCGCCGATCGGCCAGGACGGGTGGCTTGCCGGGGGCCTGCCAGTCGCACGCATCGGTGATAAGCACGCGCTGGGCGCTGGGGCCCTGACCGGCGGGAGGATGGACCAGGACGGCCTTGGGCCCGCGCGAGACGATCTGACCGCGGGCGGCGGTGTCCTGCCAGAAGTTCTGCCCGTTCATCATGTCGCAGCCCAGCCAGACTGAGCGGTGGTGGGGATAGCGGGCGGGGTCGCCGGACTCTTCGGTCATGGGCAACCCCGTGGCGGGGCCCGCGACGGGGAAGAAATACGGCAGCTTCTGATCCGGGTTGGCGCGGTAGCAGGTGAACGGCCGGTCGTTGAGCCGGACCCAGACGTTGTGGCCGAAGGAATAGACGGTGAAGCCCTTCGCCTCGGCGCCGGCGGCGGCGGGACTCCGGTCCGTGGCGGGGGCGGCCGGCTGGCCTTGAGCCGGTTGCCCGCCCAGCAGGGCGACGCCGGCCGCTCCGCTCGCGCAGCCGGTCAGGAACGTTCGCCGACGGATGGTCGCAGACATGATGAGACTCCAGGAAAGCTTGCCGGAAATGCCCACCATTCGATCATGGCACTCCGCGGCCAAGCCCGCTCCGGCCAGTGGCACAGGTGCCGGGCAACGATTGTAGTGGGAGCGCCATTCGTGCACAAAACCACGTCGGGGGCCCAGGTGGGCATCTCCGTCGATGCGGCCAACCTCGATTACATTGGCGGTCACGGCATGCGTTTCGACGTCCCGCCTACCCCCGGGACGGCCGGATGGTATAATATGGTGTCAGGCAATAAGGGGGGCGAATGGGCTCGACCGGGCGACATGAGGTCGAGGTGGCGTGTCCAGGTTGTCAGGAGGCCTGGTAAAACACCTGGCGAAAACTGTAACTGCCAACGTTCAACCGTTGCGCATGGCGGCCTGAAACAGGCTGCCCGTCCCGCCGCCGACGCCTGCTGGGCGGCGGGGCGACGACAGCAGGCTGGGGTCCTCGCGGGTCGGCGCCGTGACGCGGGACCGAGACACTCACGACGCTGGGCCGTTCGGAGCCTGCCGCTGGGCGCCGTTCGGCCGAGACTCAATCAGACGGCTACACACGTAGAAGCCTCTTCCGAAGCGCCACGGGACGCGGGTTCGATTCCCGCCGCCTCCAATGACCTTGCATGGGCCGCCGATGGTATCAGGCGCTCTTCCACGGCGGGCCGTCCTCAGCTCGAGTCCTCGTCGAACAGGGAAGAGTCGTCCAGCCGGCGAAACTCGGCCAGGGCGGCGTCCAGATCGGCGGGGCTCATCCGCTCGCGCAGCCGTTCGATCTCCCGCGTGGCCAGCTCGTCGCAGCGTTCGTTTTCAGGCTGTTGGTTGTGGCCGCGGAGCCAGTGCCAACGGACGTCGTGCCGGGTCGCCTCGGCGTCCAGAGCACGCCAGAGTTCCACGTTCTTCACCGCCTTTTTTCCGCCGGTGCGCCACCCGCGACGCTTCCAGTCCGGCAGCCAGCGGGTCATGCCGTTGCGGACGTATTGCGAGTCGGTGTAGAAATCCACCCGGCAGGGCTCCTTGAGGGCCCGTAAAGCCTGGATGGCGGCGGTCAGTTCCATCCGGTTGTTGGTGGTGGCCGGGGTCGCCCCGCTGATTTCCCTGCGGGCCGGCCCGTAGATCAGGATGGCCGCCCAGCCCCCCGGTCCGGGATTACCCTGGCAGGCGCCGTCACTGTAGATGGTGACCTGCTTCATGCCGGGGGATACTACAGCGATTCATCGGGCTCGGCGAGACGGGTGATGCGCAGGGCCCGGGCACCCTTGTACTGATAGAGCCTGCCGGCGAACTTGTTGCGGTTTTCGGCCTGGAGGATCAGCTCGGCGGTGCAGGGCTTGGCCGTCTGGATGATGTCCCCGGGCTTGAGGCGGATGAGTTCATTGACCGTGATGGTGGTCTCGGCCAGGTAGGCGCGCAGCCCGATGGCCGCCGTACGCAGAGCGGAGGCGATCTGCTCGCGCTGCTTCTCGCTGGAGGCCTTGCGCTGATAGGCCAGCCAGCTCTGGGTGGCCAGCTTGCCCATGACCGGCTCGATGACGTTGAAGGGGAAGCACAGCGTCATGGTGCCGGCCCGGCTGCCCATCTTGAGTTCCAGCCCGATGACCACCACCACCTCGTTGGGAGCCACGATCTGCACCAGGTGGGGGTTGGATTCGGTCTCGGCCAGTTGAAACTGCACGGGGACCAGGCCGGACCACACCTCGCTGAGGTTGAGCATGGCCCGGTCGGTGATGCGTTTGACGAGCCGCCACTCGATGGCCGTCAGCGGCCGCTGGGGAATGAACAGCTCGGCGCTGGAGCCGCCCAGCAGCCGGTCGATGATCGGGTAGATGATCAGCGGACTGATCTCCAGGCAGAGCTGGCCCTCCAGGGGCGTGGCCGTCACCAGGTTGAAGCAGGTCGGGTTGGGCAGCGAGTGGATGAACTCGCTGTAGGTGAGCTGCTCGATGGTGGCCACGCGGACCTCGACGATGGTCCGCAGAAAACCGGAGAGCGACGCCCCGAAGTTGCGGGCGAAGCCCTCGTGGATGGCCTCCAGCGAGCGCATCTGGTCCTTGCTGACCCGCTCGGGGCGCTTGAAGTCGTAGCCGCGGACCTCCTGCTGGCGGGTGCGCCCGCGGCTGAAGACCTCGGAGTCGGGTTGCAGGGGCGCGCCCGAGTCCACCGCGGACAACAGGGCATCGACTTCGGATTGATCGAGTACGTCGGCCATGAGGACAAGGCTCTCGGCGGTCCGGTGCCCGGACGCGGCGGCCGGGCTCCGCACCGGCCGGTCGGACCAGAGGGCGCCGCCGCGGCCAGGCCGAGCGGGAATCGGCCCGACCCGACCAGGGCCGGTTCGGCGGCCGGGGCGCGGAGCCCAACGGCGCCTCCGTTGCATCGTTTATCGGACAGATCGGCCCTGCGGCTTGAAGCGGAGCCTCCGCGCGGACAGGGGCATCCATGTTCCCACAAATGAACCCGGTCAGCGGCGGTGCCGTCGCTTTCGCGGGAGCATGGCCGCGACCGCCAGCAGGGTCAGCGTGGCCGGCTCAGGGACGAACTGAACCGTGGTCTGCACGGCCATGCCGTCGTAAACGGCGGTGCCGGTCCAGGAGTGCAGATTGCGGCCCAGGTCGTCGAGGGCCCGGTCGAGCGTGTCCTGCGGCGAGTCGCCCGGCTGGTAGTAAGGCTGCCCGGCGCCAAAGCCGGCCAGGTACGCGAAGCCGAACGTGCCCACGATCTGGTAGATGGGGTTGCTGTAGTGGGCGGCGTCCCAGGCCTCGATGGTGCCACTGGTGACCAGCGTCCCGTCGGAGGCATAAGCCACGCGCGTGAGCGGGTCGAGCGTGGTCGCCGCGTTGTAGGCGATCGGCGAGCCGTACAGCGGCAGGCCGGCGTGGGCCCAGCCGTCTTCGTGGATTTGAAGACCCGAAATGCGCGCGAGACTCAGCGGCAGGAAGCTCTCCGATCGGATGCTGTAGATGAAGTGGACGCGCTGACCGAACTCGCCGCTGCCGCCGGCCGTGCCCTGCCAACTGTCGAAGCCGGTGATCAGGCCGGCGTGGACCGCCTGCGGAGCGCTGATCCCGCCGGTGTCGGACAGCTCGAGGTAGGCGCTGTTTCCTCCGCCCAGCGCGTTCAGGTCGTGATGGACGGCGCTGTGGGCGTTGTTCCACCAGTCGCTCCAGGTCGGCGAGGCGTCGATGTCCGGACCGCTGGCGGCGTAGATGTCGATGGTGACCGGCAGCCAGCCGGCACTGGCCGACGCGGCCAGCGCCAGCACCCCCGCCGGCAACGCGAGGCAGGAACGACGGTTCATGATGGCCCCCCCAAAGGCGATGGTTCCGCGGACCTTCCCCGAGACCCCCGTACGCCGCGGACAATCAAGTCTAGGATTGCCCCGCCCGCGGATTCAAATGCCCGCGCGTGCGAAAGCACCGGCGGGGGCGAAAAGACACGCTTTTTTCGCGCGCGGCGCGGTTATCAGTCGAAGGATCGATCGGCCGGCCCGGGTCCGCGGTTGAGAGTACGTCCTGAAACCCCGAAAACCGACCGGCTGGCTTTCGGCGGGAGCCTCGGCGGCAACCGGCCGTTGCGACGAGCTGACGGAGCAACGGCCGGTTGCCTCCGGGTGTCCCGCCAGAAAGAGGAAGATGAACTCGCCGACGAGGACGACCTGCCCGACGAGGAGGAACGGGAACGCCCGCCGAGCTTCCCGGAGATGCTCAAGATCGTCTTCGAGTCGA
>JABRVU010000002.1:0-7428 GCA_039961895.1 Phycisphaerae bacterium | reverse complement strand
GATGCCGTCGCAGCGCCGCTGGTCCAGGGCGATGCTGGAGACTTCCATCACCGCGTGGCCGGCCCCGGCGGCAGCGGCCTCGGCCAGATAGCTCACCAGCTCCGTCTCGGTCGGCGTGGTCAACGAGGCCTCGATGATCCGCGAGAGCAGGTCGTACTCGATGGTGCCCAACAGGGCGGTCGGTCGGCCGGCCTGTCGAAGGATCGCGCGGGTCAGGTAGCAGAACGTGCTCTTTCCGTTCGTCCCGGTGATGCCGACGACCTTCAGCCTGCCGCCGCGGGTCAGCACGTCAACTCCATGCAGCGCCGAGGCCAGTCGGGCGGCCACTCCCCGGGCGTTGTCCACCCGCAGGCGGGCGATCGAATCAGGCAGGGGCACCGTCTTTTCCAGCACCACCGCCACGGCCCCGGCCCGGATCGCATGCTCGATGTAGGCGTTCCCGTCGGTCTGGGTCCCCGCGCGGGCCACGAAGCAGGAGCCCGGCCGGGCGTGCCGGGAGTCCTCTACTACGCTGGTGATCAGCGGGTCCGCTCCGCCGTTCCAGCCTGGGCCCAAACCTGCTTGGGCGATCAGCCGGCTGAATGGAAGACCTTGAGGTGAAGGTGAGGACATCGAACAAACACCCAGAATGTCCGCGTGCGGCACCGGCTCTCACCGGCGCGACCACGGCGTTGCAGTTCGCGCTCTAATAGGACAGCGCTATCTCGTAGCGGCCTGCCGTGTGTGCAGGCCGTGGAAAGCCGGAAACCACTCCACGACCGGCACCGGGGCCGGTCGCTCCAGACGCAAACCAGCGACGTCCTGTCAATCTCTCAGATCCACCAGGTGCGTGGTCTGCTCCGTCGGCTTCGTGCGCTCGTGGGGCACGTTCAGGTACGTCAGCACTTCCTGCATGATGACCTTGACGCTGGGCGCGGCCACCGTCCCGCCGTAATACCCGATGCTCCTCTGCGGCTTGCGGACCATGAACAGGACCGCGATCTGAGGATCGTCGCCCGGCGCCGCCGCCATGAACGAGCCCAGGTAGGCATCGGGCTCGTAGCCCTTGCGCTGCCCGGCCCGGCGGGCCTCCGGCGACCAGGGCACCTGGGCGGTCCCGGTCTTGCCCATGACCTGCCAGTGCTCCAGGGCCGCCGGCCTGCCCGTGCCTTCGTTCACCGTTTTGATGAGGATCTGCTTGATGGTCTCGGCGGCCTCGGGCGTGATGACCTGGGGAAACTCCTCCCTGGGCCGGCGGTCTTCCACCACATTCCCCGCGCGATCCACCACCCCGGCGACCACGTAGGGCTTCGGCAGCCGACCGCCGTTGACCAGGGCGCAGAACGCGGTGATGAGCTGGATCGGCGTCTGGGCTACCTCCTGGCCCATCGGCACCGAGCTGGTGGTATAGCTGTTCCAACGCCGCAGCGGCATGAGCAGGCCGCGGTCCTCGCCCGGCAGATCGATCCCGGTCGGACGGCCGAAACCCAGTGATACCAGCGTCTCATACATCCGCCGGTTCCCCATGCGTTCGCCGATCTTGGCCATGCCGATGTTGCTCGACTTGGTGATGATCTGCTCGACGCTCAAGTTGCCATAGGGGTGGTGGTCGCTGAGCTGGCGTCGGCCGATCACGTACAGCCCCATGTTGCAGTAGATCACCTCGCTCGGGCGGGTCAGCCCGGCCTGAAGGGCCCCGGCCAGGATGAAGGGCTTGAAGACGCTGCCCGGTTCGACCGGGTCGGTCAGGAGGCGGTTGCGCCAGCGCTCCGGCGGGAACCGCCCCGGCTCGGCGGGATCGAACGTCGGGGCCACGGCCATGGCCAGCACTTCGCCCGTCTTGGGGCTCATGACCACACACATGGTCGCCTGGGCCTTGAACTTGGCCAGGGCGTTGGCCAGCTCGCGTTCGACGATCTCCTGGATGGCCGCGTCGATCGTCAGGATCACGTCCAGCCCGTCGCGCGGCTCGACGTAGGCGCCGGCGTCCTGGAACATGGCCTTCTGGCGCTTGGCGTCCCAGAAGACCACTCGCCGGCCGGGCGAATCCTTGAGCACCTCCTGGCAAGCCAGCTCGATGCCGGCCAGCCCTCGACCCAGCCGCCCGTCGTCATCCAGCCCGACGAAGCCCACCACGTGGGCGGCGAGGGTGCCCATCGCATAGACCCGCGCCGGCTCATTGACCAGGCCGATGCCCGGGCAGTTGTCCAGCCGGTCGATGGCCCTGGCCTCTTCCGGGCTGACGCCGCGCTTCAGCACGACGTAACGGGAGTTCGGGTTGCGCTCCAGTCTGGCCAGGATGTCCCGGGCGGTTAAACCCAGGATGCCCGCCAGGGCCCGGGCCGTATCGGCTTTTTCCGTCACCAGCAGCGGATCGGCGAAGACGGTGAGCTGGTCGTGGCTGCCGACCAGGACGCGCTGCCGGCGGTCGAGGATTTTCCCCCGCGAGCCGGGCAGCGTGATGGTGCTCGTCTGGCGGCGCTGGGCCCACTCCAGCAGCGACGGCCGGAGCCGGACCTGGATGTACGCCAGCTTGCCGATCAGCGCGACCAGGGCAACGCACAGGACGGCGACGGCGGCATGACCCACCCACAGGCGCTGACCGGTCGATGGCATGGAAAACTCCCCGTATGCCGCACGGCGCAAGTCAGCGCCCGCCGCGGCGTGCCGGCGGGGTCGCTCGGGGGGGTGGAGCCGCCGGTACGCTGGCCCGCGAGGCGACCTCCAGCCCCAGGCGTTCGGCCTGCTCCCGGATCGCTGCCGGCGACCGAAGCCGGGCCATCTCCATCTCCTGCCGGGCAATCTCGCGCTTGAGGTCGGTCTCTTGGAACTGGAGCTTCTCGACCCGCGTCCAGACGCGGGCCTGATCCACCCGGATGGCCACGACGGCCACGCCGACCAGCGCCAATCCGAGGAGCACCCCCACCATGCGCGACGTGGTCATGCCGCATCCCGCCTCGAAGAGGCGTCCACGGACATCGATTCGCGGCCGCCGGCCGGCAGCCGGATCCTCATCCCCGGCTTCATCCGGGCCGGGTCAACGTCCTTGTTCAGATCCTTGATCTCCGACCACCGCTGACTGGAGCCCAAATGGCGCTGAGCGATCGAACTGAAGGTGTCGTTAGGCTGGATCTCATACCAACGACCGCCGCCGGGCCTGTCCGTTCTCTTCCGGGGCTTGGCCGACTTGTTGTCGGTCTTATTGTCCTTGCCGACGGGCTTGTCCGCCGTGCCGGGCTTGTCCGCCCGGTTGGTACGCTGGGAGCCGGTGGGAGCGGCTTCGATCTTTTCAGGAGGCCTGGGGCTGGCCTCTCCCGAGCGGCGGCCGGCCCCGATGGGGATCAGCTCGACCCGGTCTTCCGGGGCGGGCTGCGGCTTGACCTGGGTCGAGCCGGTCGCGGAGTCGGCGAGAACCGATCGGGTGCTTTTCCTGTCGCCGGGCGACTTGCCACCGTCCGGTCGGACCGGTTCAGGGGCCCGACGACCGCCGCCACGGGCCAGTGGGATCTCGTTGACCAACTGGCCGATCTGCCGCAGGTTCCGATCGCGCTGCTCCGTCGCCACCTTGGCCGCCTGGAGATCCGGCGGCAACGGCGGAATCATCAGGGTCTGACCCTCGAAGACCTTCCCGGGGTCCTTGATCTTGTTGGCTTCGGCCAGGAACTCGATCACCTTGGGCGACGAGTCGTTGTAGACCGCGCGGGTGATGCTGACCAGAGTCTCGCCCTTCTTGATGGTGTGCGGCTTGGCCGGGGGCACGGCGGCATGAGAATCGCCCGTCGGCGTCTGAAGATCGCCGCCGGTTTCCAGGACGACGGACGAGTCGCCCGCGTCGGCCGGTGCGGCGGTCATGATCGGCTCACCCTGGCGGACGGTCGGAGCCGGAGCGGCCACCACGGGCGGCGCCACCCGCCGGCCGGCCTCCAGATCCACCTGCTCCCGCGGGAGAGCGGCGGCCACCGCCCCCTCCATTTCACCTTGCCCCGACGCGCCAGGCTCCGAGCGCGTGAGCAGCGGAAGTTGAAGCTCGATCGGCGTGGGCAGGTCCGACCCGCCCGTTCCTTCGGTCAGGGTGCCCGACGAGGGATCATGCCGGCCCATGCCGGGCGCCGGCACGGCCACCGCAGGGGCCGTGTCACCGGCCGCCGCCACCGGCGGAACCAGGGAAGAGGCCTGGGGTTGAGAGAGGCTGCCGGCCGGCACCACCGCCGCCCTCGGCGCCGGACCGGGCTGCGTCGGGTTCGCCCCGTTGTGCGAGAGCAGCACCGCGAACACCACGATGAAGCCCAGCCCTACCAGCAGTCCGATTTTCGTCTCGCGGGTCATGAGAACCTCCGTGTCTTCGGCCGTTGCCCCGGCAGTATTGTAACCGCCCGCTGACGGAAGCGCATCGCACCGCGTCGTCGGCGAGCCCTGTCTTCATCATCCATCCAAGCGCCGCCGCCCTTCGTTCCGTGATGAGCCGAAGGTTCGACGGCCCATGCGAGCGGACAGGAGAATAACATCGGCATTACCGCGTTGCCGGCCACAGTGTCGAAACGATTCGCCCGCGATCGGCACTCCCTTCGGGGAGGCGCGACCGGGAGCCCCCTCATTCGGACGCGACAGCAACGCAGCGCTCACCCCACGCCGGTACAGGCGTGATGCTGAGGTACACCCCGCGGAGATGGAACCGATTCCGACGGATGCGGCCCCGACCCGTCCGACGCACCAGGCCCCGGCGACCCAACGGCCGATACGTCCGCTTCAGACCGGCGGCGCGTCCGGCGGAACCACGCGCTCGGCGACCCGAAGTTTCGCGCTGCGCGACCGGGGGTTGCGGGTCCGCTCTTCGCTCGAAGCCGTCACCGGCTTCCTGTTCCTTAGAAAATACACTCCTGCTCGCTGCCGATCAAGAAAGTCCTGCTTGACGACGCGATCTTCTCCGCTGTGAAAGCTGATGACGCCGATCCGGCCGCCGGGCGCCAGGCGTTCGGCCGCGATCGAGAGGAGCCGCTTGAGGTTATCCAGCTCATGATTGACGGCCATGCGCAGCGCCAGGAACGTCCGTGTAGCCGGATGCAACCGGCCGGCCCGGCCGTGGGGCGGCACGCCCGTCGCCGAACTGATGATCCGAACCAGCTCCGAGGTCCGCCTGATGCGCCCTTCCCGCCTTGCCGCGACGATCCGCCTGGCGATCCGGCGGCTGAATCGCTCCTGGCTGAGCGTCCAGATCAAGTCCGAAAGCTGCGTCTCGCTCAACCGGTTGACCAGGTCTGCGGCAGTGGTCTCGAGGCGATCGTCCAGGCGCATGTCCAGCGGACCGTCTTGCGCAAATCCAAGCCCCATCGAAGCATCCAGCAATTGGTCGGTACTGGGACCCAGGTCCGCCAAGATCACGTTGACGCGAGGGATCTTCAGGTCGTCGAGGACCGCGTCAAGCTCCGCGAAATTGGCGCGGACCAGGTCGAGGCGGGGTCCGGGCGGCCGGGATGCCACGCCGGGGAGGCGGTCACGGGCACGGACGATATTTCGCTCGTCCACATCCAATGCGATCAAGCGGCCTTGGGGGCCGACCGCGCCCGCAAGCATCCTTGAGTGACCGCCGTGCCCCAGTGTGGCATCCACGACGATCTCACCCGGCCGGGGAGCGATCATCCGCAGGACCGGTTCACACAGAACCGGCTCATGCTCGATGGACTCTCGATTCACGAATCAGACTCAAGCGGCCTGACCGGCGAGGACCTCAGGGGAATGCACTCCCCCCGTCATCCGGGCTCTCCCTGGGAACTCCCGCTCTGCATTCAAGCTGCATGACTTGTGACGTCTCTCCCACCGCGAAAGACCTGAAGCCAACCAAGCATCCTGGAGCCCGCGCCTGGCCGGCGCATCACGGGTCGCCCCCCGCGACCCCAGGGAATTTCGGTCAAAGGGGGGGACGGCGCCGGCATCCGTGCCAGCGCCGATCCCGTGCTCCCGGTTCGTCCCGATGACGGCGGTGTGGTTGAACCCCCGGTTACATCCACGCGGCGAACAATCGTGCCGCGACAGGAACGAGTTCGTGGCCCGCGAGAAGCGAACGGCCCGTCCGCGTCGTCAGGTCGTATAGCCGTCGCTCGCGGCCCATGCGTAACGCCGATGGTTCCTCAAACCGCCCCACGCAGCCGGCCGTCCCGCCCTTTCAAGCGGCGCCGCGAGGCCGTCCGTGCCTCGACCGACCAGGTAGCCTTCGCCCGGCAGCAACTTCCATTTGCATCCGCCCGGGTCGATCGCCCACGCGCCTCCCTGCCACTCGAGCTCTCTCCGACTCTCCCTTGGCCGCTCGATTCCACTCGCCGCGGCACGTCCAAGTCCTTGCCCTGTCGCCTCGGTCCATCTCACCCGCTACGCGCCGTTATCGCCGGCGTGCTTCGACCGCCCGTTCCGCCGCTCGGACAGACGGCGCATTTCCGGGTATTTGTGCCAGCCTTTCTCGATGAACTTCCTGGCGTCGTCGCGGTTCCACATGATCAACCGGTCGCGACGCCCCATCAGCGTGACCTGCTTGCCGATACCCGCGTACTCAAGCTGCAACTGGGGTAAAAGAACCCGACCTTGCTTGTCCATCTCCAACAGCGACGACATGGACAGGAAGAAGGTCTCGTAGTTCTCCGCGTCGTCGCCGGGTTCCAGCGATTCGTGCATCCTTTCCACGAACGTGGGGAAGTAATTCTCCACGAACAGCTCCAGGGTGTTCTCATGCTGGCCGGGAGCGATGTAGAACCGCGTGCCGTCCCGTTCCGGGTCGATGTTGGCGCGGATGGTCGAGGGAATCGATATCCGGTGCTTGTCATCGATGCTGAGATCATGCAGGCCAACGAACATGCGGGTTACGGAGATCTGCAAGCCTTGGGTCCGTACCGAACTCTCCGGTCCTTCACCCACCCACATCCATTTCCATGTATTTTCGGCCCATTCTCTTCCACTCCTCACCACAACGCAAGCGCAAAATCCTGGTAAATCCAAAAAAAACTGCGAGGAATTCCTGGGTGGGCGCAAGGATTGCGCCAGTCGCCCGTGATCGCACGGCTCTCCCAACGTGACCGATAACACGGAACGCGCGGATGATGTTTTTCGGCGAGTCCCCTCAGACGCAATGCCGTCTTTCACCCGCACCGTGGTGGAAGAGGAGTGGATATCTTTGCCGAGTGGTGAAGGAATGTGGAGAAACGGTGGAGAATTGTCCGCTTGATCGAGGTGGTATTCAAGATCATCATCGGCTGTCGCCGAATGGGGGAAAGGGAGGCACGTGAGCGTCGAGCGGTCCGGCGACGTTCCAGTACGTTCTTGGGGAACGGGCGGCGCCGCCGCGACGTGCGCTCCGAAGTTCCGGATGGGGAACATTCCCCGCCGCCGCGGGGGTGGGCCCTCAAGGGGGGAGAAACACCCATCCATCATCGGAACCGGCAACCAGCACGGACCGATCTCGAC
>JABRVU010000001.1:0-14515 GCA_039961895.1 Phycisphaerae bacterium | reverse complement strand
CCTTGAAGACCAGCTTCGGACGGCGACCGACGACCTGCGCGATCGGGAGACGCGTCTGGCCACCGAGCAGAAGCGCGTGGCGGACTTGCAGGGGCGGCTGGAGGCTCAGCGCGGCCGGCTGGAAACGCTGGAGAAAGAACGCCTGGACCTGGAATCGCAGCTCGTGGCCCGCAATGCCGAGCTGCACGAAGCGGAGAAGACGCGGGACGACCTGTTGCTGAAGTCGCAGCGGGCCGGTTCGGGCGCCGAGGAGAGGAAGCAGATCCAGGCCCTCGAACAGGAATGCGCTGCCCTGCGCTCGCAACTGTCGCAGGTCCAGGGCGAGCTGAATCAGCTCCGCGAGGAGAAGAACGCCCGGATCGCCCAGCTCGAGGAAGAGGTGCGGGCGGCGCAGTCGGCGGGCTCGGCCAACGCCACGCAGATACCGCAGACGTTGTGGAACCGGCTGGCGGCGGCCAACCTGGCGGCGGCGGAGAGCCTGCCGACGCCGCAGTCGCTCCAGCGCGTGGTGGAGGCCCTGATCGAGACGGCCGGGTTCGTCTGCGAGTTCGACAAGTTGATGCGCAAGTTCCTGGCCAAGTACACCCGGCGGCGAAAGGAACTGGAACTCGCCTGGCAAGCCTATACCCGGGGGGACAATATCCAGCAGTTGCTGGTCAAGGTGCTCAGCCCGGGCATGGGCCTGACCACCATTCAGGGCCTGCGCGGCAAGCTGAAGATCTGCCTGCGCTGGACGCAGGCCAACATGACCAGTTGCGACGCGACGCTGGAATCGCTGACCGACGTGCTGCGCGACCAGCTTCGGGCGTTCGTCCGCGAGAAGGGCAACAAGGCCACCGTGGACGAGTTCCTGGAGAAGTCCGGGCACGATCATTTCCAGAGCCAGATGGCCGAGCTTCAGAGCAAGAAGCTGGAAGACGTGTTCTCGTTGGGAGTATGAGTCATGAGGCCGTCCCCTCGCCGCCGCCGGTGCGTGGGTTGTTGCTGCCTGCTCGGGATCGCGGCGGTGCTTTCCGCCGGCTGCGAGCGGCGGTTCACCATCCGCCAGACCGAATACGTGAACAACGCGATGCACTCGAAGCGCCCGGAGAACAAGCGGACCGGCGAGCCGCTGGAGCTGGCCATCGTGCTGTTCCTGCCCAAGGACTATGACAACGAGCGGAACAAGGACCTGCGCCCGGGGCAGCCCATCACCTCGGCGATGTGGTGGGAGCGGCGGCCGGGCGGACCTGGAACCAACACCTTCGACATTCCCCAGGGCCAGATCTACCGCCTGCTGCTGCACGGCAAGTCGCTGGAGGGCGACAAGGAAGTGAACTTCAACAGCGAGAAGGACCTGAAGGTGGAGATCAAGGACGACCCGCTGGACCTGGAGCCGCACCCGATCAACTCGAAGAAGTGCGCCATCTACGTGTTCCCGCGTTTCACCGACGACACCGGCAAGGTGCTGGAAGTGGCCCCGCTGGTGTTCAGCCCGCCCAGCGAGTTCGCCCGCGACCTGGTGATCGAGGTGGGCGTGGACAAAGCCCAGTATGAGCAGAAGCGCGGGAACTGGGGGCAGTATATCCGCGTGGCGCCGGCCCCGAAGTAGGGTTCGGGAAGAAGGGTTGAACGACCGGAACGGAATCGAAGGACCGGCGGGCAATCGAGGGGTGGTCCCGGAGAGCCCGGGCGTTGCCGGGCGCTTCGCCGGGAGTGAGCAGGTGGGAAGGTGGGAAGTCAGATACGGGCAACCGGTAACTGGAGACGGGTGACTCTTTCATGAGCTTCTGGACGGAAATCCACTGGTCGGAAGGGATGTTTCTCCGGCCGCATCATCTCCAGGCCGCTCAGCGCTGGCTGGAGACGGTGCTGCGCGCGGGGCTGGACGCGGTCCGCCCGTTCGCGTGGGGGTTCACCGAGCTGCACATCGCCAAGGAGCCGCTGGAGAACTTCACGCTCCGGCTGGACCGCTGCGACTGCCGGATGAAGGACGGCACCTGGGTGCGCATTCCCGAAAACACCGACGTGGAACCGCTGGATTTCAAGAAGGCCATGGAGGGCGGCGACGGAAGCGTGGACGTGTACCTGGGCATTCCGCAGATGCAGGAGGTGCGGGCCAACTCGGTGTCGCTGGAGAACCCCGAGGAGACGCGCGGCTCGCCGCGCTACGCGCCGCAGGCCGTCACCCGGCGCGACGAGAACACCGGGAGCAACCCGCAGACGCTCTACGTCCGCAAGATGCGGGCCCGGCTGTTCGTGGGCGGAGAGGACATGAGCGGCTACGAGGTGGTGCGGATCGGGCGGGTCAAGCGGTCGGACCGCCCCGGGGCCCTGCCGGAGCTGGACCCGGTGGCCTGCGGGCCGGTGCTGGCCTTGCAGGCCAGCGCGGGCTTGAGCGCCATGATCACCTCGCTGACCGACCAGGTGGAGGCCAAGGACGAGGTCATGGCCCGCGAGGCCCGCGAGCACCAGATGCGCTTCGACGACGGGGTGCTCTCGAACATGGAGCACCTGCTCAAGCTGCACGCCCTCAACGAGTCGCGCGGGCACCTGAAGGCCCTCTTGCAGTGCCCGCTGCTGCATCCCTACGACGTGTTCACGGCCTTCGCCCGGCTGGTGGGGCATCTGTCGGTGTTTCACGAGGACCTGGTGCCCGGCTCGCTGCCGGTCTACGACCACGATCATCCGGGGGTGGGGCTGGAGCAGTTGCAGAGCCGGATCACGCTGCTGCTGGACGCGATGCGGCCGGGCAACTACGCCAAGCGCGACTTCGTCCGCAAGAAGGACAAGTTCGGGCGCGACGGGCTGGAGGTGGAGCTGGACCGCAAGTGGATCGACGAGAACCTGGAGATGTTCTTCGCCCTGACGGACGCGGACCGTGAGGCGGCGGACCTGGAGAAGTACATCAAGAGCACGTTCAACCTGAAGCTGGCCTCGCCGTCGCGGGCCCCGGGGCTGGACAAGGTCGCGGTCCGGGGGCTGGGCTGGTCGATCAAGAGCGTGCCGGCGGGGACGCTGCCGCGGCGGCAGGGGCTGCACTATTTCAAGGTGGACAAGACCATCGGCGTCGAGCGGACCGACTTCTGGCGCGAGTGCGAGCAGGAACGGGGCATCCGCATGAGCGCGACCCAGGAGCAACTGGTTTCGATCGAGAAGTTCAAGCCGACGCTGTACGTGATTCTGAAAGGACGCTGACCCATGCCCGAGGTCCAGGACCGACCCATTTCGATCCGCCTCAGCGAGATGTGCTGGCCGGTCTTCCGCTTCGTGACGTTTTTCGTTCGCCAGGCCAAGCAGGGGGTGACGCCGGACCCCATGCAGGTGCGCTACGAGGCGGTCAACGCCCTGCGCGACGCCGAGGACATGGCCAGAGAGGACCCGGTGACGGAGCGGGCCTGGACCGACCGGGTCAAGGCCATGATGGTGTATTTCATCGACTACAAGATGCAGAACACCGACTGGCCGGGCAGCGGTTCGTGGATGGAGACGGCCCTGGAGATTTCGCCCGACGGGCTCAATGAATCGGGGACGGTCGGCGGGGAGCGGTTCTTCGAGCAGTGCGACGAGGTCCAGAAGGAATATGAGCAGGCCGAGCGCCGCGACCGGCGGGACCGCGACGAGCTGGCCGGCATCCTCAACCTGTACTACACGTGCATCCGGCTGGGCTTCCGGGGGCGTTATCACGATTATCCGCAGGAGCTGGCCGACTATACCCGCCGGCTGTTCTCGCGGCTGCCCGCCTATGGGAGCACGCGCGGCAAGGAGATGTTCCCGGAGGCCTACAAGTCCAACCAGGAGATCAAGGTGGACTACCGGCTGGGGATGAAGCTGACGGTGGCGCTGGTGATCTTCGTGGCCACGCTGGGCATGGCCCTGGTCGGTTTCCGGGTGGCCTGGGCCAGTTCGGTAAGCGAGATCTCCAAGATCGCCCGGGAGTGGGCGACGGGTCTGCCCGCCCCGCCGGAAGGGGGCGAAGAAGCCGTCACGGGCGACGCGGCCGGAGCGAAGTGAAAAGCGGGTTCGGGGTTCAGGGTTCTGGAAAAGCGCCAGGCGGTCGGTGAGGCCGGGCTCCTGACCGCGGGATGAGATGGGAACCATGACGAAACTGTTCGAGATGTTCAGCAAGTTGCCGCCGCAGGTGAAGATGCTGGTGTGCATGGCGGGGTTCGGGTCGCCGGCGGCGATCTTCTACGTGATCAGCAAGGTGCTGTTCCCCGGCTGGTCGTCGATGAAGGCCTTCATCGCCATGGCCATCGTGATGATCGGCCTGAGCCTGCTGGTCTCGCTGGTGGTGTGGCTGTTCAACCGCGGGGCGAGCAAGCGGCGGGACAAGCTGGCCGGCAAGCTGGTGGAGGACAGCGAGAAAGGCCCGGCCTCGATGGACGTGCGGGCCAAGGTCAAGGCCAACAACGCCAAGTTCGTCCAGGCCGTCCGCGAGATGCGCAAGAACCTGAAGGTCAACGTCTACGACCTGCCCTGGTACATGGTGATCGGGGATTCGGGCTGCGGGAAGACCCGGCTGATCAACGAGGGCGACCTGACCTTCTCGGCGGGCAAGCCGGAGGGCTACCAGCTCGGGACGCTGGACTACAACTGGTGGTTCACCGAGGACGCGGTGTTCATCGACATGGCCGGGCGGCTGTGCAACCCGCAGGAGGACGCCGACCGCCGCGAGTGGGTGGGGGTGCTGGAGACCATCGCCAAGTACCGCAAGGGTTTTCCCATCAACGGGGTGCTGGCCTGCGTGTCGGCGGAGAGTCTGCTGCGCGACAGCCCGGAGAAGCAGGAGCAGGACGCCAACACCATGCTCGAGCGTCTGCGCGACCTTCAGCAGAAGCTGGGCGTGACGTTCGCGACCTACCTGGTCATCACCAAGTGCGACCTGATCCCGGGATTCATGCAGTTTTTCGACCGCACCGACCGGGACGCGACCTTCAAGCACCAGATGTTCGGCTGGTCGCGGCCGGGGGCCTTCGACGAGCGCTACGACCCCGACCACTTCACGAAAGACTTCGACGCGATGTACGGGCGGCTGAGCGACTGGCGGCTGCGGCGGCTCCACGACGACGCCGAGGAGACCGAGCTGGGCTGGGCCTACACCTTCCCGGAGCAGTTCCGCGAGCTGCGCGAGTCGATCGACCTGTACGTGCACAAGCTCTTCCCGCTGCTCAAGAACCCCAAGGGGATCAAGAACCTGGTGTTCCGGGGCGTGTTTTTCACCAGCGCGACCCAGCAGGGGGCGGTAATCCTCGATCACCTCAAGGACAAGCTGGGGGCGGACGACACCAGCAGCGTGCCGCTGCTGGAGGACCTGTATCCTCGGCCCCGGCCGCACTTCGTCAAGGACCTGCTGTTCAAGAAGGTCTTTCCCGAGCACGGGCTGGTCTTCCGCAACGAGGACCAGGTGCACAAGAACAAGCGGCTGGCCCGGGTGGTTCAGGTGGGCAACGTGGTGATGGCGTTGCTGCTGTTCGGGCTGCTGGGGGTGAGCTTCCACAAGTTCAAGGGAGTGGTCAGCGAGCCGACCACGCACGCCCTCGAGTCGCGCAAGCGGGCCATGTACGACGGCAACCCGCGGGCCTCGCTGGACCTGGCCGGGCAACTGGGCGACGACGCCGCCCGGATGAGCCAGGGCAACTGGGTGCTGTCGGTGCTGGGCTGGGGCAGCGCCCAGACGTTGGCGGCCAACCTGACCACCATCCGCCAGCGGGTGTTCGAGGAGGGGGTGCTGCGGCAGTGCCTGATGGACGTGGGCCAGGGGTTGACGGTCCCGCCGACGGCGGCGGCCGGCACCGATCCGGTGAAGAACCATGAGCGGGCGCTGATCGAGTACACGGCCTGGTGCGCATCGCCGCAGCCGGGGCTCCCGCCGCGCGAGGTGCAGTCGGACTTCTTCCGGCGGAGCCCCGCGCCGCCGGACAGTTTTCTGGCCAAGACCCGCGACGAGCTGCTCAAGGCCCGCAGGGGCGAGAAGCTCGACCCGATCGCGCAGTGCCTGGACTTCATCCGGGCCCGGGTTCACGCCGGGACCCATCTGAGCAAGTCGCTGCTGATCGAGTTCCTGGGGGCCGGCGAGCGGATCACGCGGCTCCAGCAGAGCGTGGAAGGGATGGAGAACTATTACCGCCCGATCGCGCGGCTGGAGCCGGGCAAGGCCGACAAGGAGCTGGGCGACTGGCTGACGCTGCGGACGTCCTGGCCGGCCATGATGGAGCGCTACAACGCCATCCTGCAGCGGACCGAGGGGAAGACCGAAACCGACTGGAGCGCCGAGGCCTTCGGCACGTTCACCGCCGAGGTGTTCGGGGACGAGAAGAGCGTGGGCCGGCAGCTCCTGGCCGATTTCGAGGCGGTCAGCACGAGCAAGGTGCACGTGCCGACGCTCAAGCAGAAGATCGGCGAGGTGCAGGACCAGTGGGGCAAGCTGGCCGCGGGGCTGGAGGCGATCCTGGCCAACCGGACGGACGAAGAGGTCCGGCGGTTCGAGCCGGTCAAGGCGGCGGCGGCCAGGCTGCGCACCAACCTGGACGAGACGCTGGTCAAGGCCATCGCGGCGCCCGAGGGGACGGACGTTTCGACGCGGGTGGACGCGGTCCACAAGCAGTTCGGGCACATCGTGGCGGTGGACGGGGGCACGCAGCACCTGGTCCTGGCGGACAGCGCCCGGCGGGTGTACGCGGTTCTGGGTCAGATTCAGAAATACGTGGCCGGCGCCCAGGTAGACCTGACCGGCAAGTCGCCCAAGGAATGGATCGAGCTGCTGCGCGCGGGCTCGAAGTCGCCTACCACGGCCCCGGCGGATCTGGTGGTGGTCCCCACGCCGGCCTCGCCGTGGAACGAGCCGAAGCTCAAGGCCTTCGCGACGGCGGTGGGGGCGCTGTCGCACCGGCAAGGCCGAACGCGCGTCTTGGAGGCGATCTTGAAGCGGCTGGGCGAACTGGGCGAGCTGGGTTGGGCGGACCTGTACACCGATTCGTGCGAGGTACGGTCGGGCCAGCCGTATGCCCTGACCATGGCGGCGTGTACGAACCGGACGGCCCGTACGCCGGCCGTCCCGGCGCCCGCCGCGGCCGCCGCCCAGCCGAAAAAGCCCGATGACGAGGGCCCGGCGTTCTTCGGCGGGCCCGCGCCGGCCGTGGCGGAGAAGGAGCCGGCACCGTCGGCCGATCCCGCCCGGGCGGGGGCGGGCGAAATCCCCGCGGCTGCCCTGCCGGACTTCTGGGTCAAGTCGTTCATGGATTACTACTCGCTGCTCTACAGCCTGCGGAACGTGAAGGAGACGGATTACCTGCCCTCCAGCCGCAAGCTGGTCCAGGAGTGCCAGAGCCAGGCCTCGGCGGCCTTCCAGGGTTATCACCGCCAGTACGTGCGGGCCTGGAGCCAGGGGTATGAGGTCAAGGCCGGCGAGCTTGCCGCGCTGTTCAGGAACCTGTCGGCGACGCGGAGCTGGAACGAGTTTGCGATGCAGTTCGATCGCAGCCGGATGAATCAGCCGGGCAGCGACGCGGGCAAATTGCAGATGCTGCTGGGGCCGGCGCTCAGCCAGGGGTTGGCGGCCACGCAATGGCTTGGCTACAACCCGGCGCGGCAGAGTTTTCTGCTGCCGGATCTTCAGAACTACGCCCCGTTCGAGTCGCCGGACTGGAAGTACGGGCGGTTCGCGGTGCCGGCGGTTCAGGCCCCGCGGCCGGCGATGCCCCGGCCGACGGACCCGCCGTGGGATTACATCGCCGATCAGATCGGCGCGGTGTGGCGGCAGTTGCACCAGCAGTTGGTGGCCAACGCCGACGTGCAGGCCGGAAAGGGCGACTACAAGGCCATCGAATGGGGCGGTCTGGCCAAGGCCCGCACCGAGTTCCGGCTGGAGGACGAGGCCATCACCGGCGGGCTGGTCGAGCTGGAAACGCGGGCCAGGGCCCTGCTCGACAAACGGCTGACCGAAATCCTGGTGGCCATTCAGACGGAGAAGCTCGGCGGGCAGGTGGCCCTGGACGGGTGGGGCTGGCCTTACCTGAAGGACGAGCCCAACCGCCCGCTGCTGACGCTGGGGCTGGACAAGTTCCGGGGCTTCCTGTCGGCGGTGGGCGTGGCCAAAACCAACTTGGCGGAGCTTGAAAAAGGGCTGCAAGGCACGGCCGGTTACTCCGACCGGCAGCGTTTTTATACCCAGTGCGCGGCCTGGGCCGATTTCCTGTTCGGGGACAACGGGCTGGCCAAGCTCCAGCCGGGGCGGACCCCCGAACCGGTGGACCTGGTCATCACCAGTATGAAGTGGATCGACCCGTTCGACCCGGACTCCGGCCCTCCGCCGCAGGACTACCAGGACACGCCCCAGCATTTCTATCGCACCATCCGGCTGAACCTGGGACTGACCAAGGTGGCCAACGTGAACGACGACCCCGAGGTGATCCCGACGTCGGTGGGAGACCGGCGCGAGAAGCGCGACCGGTACGTGAGCGGCTCGCGGGAGGTGCAGGCGGTGTGGAAGTGGCCGACGGCCGCCCGGCTGTTCTGGCAGTATAAGGACGGCACCAGCCTCAAGACGGACAACTACCCGGACATCGAGGTCAGCCTGGCGGAGGGAAATGAGCTGGCCCTGTGTGCCTATCTTTGCCGAAAGGACATGCGCGGCCGGCAAAAAGGCAAGGAGTTCGTCACCGAGCATTACTCGGAGATCAAGCCGAAGAAGGGCGAGGTCGGCGCGGTGGGCTTCCGGCTGGCGTTTACGCTGGATCGGGAGATTCCCGAGGCGATCAAGCCCCTGGCCGAGGTCAAGCTGGCCGAGCCGGCGGGCGGGCAGGGAAACGTGGCGGTGAAGAACTGATCCCGACGTGGCGGTTGGCGGGGCCGGGGAACCGATCAGCCCGGCGAGGTCAAGGTGCACGATGAGCGGTTGGACGTCGCTGTTCAAACGATCGCCCAAGCTCAAGGCGGACCCCGTGATCCGGTGGTTCGGCAAGATGCCGGCGACGCGCGAGTACAACGATTACTACCGCTCGGCCAACGAGCCGTGGATGGGCGAGTTCAACGAGGAGTGGCTGATCCGCGGGTATGAGATTTACGGGCAACGGGTTCGCAACGGGCCCGGCGGGCGTTCGGCGGGCAAGGATCGCATCCCGGTGTCGAGTTGCATCCTGCGGCTGCCCAAGTCGGGCATGACGGTGTTGTCGGCGATCCTGGATTTCGGGGGCGACACGCTGGGCCGGCCGTTTCCGATGTGCTTCTACGTGGGGTTGCCCACCGCCGACTGGCCGGGGCCGACCAGCGACCGCATCTGGGAGGCGTTGGGCATCCTGCGGCAACTGGTGGGGATTCAGCGCGAGGTGGCCCGGTTCTTGAACGACCCCGGTCAGAAGAAGCCCGAACAGTTCTCGGCCATGTTCCGGGACCGGGCGATGAGCCTGGAGCGGGCGGTCGAACCGGACGGCGACGCCTGGCTGCCGCGGGCGCGAAGCGTGTCCATGAGCGACTGGTTCGCGGCCTCCGACGGGCACTTGGGCGCCGGAGACGTGGGCTCGTGGATGGCCATGGCCGACCGCTGGGGAGCGCGCATCGCGGAGGCCGAGTCGGAGGATTTCGAGGCCACGCTGTCGTTTCCGATCGTGGCCGGCGTGCCGCAGGAGGTGCAGGTGGCCGGCTGGGTGCGCTGGCTGGAGGGCCGGATGCACCTGGGGCGGCGGGCGGTGTCGATGATGTGGACGGAGCCGGCGGCGTCGCGGCCGGCGCGGCTGTCGGTGATCGCGAGGGAACTGATGCCGGAGGATTTCCTCCTGCTCACGCCCCTGGTGAGCGAATTGAATTTCGTGGACGACCTGGCGGGCCTGCGACAGGAGCCGGGAGTGGACGGTTCCGCGCTGCCGGCCGGTCCGTCCTCCTGGGCGGACTTCGTCCAGTCGCGGGCGAAGTTGACGGCGTAACGACGAAACGCCGGATCTCGGGCCGGTGTTCGATTGGCTGGTAGGGAAGGGTATCGTCTGGATCGTCGGAACTGATCAGATTCGCCATGCTTGATGAGCAACCCATCCTGGACTTGGGCAGGCTGCCGGTGCCGGGGACGGCGCCGGCCGGCGTGGACGCCGCCGACGACCCGGACTACATCCTGGTCAACGAGGAAATGTCCAAGGCCGACCGGATCGACACCGGTCCGCCCGACTGGCGCGGGATCGAGGCGGCGGCGACGAACCTGCTGCGCGAGAAGTCCAAGGACGTGGAGATCGCCACGTACCTGGGCATGGCCCTGTTCCGGCGGGAAGGTTACGACGGACTGGCGGCCGCGTTCGGCATGATCCTGGAGATGATCAACACGTTCTGGGATGGGATGTTCCCGGAGCGGCACCGCCGGCGCAAGGCCCGCATCGAGGCGTTGTGCGAGCGGTTCACCGAGGGCGGCTGGTTCCGCGACGAGGAGTTCAAGCCGGACAACTTCGACGCCCTCGACAGGTGCCTGGAGCGGATCACGGCCATCGAGGAGGCCCTCAAGGCCAGGATGGCGGATGATCCGCCGGACTTCGCCAAGTTCAAGCGTTCGCTCAAGGAATACGCGGCCCAGCGGCCCAAGGAACCCGCGCCGGCGCCGGTGCCGGCGAGCGGCGGCGAGGCGGCATCGACGGGGGCGCCCGCGGCGGCGGCCCGGCCGGCAGGGGGCGGCGGCGGAGCCGTCATCGCCGGCGAAGTAAGCGACCGCAGCGGGGCCATCAACGCGATCATGGCCGGCGCGACCTTCATCCGCAAGGCCGACCCGGCCGATCCGGTGCCTTACGCGGTGGTGCGGGCGGTCAAATGGTCGATGATCGCGCTGCCGCAGGGCGACGCGGCCCGGCAGATTCCCCCGCCGGAGAAGGCCACCGTCGAGGCCCTGACCCACCAGTTCGGGGCGGCGCTGTGGGACAACCTGCTCAAGAACGCCGAGGCCGCCTTCCGCTCGAGCGACCCGCTGTGGCTGGATCTGCAACGCTACGTGTGCGCGGCCATGGCCGGTCTGGGGCCCAACTTCGAGCGGGCCCGGCACGCGGTGATCGGAGCGACGGCCGGGCTGGTCCGGCGGCTGGGCAGCGGGCTGTTCGAGCTGCGTTTCAGCGACGGGACGCCGCTGTGTTCGGGTGAGACGCGGCTGTGGATCGAGTCGGAGGTGTCGCCTCCGGCGGGGGCCTCCGGCGGGGGCCAGGCCGGCAACGGGAAGCTGACCGAGGCGGTGCAAAAGTCGCGTGAACTGGCCGGTGCCGGTAAGCTTCAGGAGGCCCTGGCCGAGCTGCACAAGGGGCTGGGCGGCTGCACCGAGCAGCGCGACCGGCTGATGTGGCGGCTCCAGATCGCCGGGCTGTGCTTCGACGCCCAGCGCTTGCAGATGGCCCACAACATTCTCGAGGAATGCTCGGAGGCGATCCGCAGCCATCACATCGACGAGTGGGAGCCGTCGCTGGCCGTTCAGGTGGCCCAGACGCTGTACCGCTGCCAGCGGGCCCTGGCCGCCGCCGAGAAGACCCCATCCCCCGAGCTGCTCGCGGGGATGCGCGAAACGTACAAGTGGTTGTGCGAACTGGATTCGATGGCGGCGTTCGCCATCGACCCGCCGGGAAAATGACCCGGACAGGCCGGAATCTTCTGAAAGGAGCCGAACATGGCCAAAGGACCGACGAAGGCCCGCGAGTCTCGGGTCAACATCGTGATCTCGGACCGTCTGAAGGGCGGGGCCGAGCCGGAGTTGCCCTTCCGCATCCTGGTGATGGGCGACTACACGATGAAGACGGACAAGCGCGCCATGGACCAGCGCAAGCCGCTGGACATCAACAAGTCGAATTTCGACGCGGTGATGCAGAGCTTCAACCTGTCGCTGGACCTGTCGGTTCCGGACCGGATCAGCGGGCAGGGGGACATGCCGGTGTCGCTGCGGTTCGGGACGTTGAAGGACTTCCGGCCGGAGGCCATCGTCCGGCAGGTGCCGCAGCTGCGCAACCTGATGGAGATCCGCGAGGCCATGAAGGCCCTGCGGCCGGGGCTCAACAACAAGGAGAACATCAAGAAGCTGGAGGCGGCGGTGAAGGACCCGGCCATGCTGGAGAAGATCCTCAAGATGGTGCAGGGCTCGGGCGGCGAGGGCTCCGGCGGGGAAGGCGGCGGCGAGGCCGCACCGCCGTCGGCGTGAGCGCGCCGGCGGTCGTCGGCATTCCGCGGTTGTGTCGGAGGTTTCACCGGTTCCGCGCCGGTGCCATCGGAATAGACCCAGGATAACCCCGGCGGCCGGTGCGTCGCCGCGAACGGAGAACCAGAACCATGCCGGAACAATCACAGCAGACTCAAGGGGCGGCCGAAACCACGCTGGAGGAAGCCCCGGTCGATTCCATCATCAAGGGGCTCGACCTCGACCACGAGTACGACAATCTCTACGGCAAGGCCTTGAGCGAGATGATCAAGCGCCTGTCGGAGGCCGGGCTGGAGCCCCGGCAGTGGACCTTCGACAAGCAGCGGGTCGACGACTTCATCGCCGAGATCGACCAGCAGCTTTCCGCCCAGGTCAACGAGATCCTGCACAACAAGGACTTCCAGAAGCTGGAGTCGGCCTGGCGGAGCCTGTGGTACCTGGTGGACAACACCGAGTTCCGCCAGAACATCCGCATCGAGGTGCTCAACGCCAACAAGGAGGACCTGCTGGCCGACTTCCAGGACTGCAAGGACTGGCAGAAGTCCGGGCTGTTCAAGCAGGTCTACCGCGACCAGTACAACACCTTCGGCGGCAAGCCCTACGGGCTGATGGTCTCGAACTACGAGTTCGACTACCGCAACCCGGACGTGGAGCTGCTCTCGCACATCTCGCGGGTCTCGGCGGTGTCGAAGTGCCCGTTCATCGGCGGGGTGAGCCCCAAGATGTTCGGCAAGAGCGAGGATTCGTTCACCAACCTGCCCAAGCTGCCGGAGATGTACGAGGTCTTCGACGGGCCGATGTACACCAAGTGGAACGCGCTGCGCGAGAGCGACGACGCCCGCTACATCAGCCTGGCCATGCCGCGGTTCCTGCTGCGCAAGCCCTACACCAAGGAGGACCAGGACGTCAAGGATTTCGCGTTCGAGGAGGACGTGCGCTCGGAGACGCACGACCGCTACCTGTGGGGCAACGCCTCGTTCGCCCTGGCCGGGCGGATGACGGAGAGCTTCGCCAATTACGGCTGGTACAACCACATCGTGGGGCCGCAGTCGGGCGGGACGGTTCCCAACCTGCCGGTGCACACCTACGAGGCCATGGGCCAGGTGCAGGCCAAGATTCCGACCGAGACGCTGATCTCCGAGGACATGGACGTGGACCTGTGCAACTTCGGCTTCACGCCGCTGGTCATGCGGCGGGACAGCGACAACGCGGCTTTCTTCGACGCCCCGTCGATCAAGAAGGTGGGCAAGTTCCCGGACACCGCCCAGGGCAAGGAGGACGAGACCCGGGCCCGGCTGGGGATGTCCTTCCCGTACCTGATGATCTCCTGCCGGCTGGCCCATTACCTGAAGGTCATCTGGCGCGAGAACATCGGGCGGGTGATGGACGCCGAGAAGATGGTCGCGGAGATCAACACCTGGCTCAAGCAGTACTGCCGGCAGGGCACGCTGGACGACGAGCTGGCGGCCAAGTATCCGCTCAAGGAGATCCAGGTGACGGCCGAGCCGGTTCCGGGCAAGCCGGGGCTGTTCAAGTCCGAGGTGCAGATGATCCCGCACTTCAAGCTCAAGGGCGTGGAGATCCAGATGTCCATGGTCGGGCAGTTCGATCCGCCGGCGGCGTGATCGGACCGGGGAATCGCGGATTTCGGATCGCGGATCGAGGGACGAGCGCGCCCGCGCTGGTTCCTCTTTTTTCTGTTTGCCCCGGTGGGCGGGACTATCGCGCCTGAGGTGGGCGCGGCCGGGTTGTGGCCGGTTGTCTGCGGGGACGGGCGTGCCGATACTTATGATGGATCGACGGGTCCGACGCGGGGCGTGGGGGGCCGGCGGAGGGCCGATTCGCAAGCCGGGATCCTCAAGCCGCGATCATCGAGGGGGTTGATGGACGAGCTGTATCGGCGGGTCATTCTGAAGCCCGAGGGCGCGACGCCGCAGCAGTGCGCGCAACTGCGCGAGCTGTTGACGGCGGCGGTGCGCCTGCAGAACGACCTGGCCGGCAAGTCCGCCCACATTCTTCGGTTCATCGGCGAGGTGCAGGAGACGGCGGGGGCGTTTTTCATCGAGCATGAGTCCGCCGAGCCGGTGCCGCTGGAGCCGTTGTTCGACCCGGCCCTGCCGGGGGCGACGGTCGAGGAGCTTTACGAGGCGACGGGGGCGATCCTGGACGCGATCCGGGCGGCCCACCAGGTTCGCCAGCCGCGCCCGGCCACGCACGGCGGGTTGTGCCCGGGCGTGCTGCTGAAGGCGCCGGGAGGAATCCTCAAAGTCACCGACTTCGACTTCGCCCGAAGCCTTCAGGCGGCCTTCGGGCTGGACGCCTACCTGTGTCTGGCGGTGGGGCCGCGGCCGGCGGGGGGGCCGATCCCCGAATCGGCCAGCGGGGTCTGGGAGG